>WAOR01000001.1 GCA_015521175.1 Thermodiscus sp.
ACTAGGCTTTATTGTTGAGGTTATCTTCTTCCTGAGGAGGCGCTTTATCTCCCTCTTCGTATTCCTCAGCTTTAGGCTTACTGGGGATTCCTGGAGGACTTCGCTTCTAATGTAGGTGTTGATTGCCTCTCCTATCTTCTCTTCTATGGGCTTCCCCCTAATCCTCTCCTCGTAGCTCCTCCTCTCCTCCTCTAGAGCCTTTAGTTGCGCTAGGAACGTTCTCAGGTCTATTTTCCTGGTTATCCATTCCCTGAGGAGTCTCTCGAGTCTCCTCATTATCTCCCTGTATATTGGGTCGTGGGGGTTCCTCGCTAGTATCCCGCGGAGGTAGAAGTAGTAGTCTGCGACCACCCTTCTCAGCTCTACTGTTGGTGTCTTCGCTTTTAGGAGTTGGTCGAGTGTTTCATCGCTTATTTCTGTCTCTGCTATCTTTTCGAATTCGTCTATGACTGTTCTGGAGTGTATGAATTTTATCAGCTCTCTCCAGAACTCCCTTCCGAGCCCTGTCGCTCTTCTCCTCATCTTCTTGAGTATGCTCCCGTAGACGAAGGTTAGTACCTCGATGTCGTCTACGTAGAAGAGTTTCTTCGGGTGGCTTCCGAGAGCCTTGTATAGTTTTATCGTTCTACGCATATCATTCAATAGCCTCTTAGCCCTCGCCACGTCATCGTTAGCTTCCTTGGAGGAAGCGTAGAGGGCTATTACTCCTATCTTCGCCTCGAACTCTCTCCTATCGAAGGTTTTTGTTCTAAGCTCCTCTTTCAAGGTGTCTAGGTCTATTGAGGCGTCTTGGCCGCCCAGTACCAGCTTGGAGAGTCTGTCCTTGACGCTATTGTAGAGGTGTATGAACTCCTCCACTTTCTCGTCTATGTTCTCCATTAGGTTTTCTTCGAAGTCCTTGCGTATCTCCTCGTCTGCTAGCATATTGTAGAGTGCTAGTGTCTTGGAGAGGTGCTCGAGGAGTCCGACGGAGTCGACTATGAGGCCGAACTCCTTATCCGGGTAGGGCCTGTTGACCCTCGCTATTGCTTGTAGGAGGCGGTGCTCGTAGAGTGGCTTATCGAGATACATTACCTTGAGTATGGGGGCGTCGAACCCGGTGATGAGCATGTCAGTGACGACGAGCACTCGGGGGTTCTCCTCCTCGAGGAACCTCCTCTGGATTTCCTTGTTGATCTCGTTCATGTCACTGGTTCCAAACCTCTTCTGGAGCTCCTCCCTGTAGGATACTATCTCCCTATTCCTGTCATTGTAGTTATATGTCATCACGACCTCTACCCAATCCCGTGCCTGTTCGCCGTACTTCTCGACCAGGTACTTCTCCAGGCTACGCTTGAACCGTACGCAGGCCAGGCGGTTCACAGCTACTACCATAGCCTTGAACTTGAAGCCCTCAGTATCCTCTTCTAGCCTGTCAGCGATGTACTTGGCTAGCCTGTCGATGCGCTCCTCGTTCATCAGGAACACTCTTACCTTGTTGATGTACTTCCCGACCTTCCTGTATAACGTGGGGTCTAGGTGGTCTAGGATGTCGAGGCCTACCTCGCGGCTCTTCATGTACTCCTCTATGAAGCCCCGTATCTCGTCCTCGGAGAGCTTTATCCGCACCCCCTCGCGGGAGACCTCACCCTCACTAACAGCCTGGTACGCGAGCGGGAGGGTGAAGCCATCCCGTATGGAGTCCCTTATGAAGTAGACGTCGAGGTAGTACTCGCCTCTCTCAGGGTAGCCGAACTCTATGAAGGTGTTCCTCTCATACTTGAATACAGGAGTACCCGTGAAGCCGAAGGCCAAGGCGTTAGGGAACACGGTCTTCCTCATAGCGGCCAGTATACCGTACTGGGTACGATGAGCCTCATCTATCAGCAGCAAGATATTCCTGCCCCTAACCTGGCCTAGCCCGACCAGGTACTCATCCCGGGCCTTACCCCGAAGCCCGGCTAGCTCCCTCGCATGCCTCTCATACTCCTCCGGCTTCTCCCGGCGGAGCCACCCCAGGTATTCCTCGCCCAGCTTCATGAGCAGGTCTAGGAGGCCCCCGCGGAACTCCTCCACCTCCCTTTCGAGCTCCTCCCTGGTCTCGGGAGATCTGGGGCCCCGCTGAAACTTCTGAATCGTAGTAAGGTATACCCCGTAGGCTATGGTTCCGCCGAGATACTCGCTCTCCCTAATCACCCTTATCCTATGGTGCAACTCTCTAATGCTATCTATTTTCTGGAATAGCTTGGTGAACCTAGGCTCCTCAATGTTCTTGAAGACCTTCTCGTGTTGCTCCTCGAGGTCGCTCCGATCCACTATGAAGAACACTATAGGCCTCCTATCCCAGTACTTGTCGAGGAAGTAGTTTGCTATGAAGAACATTGTATACGTCTTACCGCTCCCAAGCCAGTGCCATATCAGGCCACGGTTGAGCCTCCCGCCAGCCATGTACTCGTCAATACGCCTCATAGCCTTCTTAGCGGCATAGTACTGATTGTACCTAGCGATAATCTTGCCCAGCCCGCCGCCACGCTCCCTACGGAAGAAGACAAAGTAGCGGAGGTACTCGAGTAGCCGGCCCGGCTCTAGGATATAGGTTACATCCTCGTACTCCCTGAGCCTACCCTCCTCGTTCCTCTCCTTCACAACCCACCTAAAAGCGGGTACATCCCTCTCCTCACGGCTCCAGTTAGGCCACGTCGGAGTAACCCTCTCCTCATCACCAACCGCAACACCGAACTGGACAAACCGGAACACCTCAGGGCTGAACATCTCATACCTGCGAATCTGCCCCAGAGCCACCCGGTAAGAGTAAGGCTCAACCAGCCGCTTAACCTCAACGATGACTATTGGTAAACCGTTGATGTAGAGAACTATATCAGGCTCAATATTATCCGGGAACCCCCGGAACCGGGGCCTAACCAGGTAGAAGAACAAGTTGTTCCCCAACTTATCATAGTCTATCAGCTTAACCGTGACCTTACGCTGCCTCCTCCGAAGGTAAACCTCCACCCCATACTTAAGATACTGAAGAACTCTAACCTCATTATCGCCACGAAGCCTGTCAAGAACCTCCCGGAGAACCTCCTCTTCCTCCTCACTAGTAAGCCCAGCGAAAACCCCCCAGTTAATCCTACGGATAGCATCCCTCAAAACGCTCTCGAAGAAGAAGGGAACAAGCTCCCTCTCCCTTACTCCAACTATATCAGAGCCGTCCCGCCACCCCCTACTCTTTAATCTATCCAGGAAAGTCTTAACATCAACCTCCTCAACACGCACACTCAAGAACCAGCACCCCCACCAGAACCTGGCAAGTTCTCCTCGCCGTCAAGCCTCTCTACACGAACCCTAACTCTACCAGTCAGGAGAAGCTCCATCAAACCACGCTTCAAACGCTCAAGTTTTTCCTTACGTCTCTTCTCCGTTTCAATCCATTTGTTAAGCACCAATAATGTTTCCACGATTATTTTTTGTTCATCTATAGGAGGTAGTGGGAATTCGTACCTTAGGATTTCTCTTGGATTCACCCTTGGATGGTTTGTCCCCCTCATCCTAGCGGTTGCGTATGACACAAAGCGTGGATGCAACAGTACATACGCCAGATATTCCCTTAGGATGGCTCTGGTGTTTGGTAGAATTGGCAGAATATCTGTACTACATATTCCGTCTCGAGGGGGTAAAGTCACCTTGTTAAGGTATGGTCGCAGCTTTCCATAAAGAACGTGATTAGCCGTGAAGTAGTATTTCGTACTCCTTATCTCTGAGCCATCTATAAGGTCTTCCGGATGCTTAAGCAATCTCCCCGTATCGCTCTCAATATCCTCTAAGCCTATGTAATAGTACTTTACGCCGGGCTTAGGTGTCACTGCTTTGGTATCAATCTTTGCCACATCGCCTAGTTTGACTACTTGCCATTCTTTTGGTATTCTTCCTATTTGTGTTTGCTTGTATTCCCTGTGTCCTATGCCTTTGGTTAGTAGTTCCTGCATTAGGCCCCGCTTAAGCCTCTCCAGCCTCCCGATAAGCCTCTCAGTAGCCTCGATAGCCTCGTCAACACTGGAGAGAACCTCAGCAATACCCCACTGCTCCTCCAAAGGAGGAAGAGGAATTTCTAACTCTTTAAGAAAAGATTGTTTTATTATTGGGTGAGTAGTTTTTGATGCATATCTTTCTAAGTTTATGAATGAAAGGAAAAAGTAAGCGAAAATAGGATAAATGCGATTTCTATCGTACGATTCACTATAGATTGCATTATCACTCACCCAAATTTTACCCCTGGCTAAATGAACTTTCCCTGAAGCACCTACGCGTCCTATAATTATTACATAGTCTCTATCTAAGAGCGCAGTGTTTGTATAACCCATTATTCCGTTAGCGCCGTATATAGGTACCATATCATTTTCCAAAATCCTGGAGGGTCGTTTCCCATTCCTAAATGTAAATAATGAACCTAATTTTACTATTTTCCATTGTTTTGGTATTTTTCCTATTGGTGTTTCTTGGAATTGGGTTTCCTTGTAGAATCCTGTTATCTTGTATTTTGGCTTGGTTGTGTGTTGTTTTGTGGTTGTGGGTGTTGTTTGTTTTAGGTATTCGTCTAGTGTCTTGTGTGTCATGGCTTGTGTCACCCTTGTTTGTTTGCTTGGATTACTTGTTGGATGTATTGTAGTGCTTTGGCTCTGGCCTCCACGGCTTGTTTCTCTATTTCTAGGAGTTCTTGTAGTTCCTTCTCTAGGTCTATCTCCTCGGCCTCTAGGGGTGGGGTTACGTAGAGGGTTACGTTTAGGTTGTAGTCGTTCTCTCTGACTTCCTTGAGGGTTGCTATGTGGCTTAGGCCAGGCTCCTCTCTGAATTCCCTGTAGATTTCTACTATTTTCTTGATGTGTTGTTCTCCTAGCTTGTTGAGCCTCCTTACCTCTGGGTGTTTCTCGTAGAGCTGGCTTGCGTTTATGAAGAGTATCTTGTCCTTGCGCTCTGGCGGTTTTTGCTTGTTGAATATTATTATTACTCCTGGGGCTTGTGTGTTGTAGAAGAGTTTCTCTGGTAGGAGTATGACTGCTTCTATTAGGTCTTCTTCTACTATCTTCTTCCTTATGTTCTTCTCCTTTCCTCCTCTGAAGAGGGCTCCGTTGTCTATCACTACTCCTGTCTTCCGTGTGGCGTAGTGGGTGAGGAGTTGTATCCAGGCCCAGTCTGCCTGGCTGTTGGGTGGGTATCCGTAGCGGTATATCCTGCGTAGCCTGGGGTCTTTGGAGAGTACTTCCTCGCCGTAGCCTTTCTGGTTCCATGGCGGGTTTGAGAGGGTGTAGACCGGCCTGTCCTCTATCTTGGGGAATTTGGGGTTTACTAGGCTGTCTCCAACGTATATCTCTGCCTCAATGCTTGCCTCAGTGTTGCCTATCATGTTGTTTAGTATGAGGTTCAGCTTCGCCAGTGTCGCCGTTGTCTCGTTCCTCTCCTGGCCGTAGAATTCCATATCTACATCGGATAGTTCCCCGCCTTCCTCGACGACCTTGTTTACTACGTATTTGTAGGCTTCTATCAGCATCGCGCCGGAGCCTGCTGCAGGGTCTATGACCACGGCCCCATTCTCTATTTCCAGTAGTCTGACTAGGAGTCTGATTACCTCTCGGGGGGTGTAGACTTCTCCCTCCTTCGCCTTCTGTGGGGCGAAGTAGGATAGTATCCATTGGTAGGCGTCTCCCAGCACGTCGTAGTCTACCTTGGAGAAGTCGAACTCGTTGAAGACCCTAACTATACCCTCTAGGATGTGGAGGTTATCCTCGTTTATGAAACCCGTGAGGCCGAGAACCTCCACAAGCCTGGATAGCTCGCCTATCTCCGGGTTCAGACGGCCAATCTTTATCAAAGCGTTGGCCATCTCCTTGATTGTATCCCTCTCCTTAGTGACCTCGTGCCATGTCAGCAGCTTCTGCTCGTCCTCGTCATACAAGATCATGTACTCCCTATTGGCAAGCATGTAGGCTTGGGTCACAGTGGCGCCTTCCGCTAGGTTACTCTTGACACGATCCATCCACTTATCACTAACAACCTTGTAGAACAAGAAGACAAGCAGAACCTTGTAGTCTACGCCGCCACGAATTAGGTCTGCAGCCGCCTTGAGCGTCCGGAAAAGTCTATCCCTAGTCACCTCCCTCTCCTTAGGGTATACAAGCTGGTATAGGCTAATCCTCCTGTCCCGAGGGTCACGGGTGACCTGTGCTAGACCGTTCTTCACCAGGATAGACATTAGCTCCTTCACGCTACCCGTCTCTATACCCGCCTTCCTGAGAACCTCCTCAGCCTCAGAAAGCGTAAAGGGCCTCGATCCAAAATTCCTCTCCAGAATTAGATAACGCCTCTTAACCCAGTTTTCTAGTTCCGCTAGCCTATCCCAAGGCAAACCCAAGTTTTCCACCCTTCGAATTGGTAGACCAACATACATGTATCTACCCTTTTACTATAAAAACTCTTTAGGCGCAGTTCCGCTAAGAATCTATCCTTGAACAGGTAATACCTTGTATTTCCTACAGAATTATATATTATACGCTATAACTATAGTCTACCATAATAAAACCGGCCCACCTTGATAGCAACAATAAAAGAAAATAAGGGATCGTGTGCCGTAGAGTCAAACCTGTAAATATCGGCTTGCAAGGCCAGAGGTACAAATACAGGTGTTTCAGTGAGCCATGTAGGACTGAAACATTTATGCAGAATGTTAATGTCCGAGACGATATTCATCAATGCAGAACGAAACGTCTACAAACTGTCAAGGATATTTTATGCTGGAAGCGGTATCATAGCTTTAAGAGGTGTTCTTCTGGGATGCGTGTAAGAGTGGTTGTTTGGCGTGAGGAAGATGTGTATGTCGCTAGAGAGGTTGCTACAGGGGTCACCAGCCAGGGCAAGACACTCGAAGAGGCAGTTAAGAATATCCAAGAGGCGCTAGAGCTATACCTGGAGGAGGCCCCGGAGGCCCTAGAGAAACCCAGATGGGATGCTGCGGATCTTCTAGGGATTTGCGTAGATTGTCTCAAGCCACATGATGAGCTGACGCATTTAAGGTTCTCCAGGCGACACCTACTACCATGGGGGGCAATAGTGGAATCTGCAATGAGTGCTGTTGAAAAGCTTGTCTTAAGGAGAAGGTGGCTCATTGAGGAGATTAAGAGGTTTGAGAGGAAGTATGGCATCGACAGTAGAGACTTCTATGAAAAGTGGAGAAAGGGACTACTACCTG
Source organism: Thermodiscus sp. (assembly GCA_015521175.1). Taxonomy (GTDB): domain Archaea; phylum Thermoproteota; class Thermoprotei_A; order Sulfolobales; family Acidilobaceae; genus Thermodiscus. The sequence goes on from WAOR01000001.1 coordinate 7,223, forward strand.
AGCCTCTAGACCCGGAGACCCATGGAGATTTCATGGTATGGTACGGGCTCGTAGAGGAGTTAAACAGGGTTGAGAAGGAGCTCGAGAAAAGGCTTAAACACACCTAAAAGGGCGAAGGACATGCGAGTTAAACTAGCCGACAGGGTAGCCTATGTTACGGGCAAGCTACGCACTCTGGGGTTCCAAAGTATCACCCTCGCAACATACAGGCCAGGCCCCACAAGCTTGGACGGGTACTATAGGCTACAGGCTGTAAAACGCGATTTTAGGGCCTTTATATCAGAACTTATTCTCGGAGGCTCTATTGCTAAATACTCATACACGCTACTATACAATGAAAGAGCCATCCTTAGATACGACAATGCCCCTCACCACCCTCACATTGAGACATTCCCACACCATAAACACGAGCACGATAAAGTAGTACCACTCCCCGATCATTCAGTAGATGCCTTTATCAAAGAGGTCAAGTCGCTAGTTAAAGAAAGACCCTTAACATGAACTTAACATTGTTCCATTGGGGTGTTTGTGGAGCCGCCGGTGGGATTCGAACCCCCGACCACCGGCTTACAAGGCCAGAGATACAAATACAGGTGTTTCAGTAATCGATGGGAATCTGAAAAAATTTATGCATAGCTGACTATCAGAACACACGGTCATGCCTGCCTAGTGAAGCACTGCCCTTGGAGTAGGGTCTTGTTGCGAGAGCTTGGGGCCGAGGGAAATCTCCTCTCGTAGCCCCTCTCTAGGCACTATATCCTAGCACAGCACAGGAGGCGGGCAGTAGCCTAGTTGTACGACTACTAGCTATTAACGTTACTATGGGTTCAAGGCGACCAGAATATTATCCCGAATATTATCGTGGAGGCTAGGGGGACGTGCTACGGGTTTTACTTTGGCTGTTTTGTTAGTTTCCTTCGTATTTGTTCTAGACTAGTCTCCCGCACGAGGATCGTTTCTATTCCTAGGGCTTTTGCGTGGCTAGCCATGGGTTTGTCATCGGTTACCAGCGTTGAGTTTGTTATTGCAGCTAATGCTATGAAGTAGGTGTCAAAGCCTGAGGGGGCTCTTTCAAGGGCTATCTCGAAGGCTTTACCGTAGACTATGTCCTCGCCTACGATGATAAACGTCTCCTCCATACTCTTTACCAGCCCGATTATGGCTTGCCTGCTAAGTCCGCCTCGTTTCAGAACAGCTGCCACTTCAACAATACCCGCCCGGGGAAAGTACACTGTATGGCCCTGGCTCTCGAGAACCTCTAGGATATCATGGATTTTCTTTTGCGTCTCAACCTCCCGCCTATATACGTGGGGAGGAAGATGCCTTGGAGGCTTTAGGATGCTTTTAACGATAACAGTAGTGTCTAGCACAACACTACCCATAGAGCTTTTTGTCACGCCCACGAACCTCCGAAACTAGTTTATCCACATCCTCCCTCGCTTCAACCTGGAGCTCTCTGGCTACTTCGTAGAAGCTCCTGCCCTTAATGACAACCGTCAGCTCCTCTCCCTCGTTAAGGTCTAGCTCCTCCAGAGGCTTTAACACACCCCTCTCATAACGCACACGAACAACCCTAGCCAATCCGCCCACCAAACTCTCTATAACATAGACCTAAGCCTTAAAAGCGCCACAGGGATATTACGCTTACAATTACAACTAGGCCCGTGATGGTTAGGATATATTTTATGGAGCCGCCGGCGGGATTTGAACCCGCGACCACCGGCTTACAAGGCCGGCGCTTTGGGCCCCGCGCAGGGGGTCTGCCCGCTGAGCTACGGCGGCGCCATTTTCTGTGGTCTCCTACTTCCGGGGTTTTAACTGTTTCCTTCCTCCCCGGGTGTTTAGGGTTTTAGTGCTGGGGCTGCTGATATTATTGCTAGGGCTGCTATGATTAGGGTGAAGACAGCTATCTTGTCATTGTACTTCCTCGCTAGGGCTATCATTAGGGTGGCGCTCGCTATGCCTGCTACGAGGCTTGCGAGTGTCATTGCTGCGAGCGCTGCTGCTGGTGCTTGTACTCCCATTATTAGGGTGTAGGCTGCCATTGCCCCTGTCGCTGCTGTGCCCATGAGGAAGCTTGCCCGTACAGCCTCTAGGGGTTCCAGTTTTAGGAGTAGTAGTGCCGCTATCGTGGCACCACTCCTGGAGAGCCCTGGGAGCGCTGCTAGGCCCTGGACTACCCCTACTAGGGCGAGCTCGTGTGCCCTGAGATCCCTTGCCCTCCTCCCCCCTTGTAGGCCTCCGGACGCTAGTGTTAGGGCTGCGGTGACTATTAGGAGGGCCCCTATTAGCAGGTTGAACACGTCCCCCTGTAGGCTGCCGATATACTTGTCCACTAGGAGCGCTATAGGGGCTCCCGCTAAGAGTGGTATGAGTGCGACCCTGAGGGATGGGCCGAGCTTGACCGCGTCTATCACCTCATCCCTCACAACGACAGCCCCTGACAGGCTCGTGCCTAGGTGGGAGGCTATGCTCAACCTATACGCTGCCCCGGGGTCTAGGTGGAGGAGTCCCGCCAGGATAAGGCTCAACTGCCCACTACTACTGACGGGGAGCCATTCTAGCACCCCCTGTAGTACTCCCAGGAGTAGGGCTTCAACCACTGTTACCTCACTCGTCCCCGCACACCCCAGTGAAGAAGGGGATGTGTTGGAGTATGTGTTTAACGTTTCCCTCCCTGGTGGAGGATGAGTGGAAGTGTTGGGGGCCTGAGAGAGTGCTGGTGCCGCCGCCGGGATTTGAACCCGGGACCTCCGGATCTCTCAGGCCCCCGGAGGGCTCCTGTCGACCTCGGCAGGGACTGAGGCCGTATGAGTCCGGCGCTCTGCCAAGGCTGAGCTACGGCGGCACCGTTATGGGTTCTCTTGTGCGTGCGGGTTTATTTAGGTTTATCCTTGGTGTTCGAGCTCTGTGATTAGCTTGTCTAGTGCTAGGCGTATTAGCTCGCTCCTGCTGATCCCCAGGAGTCTCGCGGCCCTGTCTATTCTTTCGAGCTCTTGGGGGGTGACCTTGAATGTCACTACTCTAGCCTTCTCCTGCCTCGGGGGCTCGTAGATTAGTAGGAGGTCTACTGTTGCCGACATACTGTCCCCCTCCTCGGCTGCAGTGTTAAGTGGTGGAGGGGAGGTGTTTATGGCGGGCTAGGTTCTGGTGGGAGGTAGGGGGAGGAGGGCGGATGTGTGCTATGGGAGGGCGGATGTGGTGTCCGCCTAGGAGGCCGGCTCTAGCTTTATGAGG
>WAOR01000002.1 GCA_015521175.1 Thermodiscus sp.
ATGACGAGGGACTATACAAAGTCTTAGAAGAATATAATATAACAATGTGCGGCCCAGCTCCCGCAACAGCTCTAATAAACTATGCTAAGAGCATAGGCGCTCCAAAACCCGTCCTGCTTAAACACGCAACCAGCGGGGATGTGACCGGCGATAAGGCCTGGGTAGTAGGGTACGCCGCGATAAAGTTCCCCGCATAATAGGTGTAATGGAGCCTTGAAGAAGGAGTACAAGCTCCGGATGAGGCTACCACGCGTCATACTAGGAGTACCATTACCTGAGACGGAAAATCCCTTCCTTGCAGTCCCCTTCGAAGAAGTAAGCATAGCCACGGTCATAAGGGAGTGTGGACAAGCTAGGCTCAATCTAGAGGAAAGCGGAAGACTAGAACACCTCATCAACGCCTTCTATCAAAGACTCTCAGAAGCGGCCCCGGGCCTCTGCATCGACGTACACTATGAAGCTATGGAGAATGCAAGCCCCGCAGGACTCTACGCGGCTATAACCTCGGCTATCTCGTACTCTATTGCACGCTATAATGGGGAAAAGCTTGAGCCTTGGGAGATAGTCGAGCTCTCAAGGTACGCGGACCCCTTCGACCCGCCCAAGGGCTGGCACCATGTAATAGATGCTCTCCGCTACTCTCTGGCCACGGGTAAACCCGCAGTATATCGGAACGACGAGGAATTCGCTGTAATAGAGGCGTCAATAAGCTATCCTTCGCCTAAGGTTAGCAATGTGATTGAGGTTGAAGCAGGCCGACTAGTCAGTAGGGACAAGACTGGTGGCGAGGTCTACAATGCCCTCGTAAAGCTAACGGGCCTCCTAGTACTAGAGGGAGCTGTTAAGCTCCGAGAGCAGGGGTTAACCCCTCTTATCTCGGACTTATCCCGAGTCCAGAACGGGATAATCTATATTGGCTTCGGAGCTAGTCCAAGTGGTGAGAGATGCGTAGTAGCCCCGGGCCTGCCCGGTTACCTGGAGGAGTCGTGCTGGTGATACTCGCATGCTAACCGAGAAGGGCATAACCCATCCTATAGTCGTCAAGCTCGGAGGCAGTATAGTTACGAGGAAAGACAAGCCCTATACACCCAACAAGGAGGCGATAGATAAGCTTGCGGATATCCTCTCAGGCTACTATCGGAGCAACGGGCAGCTAATCCTAGTACATGGTGGAGGGAGCTATGGCCACTACGCAGTAGAGGAAGCCAGGAAGAGGAAGGGAGTGCTAGACATAGTGGATGTCGCCCAGGTGCAGAAGCGTATGCTCGAGCTGAGCGTGATAATAGCGTCAAGCCTCATCGAGCACGGGCTCCCGGTCTCTATACATCCAGCACATACTCTCTGTAAAAGCGAGAATGACTGCTGCTTCGACGTCATTATCGAAGATCTCTCAAACGCCCTTGTACCTATGACCTATGGCGATATAATAGCTACCGATAAGGGTTACAAGATAATCAGCGGCGATGACCTAACCCTTTGGCTAGCCTCGACGACCGGCTCAAGGAAAATCCTATTCGTAATGGACCAGCCAGGGGTCCTAGACAAAACGGGTAAAGTAATGGAAAGAGTTACACCGCGAACCCTAGGAGAAGTTGGCAGAATAGTGAAAAAAGAGAGCGTTGATGTAACTGGCGGGATTGCTAAGAAGTTAGAGTCAGCCTTGGAATTCGTTGCGGACCACGACGTTGAGGTTAGAGTAGTAGACATTGACGGCTTAAAGGAAATACTCAGCGGGGGAAAAGCGGGAACAATAATAACAAAGTAGCCCGCTACTTAGCCTGACAAGGCCGGGGAACAACGAGTGGAGGGCAAGGGCCTAACGGAATCGAGGAAGCTAGACCATATAAAAGCAGTCTTAGAAAGACGTGTTGAGTCTAAAGAGGAAACACTATTAGATAATGTCAGGATCATACACAACTCGCTCCCGGAGGTAAACTTAGACGAAGTATCCCTAGAGAAAGACTTCTGCGGTAAAACTCTCAAGGCGCCCCTAATGATAACAGGGATGACCGGGGGGCATCCCGACACTGCTGAGATAAACAAGAACCTTGCAATCCTAGCACAAGAATATGGAATAGCACTAGGCGTTGGAAGCCAGAGAGCGGGAATCGAGGATCCCCGACTAGCTGAGACGTTTTCAATCGCTAGAAGGGTAGCTCCCGACATCTTCCTAGTAGCTAATATTGGAGCCCCCCAGCTGGCTGAAGGATACACGCTACGCGAGGTAAAGAAAGCTGTTGAAATGATAAAAGCCGATGCGATAGCAATCCATCTTAACCCCGCCCAGGAAGCATACCAGATAGAAGGCGAGCCGTACTATACTGGAATAATAAGCAGGCTAGCAGAAATTATTGACTCGATAGATATACCAGTAATTATTAAAGAAACTGGCAACGGCCTCTCCGGAGAACTCGTCAGGGAACTCGACGGGTTAGGCTTCAAGTGCTTCGATGTATCCGGGCTGGGAGGAACTAACTGGGTGAAGGTCGAAGTAGTTAGAGCAGTAATGCGAGGACAAAAACCCCTGCCAGCCGGGAGGCTGGCAGACTACTGGGGAAACCCCACAGCTGTGGCAATAGTAGAAGCGAGAAGCGCGGCCCCCCACAGCTACATTGTAGGAAGCGGAGGTATAAGAGACGGTCTCGACGCAGCTAAAGCAATAGCCCTGGGAGCGGACATAGCGGGAGTAGCATTACCCGTCCTTAGAAGCCTCCTCCTAGGAGGCCTAGACAAGGCTAGGGAGTACCTCGAATCAATACTATACCAGCTCAAGACAATACTGTACCTAACCGGGGGGAGGAGGGTAACAGACCTATGGAGGACGCCCATAGCAGTCTATGGCAGGCTCTTGGACGAGATCAATGTCAGAGGAATTAATACGCATGAATACCTCCAGAGGAC
>WAOR01000003.1 GCA_015521175.1 Thermodiscus sp.
CTCCGGCTAGTATTACTTTCGAAGGCTTCTCGTCTAGGAGTTTCTTGTACAGTTTTGAGGGACCCTCGGGGTTTCCCGGCTCGAAGACTATTTCATAGTAGCTGGCTCCTATCATCTCTGCGAGGTACTTGGCCGCCTCTATAAGGGGTTTCTTCTCCTCCAAGTAGCCTGGGATTGTAACCGTTACTATGCACTGGACTCTTTGTACTTCACTCGCTGCTAGTATTCTTTCGACTTTTTCCCGCTTCACGCCTATCGGGAGTATGAGGCATGACGAAGGCATGCCCTCCTCTACCCTGTGGTCACGGAGAGCGCTGTTCCAATATTTTAATTTAACTAGTAGTCCCAGTCAGCTATTAACACTTAAATAGTATAACAGCATAGTGTTATTAGAGTGGAGGGGGTGTCTTGCAGCCACAAGACAGAGTAAGAACCGCTTACACCCTCCTACCACCGCCGATATCAGGGTTACCGGCAAAGTACCATGCGCCAATATCACTACTACTCCACAGTCTAAGCACGGGATGGGTCTCCAGCGATCTAGGCGAGCTATTACGACTAGGCGAGGAAGAGGAGACCCTAGCATTCATACTAGGCGTCACGCATGACATCCACCAGAAGCTCGTGAAGGACGGGTTATCCTCCCCTAAGACTGCCAAGGCGTACCTGCGAGAGAAGCTTGACGAACTAGGCCTGCGTGAATACTATAGGTACGTTGAGTCAAGCGTTGACGTTGATGCATGCGGCAAGCATAACCCGGTGAGGGGGATCCCCGAGCGTGTAGTCACATTATGCCATATAGGGGATATGGTTCAGGGGAGGTTCCAGGGCTTACAGCTGTTATACTGGCTCCGGGAGATGGTTAAACACCTGGACGAAGACTTAACAGTGCGTTATTACGGCGTGATGATCCCCCAGCCCTTCGCTAGGAGCTACATAGCACTCAGGCTGTACAACAAGTACATTAGGAGCGCCGATCAGGTTACCCTGACAAGCCCCTGGGGACTCTATGTTATAACCTACGAGGACGAGCTGCCAGAGGTTCTCGAGGCCAGCTGGGATGACCTAAGAGTTGGATGCGACCGGGATACCGCTAAGCTGGTAGTACTAGGCTACGAGAATATTGCCGAGGCCGAGAAGGGAGGGAAGGCTAGCATACCGGGCTCTGAGTTGAGCATCTCCAAGGATGAATTAAGGAATAGGCTGTGGTCGAGGTTTGCCAGGCTATTCTACTGTAAGGATCTCCTTGGTGGAGACGAGCCTATGTACCCGGTACTAGACAGGTCGATAGAGAGCCTCTTCGTAAATATTAGCTTCACCGACGTGGAGTTCCGCGATATAAGGCCGGAGGAAGCCTATATCTGCGGTCTATGCGGGACCCCTCACCTTGCAGAGCAGAGCCTCCCTCTAAGCATGTACGGCACTAAACGCGGGGTCAAGATAGCTGGTGTCAGGGTGACAACGGAAAAGTGGAATAGGTTCCTGCCCGCCCACATTAAGGTGAAAACGTTCGACTCTAGGGGGACCTGGAGCCATCGGATAGGTATGTGCCCGCTATGCACCCTCGACGCCCTCGGGATAAGGTATAGCGAGCTCCAGTCCCTCTCGGGCTTCGTATCCCTATCCGTTGCGAAGCCCCTGCCACTAGGCCTCCTAGCCATTATAGGCAGGTCCATGAGAGAAGTGAGAGACCAGGCTTACAAGAGAAAAGAAGCGGGCCCCGGAATAGCTGGGATCGTGGAGGAGGCCGCATCGGCTTCAACCGGCATAAGCATGGGCAGGGGGCTTGTAGTAGACTTCTCCTCCGCAACCGTCTCGGCCTCGGCCAGGGAGCCATTAACTGATAACATGTTCAATGGAGGGGACCTCGTATTCATAGGCAAGCTACTTGAATTGGGCTTCTACCCGTTAAAGTACACCTCCTCCATCGATACAACGGTTAGCGACCGGCTGCTCGTCACGCCTGTCTCCCTCCCCGTCGCGGACTTCTCGGTGACCTCGAAGAAGTACTCAATCCTCGTCCCCTACGTGTCAAGCCTCCTTACCACCGTGGGCGGGCTGGAGCGGAGCAAGGCTATGAGGATACTATCAATAACCCCCTCCATGGCCCCCCTAGCCCTTCTCTCCACGAGTAAGGGGGCTTACGATCACGTAGCCTCTCTCCTCAGGAGTACGGGGGTGGCATTATGAGGGAGTATAGGTTCCGAGTTGAAGACCCTAGAAGCCTAGACTTGGCCGGGATAGTTGAAAGACTTGGAGCAATAGTCGCCTACTACCGGGGGAGCCGGGGTAGCACCCATGAGAGGACGAAGGAAGTATGGGGCGCGCTGAAAACCCTCCTAAGCCTCTCGGAGAAAAAGTGGGGTGAATGGATACCCCTCATAGCGACCCGCTACACTCCAAGCGAGTTCGGGAAGGCTTCCGACTACTTCCGGCAACTGCTAGAGGCCCTACTATGGAAGTTCGCCGATGAAGTAAAGGGTTACACCCCGGCCATGAAGTCCCACCTGGCCAAGCTAATTCGGAGCGCTCTTGACTCCGCATCGGAGAACCCTTACCCCCAATTATGTTTTTTCATAAAAGAATTCTATCCGGATAAGGAGTTAAAGGAAGGGTGTAAGGAGGTGGTAAAGGCGTGAGCCAGAAGGAAGAAGCAGGCGGGACCCTCCCCGAGAGCCTTAAAGACTGGCTGAGGGATCCCCAAGAACAAGACAGGGTCTACCCGAAAAACAAGAAGATCGAGATAGTATTCCTAATCGAAGCCGTCAACGCAATCCTACCCCGAACCGAGGGAGTAGAAGACATAACACTAATCAAACTGCCAGGCACCGAGTACGAGGTCCCAGTAATACTGCCGGAGAAGCTGCAGGCAGTAGCCAGGCGCAGAATGCTGGCACACCTCCGGAGGTTCCGCGACGCTAACCCTGAAGGGTTAAAGAAACACCTCGAGAAACTAGTAAACATGTATAAGATTAAGGCGAAGAAGAAGGGGAAGGAAGTCGAGATGCCCGCGAGCTTCATCAAGGCCAAGCAGATACTAGACAATCCCGAGCAGTGGAACTGCTATATTCAACCGCCAGGCGGGGACATCTCTAAGGCGACCGATGTAGGAATGGATGCCTACTGCCCAGCCTGCGCCCTATTCGGCACTGTCATCACCGACGAAACCCTGGAGATACTTGACACCGAGAAGAACAGGAATATCTTCGCCGAGTCTGTAGGCGTGAAGAGCAGAGTAGAATTCGACCCAGCATTCGCAATAATGGACCAGGAGAAGTCTGTCGCAAGCTACACGCACAACAAGGTCAGCGACGGCGTAAGCTGGACCGGGAAGAGCCTCTACGAGGAGAAACACGTTGTCCCCGGAACAATATTCGTTGGAAAGGTAACCCTGGAAGACGTGACAGAAG
>WAOR01000004.1 GCA_015521175.1 Thermodiscus sp.
AACAACCTGCGGGTGGCCCCACAGCTCCCGGGGAACCCTCTCGAGCGCCGACTCTAAGAGGATGATCTTCAGCTTTCGCCCCACAGCTCCTTCCTCCTAGCCTCCAACTGCTCCACAGGCCTACCCATGTACTCCGCCGCGGTGAGGAGGCGCACGCCCTCCTCGAGGGCCGCCTTGTAGTGCTCCTCCAAGTGCTCCCTATAGTTAATGTCCCGTAGCAGGTGGTGGTCAACGACCAGGGTTCTAGGCCTGACCTCCCTCACTACACGAAGTAAGCCTTCGAGGCCAGCCCTCACATCCTTAACAGGCACCTTGAAGCCCGCGAAGTATGTTGGGGGACCCCCAAGGATCACCAGGTCGGGCCTCGGGTTGGACCAGGCTTTCAGCGTCTCGAGGGCCTGCGGGTCAGCGGGTCCCTGAACATCGCTTGTAAACACTACTACTCCCTCATCGCTTATGACTCGGAGCATTAGGACCCTGCCAACACGGGACCCCGGCGCCCCGTGCCACACGGGTGGGGAGAACTCTATCACCAGGCCCTTATCGAAGCGGAACACCTTGCCGTCAGCGCTCTCCACCCTAGCCTTCTCAGCCACGCCCATCTTCCTGAGGAAGACGTAGCTCCGGATGGCCTGGCTCCTATTGATATTCCTCCTGGGGTCCTTGACGAGGAGGGTCTTCCCATAGTACTCCTCCGCATGGTCCCTAATATAGTGGTCATAGTGATAGTGAGTTACCACCACAATGTGGCTCTGCCTAAGCCACTCCAGGGCCAGCTCCCTGGACTCTTCAAGCCTCCTCCACTCTACATCATGTGGCGGCAGGCCGTACCGCCGAGGGGCGAGGCTAGCCCCTAGATCAATACCTATGACTAGCCCGGCGACCTCAATAACTGTGGCGAGGCTCCTCACCCCCATGCTATCACTGGCTAGTATCCGCACCTTCACAGTTCCACCCCAGCTGAACCCTAGCCTTCCTAGCCGCTAGAACATAGTCCTCGCAGGATACCGGGAGCCATGCTCTAAGATACTCGTAGTGGTCTCTTCCAAGCCGCCTCTTACCGCCTCTACTCTCCCTCATAATCTCAATTATCAGCCGCCTCATTAGGTCCCTCTTAGTCATGCTGGCTATTACAGCCTCCTCGACGCTGAGGCCTTCGAATAGTACTCTCAATATTATCTCTATCACCCTATTGATCCTGTCGGGAACACCGATGATAGAGCCTCGTAGCTCGATCCTCCTCGGCTCCCCCCAAGGAACGCTGGCGTCGAGGTAGCGGCTCGCCCCCTTGCGGGGGATCTTGTCAACCACACCGCCGAGGACGAAGGCGTCAGCCCCCCGGATGTCATCTTCTGTAAGGGCCTCTTCGGCGTCCGGCCGTAGTATTATGACCCTGTCGGCCCCCATGCTCCAGAGCACCCTCCCAGGCTTCTCCTGGGATACTGTGATCTTAGCCCTGCCAATCACATCGGAGAGCCACTCCCTCACATTATCGCCAGCGCTCGTGAGGGCTAGGTGAGGGTCCCACAGGTACCGGCGGATAACGCTCAACGCCACCCCTAGCTGGACCTTAAGACTACCCCTCTCCTCCTCGCTATGCCCGCCCAGCATCCCCAGGTCTACAATGAATAGGGGGAGGGGAGGGTTGGGTAGGAGGGCCTCAAGCTCCCTCCACGAGACAGCCCTCCTATAACACCTCTTACTCCAAACGGCGTACCTGCAAGAGGGACCCTCACGCCTAGGAACACCCACTACAACACCATGACTAGTCGAGAGAACCCTCATCGGCCGAGGCCGGGGGAGAAGGCAAATATCTCTCTCGTAGACGAGCATTTCAACAGCGATCTCCTGGAGCCCAAGCTCCCGGATCCTCGCTGGATTATTCGGGATCCAGGTTACGACGCAGTCAACCCCCCTCTCCTGGAGGAGGCGTGCGAGAACCGTGCCAGGAGTCTCCGGCATAACCCAGGCCCCTAGAAGAAGTCGTCCAGCGTTACTACCGGTTTACCAGAGGGCTTCTTCTTCACCCTTAAACCCGTGCCCTCGAGGGTCCCCCAGGAATACCTTATAATGGGGGGCCTCTCGCCCCTCGAGATCGCCTCGAGAACCCACTCCACGGTCCTCTCATCGCTCGGGTAGCCAGACCCCCTAACACCGTAGAGGCTCGAGAGAACCCTTATCCTGGCATCCCTCACATGCTTGGCGATAATACTAGCCGCCGAGACTTCCACGTACCTGTCGTCAGCCTTCTCCTCGACTATCAGGGGACCCTTATACCCCAGCCTCCGTAGGAGTATCCCGAGCTTCAACTGCCTCCCATACCTGTCCACAACTATCCTAGCCACCCCTGAGGGTCCCCCAATCCTCGGGAGAAGCCTCTCAACCGCGGAGGCTATAGCCTTCTCAGTGAGAATGGTGAGGTTCTCGCTGTCGATCTCCGCGGGCCTCACAGGGGTGACGGCGAATGGTATCATGCCCGATAACTCCTTGTAAAGCTGAGCCCTGGCCTGCGGGCTCAGCTTCTTACTATCACGGACACCCATCTCACGGAGCCTAGCGATTAGGCCCCTGGGCACTGCCGCTACTGCGACGATCATCTCGCCTACCAGGCTCCCACGCCCCGCCTCGTCAGCCCCTAGGAGCCATTCAGCCAACTACCAGCGCCTCCCCGCTAGTCATAAAGTCCCGGCCAGTTCAAATGTAGCTTGCGGGAGTCAATGGTTGTTCTCGAAGAAGAAGCGTGTTGTCGAGGAGGCCCGCCGCATACTCGCAAAGTACCCCCGGCTGGACCCGCACAAGGCTGCTCTATCACTCCGTAGGAGGATTCTCGAGTGGATGGCTAGGAGGGGGCCGGATAAGCTGCTAGA
>WAOR01000005.1 GCA_015521175.1 Thermodiscus sp.
GCCAGGTTGAGCTTGTCCTCGCTTACCCCGTAGCCTCCATTGCGAATGATGCTCGCCAGCCTCCTCTCAGCCCGCCTCGTAATACTCCGGGCTAGGTGTATAGTGGAGGAGCAGGGGGACCCTCCAGGTATTATGAAGCCTTTCAGGTCTAGCCCCTCCATGTACTTATCAACGATAGATTCTAGCTCCTCAACTGTTTGCTGCGAGAGATTGCTGTGACCCGATAAGAGGAATCCGACGTTGAAGAGGAGCCTCTGGAAACGTGTGAGGAGGCCTGCTATTTCGCCGTGAGTATCCCTGCAGAATGATGCCGCCATTCCCAGGCTACTAATAGCTTCATCTAGGGTTCCCACGAACTCGATAAGCGGGTGATCTTTAGGGATCCTGGACTTTAGCGCGGCGCAGTAGGTTTCTCCCTTGTCCCCGGTCCTTGTGTAGATTTTCGAGGCCCATCACCATCCTACAATATGTTAGGAGGATATAATATTTATTTGTGGAGCCGCCGGCGGGATTCGAACCCGCGACCACCGGCTCTCCCGCGACCTCGGATACATGGATTACACCGGTACGAGGCCGGCGCTCTGCCGCTGAGCTACGGCGGCTCCCTCTCCAAGCATATGTATGTCGGGCGATTTAATCGTTACCCATGGAGTTTTTTGCCGTTTTTAGCATTCTTTTCATCATTATGACGAAGTCAACCGGATCTATCACAATTATTCCTAGCTGCTCTCCTAGTCTTTTTATCCCTTGGTCGCTAGTCACTATTATGCCTTTGAGCTCTAACGCTAGTAGGATCGTGTCGAGGTCTTCAACGCTATCTACCAGGCCTTTCCTCGTCGCCTCCCTATACTTGTCTCGTAAATCACGTATCGCCTCTCCAAGGCACTCGCTCTCTTCACTACCGCATTGCCTAGCCGCTTTCCTGACCGCTGATTCGGCTACGCGGAGTCCTTTGAGTAGCCGCCTTCTTATGTCTGCGACATACTCAGAGAATATACTAGCCGGGATCTGTATTGATAGCTTGTCGGGGGCCTTCACAGTGATCCAGGTTGAGACCTCGTGAACCGTGTCTAAGCTTACAGTATTACCTAGCAGTATCCGACGCAGTTCGCTCCAAGTGGAGGGCGTCATGTAGAATCTCGCTTTTAGACGGAGCCTCGCCTCCCTTAGAATCCCAGCTATCTCTCTCACTGTTTCCTCTAGACTATCTTTCCCCAGCTCTCTACGGAGCCTAGCTTCCGTGAACGATGTTGTATCTAGCACATAGTTGTCCAACTATTAGCGCCCCACGTTACTAGCTTTGGTTAATACTATCTACTTAGCGTTTATTACTTAGGTGACACGTTTGGAGGAGAAGAAGCCCCCATTTGCTTCAGGAGAATTAGTGGGAGACTACTCTCCCCTGTTCGAGTATTGGCGGGTTGCACGAGAGCGGGGAAGAGAGGACCTTGTAGAGGCCGCTATGCTTAGTGAAGCCGACTATGAGCTACTACGGAACACTGCCAAGTCTGGGGAGGCGGTCTTAGACCTTGTCGACAGGCTGGCCGAGAAGATTGTTGATAGGGTTGATCCCGAGATTGCTACTGAGGCTCTCGCGAGGAGCGGTGTAAGGGTTCCTCCGGAGGAGGCGCGATGGTATATTGCGAGGCTGATAGCCTCGTGGCTTGTCGAGGCCGGGGACTATTGGGGGTTGATAAGGCTCCGGAAGGGTTCACCTGGGGAGAGCGGCGAGGGCTAGTTTCGCCCTGATTATAATGTCGCTTAGTCTTGACAATGTTCCTGGGGGGAGTAGGCCCTCGGATATGAGGAATTCTATGAGTTTTTCTAGTTCCCCTGCGATGTCATTTATTATTATTTCGCCTACTTCCTCTATGCCTAGGTCTGCGCTCAGCCTGAGCGCTTTCTCTACTACCGTGTCTCTTGGCACCGCTACTCCTCTCAGGTACTTGTAGATGCTGGCGGGGGTTACTCCCAGGCTCTCTGCAAGCTTTCTATAGCTCATTTCTAATGATAATGCTTCTATTATCTTCCTCCTCGTATCAGCGGGGATTATCGATACTCCGCTCAACTCGTTGGCACCGTGGAGGAGGATTGCTGGTGGAGGGAAAATAGGAGGGTTAGCTCCCCGGGGTTCTACGAGTTTTGAGGTTATGCTTTGATCTTCTCTTTTACAAGGGTTGCGATTCTCTTTACGCCTTCTCGTATCTTTTCCGGCGGTGGGTAGCTGAAGTTTAGCCTCATGGTGTTCTTCTTCTTGGTTACTGGGAAGAAGCTCTCTCCGGGCACGTATGCTACCTTGTACTTGGTGACGGCCTCGTTTACTAGGGCTTTAGTGTCTAGGTCTACGTTGAGGTAGACCATTGTGAAGAAACCTCCTACTGGCTTCGTCCAGGTTGCTAGACTGCTCATATGTTCTTCTAGGGCTTCCATCATTGCGTCTCTCTTCTCCTTGTATAGTATTCTGGCTCTTTCTATTGTGTCCTCGACTATTCCTTTCTTGATTGCTTCCATTGCTATGTACTGGCTTAGCGTTGATGAGTGCAGGTCCACGGTCTGCTTTGCTAGCTCGATATACCTTACGAGATCCTTGTGTGCTATTGTCCACCCTATCCTGAGGCCGGGAGCCAGTATCTTGCTGAAGGTTGACACGTAGAGGACCCTGTAGTTGGGGTCGAGTGTTTTAAGATAGTCGAATTGTAGCGGCTCGAATGTGAAGAAGCTGTAGGGGTCATCCTCGATTATGAGGAAATCGTATTGTTCGGCGAGCTCTATCAAGTGTTTCCTTCTCTCCTGTGTCATCGTTGACCCGCTTGGGTTCTGGCACGTTGGTACGAGATAGGCTAGTTTGGGCTTCTTCCCTTCGCTCTTGAGCTGCCTCAGCCTCTCCTCAAGTATTTCGGTCTTCATACCGTCGTGGTCTATAGGTATGGCCTTGAAGACTGCTCCGTGCTCCCTGAAGACGTTTGCAGCTGCTAGGTAGGTGGGCTCCTCTATGATAACGATGTCTCCCGGGTCTACCAGGACTCTCGCTATTAGATAGAGGGACTCTTGGCTACCTGTTGTGACTATTACGTCATCCTCCGGGCCGAGCTTTACTCCCTTGTCCCTGGTGAATTCTATGAGGGTTTTCCGGAATTCTGTTACGCCAGCAGTGGGAGAGTATTGTAGGGCCAGATCTCTCTGATCCTCTAGTATCCTGCTTGTGATGTCTTTTAGCCTCTCGTCGAAGACTCTTGGGTCTGGGAGGCCGCCTGCGAGGCTTATGATGTCTTTGCCCTCCGTGAGTTTTAGGAGTTCCCTTATTTCTGATGCTCGGAAGAGGGTTGTCCTCTTGGAGGCGAATCTACTATATCCATCCATTAGAATCCCCGCTGTTACTATTAGCGGGGGATGATAAAGAATCCCTACTACCAGGCTGGTATGTGTCTATGGTGGGATTGCTACCAGAGGGTCTTTGTGAGGCCTAGCCTTCTATCGGTGTCTTGTATAGCTTTGCCGGGGTCTTCCTCTAGCCTAAACATTGCCTTGAGAGCATCTATATTCTCGGGTACTACGATTGATTCTTGATGAACTGCCTGCGTTAGGACTAGCTCTCCCTTATCGGTGTGAATGGAGTCCTCGAAGACGACTAGTTCCGGAATGTCGTATCTGTGCCTTACTTCTCTTGCGGCTTCCACTAGTTCTGCAGTTGACTTGATTCCTGTTACCCCGCTTGGCACCAGCATTATTCTCGGGGATTCTCGCAGAGCTTCGACTATTTTCTCCCTGCTAGGAGTTGTTTCTAATACTACGTAGAGACTGTGGACGTGCATGAGAGTTGTGGGGACTACTAGTGCGCTAGTCCATATGTCGAGCCAGGGGAGTACTGTGTTAACGTCTCTAGCGTGATGGCTTGGTAGCTTGGGCGGGTTTAGGACTATAGCGTTGACTGGCCCTCTCTTAACCTCTTTGGGGTCCGCGGCCCGCCTCACTATTGTTGCACGGACTTTTTTGACGCCGAAGTGCTTGTGCAGGGTGCAAATGATTCTTAGAAGCCCCGTAGTATTGCATGATACTACCCTTACGCTTTTTGCGTCGAATGCCTCCCGGTAGTTGCACAGACTACTAAACGATACCTGAGCTACGTCGGGCTTCTCTCCTCCCTGGTACACAGCCTTTACTCCGTGTTTCTCATAGAGAGGCTTATACTTGGCTCCTGTACCGCCGGGGGTAGCGTCTACTATCACGTCGACACGGTTTAGAAGATCCTCTATTGTCCCGGCCACCTTTACCCCGGCCTCTTCAAGCTTTGCGGCGTCTTCACTCGTGGGCGCGTATATGTTGAAGCCTTTCGAGGCGGCCTGGAACGCGGCGTAGTCGGGCGTTCTTTTTACTATTCCTTCGAGGCTGAATTCTGGGAAGAGTGTGATGGCTGATGCGATTCTCTTGCCTATTGTTCCAAAACCGTTGACTCCTACTCGTACCCTCACGCTGGTCACCTTTTGAAGAACTTTTCGTAGGAGTGGGCTAAAGCTTCTAATGCGGGGAGCTTCTTCCCTGCGAGGAAGTAGAGGAGTGCTCCTCCACCTGTGCTTATGTGGCCTACTCTCCGCCGGTATTCCTCTGGGAGCTCGGCTAGTATTGCGTTGAAGTGGCCTCCCCCGAAGACGGTGAATGCTCCTGTTCTCAATGCTTGGAGAACTAGTTCTCTTGTCCCTTTCCTAAAGCGTGGATCCTCTATTACCCCGGCGGGGCCCCTCATTACTATTATCTTAGCGTTACTCATCTTCCAGGAGTAGTACTCGAGCGTTGAGGGTCCTATGTCCTTGGGGGCGCCCGTTATGTTGTTAGCGTCCACCAGCTCTATACCTCCGTCTATCTCCGAGTAGAAGTCTATGGGCGTGCGTATTGGGGCGCCGCTTGCTATGAGCTCTCGAGCTAGGTGTATTGTTTTCTCATCTACCTTCTTCTGAAGGATCTCCTTGGCCTTCCCGATCCTTGCCCCGGAGACCATTAGGAAGAGGAGGCTGACTAGCCCTGTGGTTAGTATTTCGTCGGCCACGCCTTCCCTAACTAGGTGGCTTATCACCTTAACGGTATCCTTGACTTTAGCTCCTCCCAGCACGAATACCTTTGGCCTCTCCTCCCTACTAGTTATCCTGCCTAGGATTCTCACTTCTTTCTCCATGACCCTGCCTGCAACGCCGGGCATGACAAGTGGGAAGCCTACAATACTAGCCTGGCTCCTATGGGCAGTAGCAAAGGCGTCGTTAACATAGTAGTCGAAGAGGCCTGCTAGTGTTTGAACCATTATTGATCTAGCGTGAGTCTCGGGGTCCGCCTCGATATAGTCCTCTGAGAGTATACGTGTATTATCTAAGAGCAAGAGCTCTCCCCGGCCCAGTTCACTTATCCTCTTAATGGCTGCTGGGCCTATTATGTCAGGGATATAGTCTACCTCCCTGTCCAAGAGTTCCCCCAGCAACCTCGCGTGCTTGTCCAGGCGGACAAAGTCTTTCCCAGTAGGACGGCCCTGGTGGCTTATAATAACGACCGCCGCCCCACCATCAACTAGGGTTTTAACCGTCTCCACGTGGGCCCGGAACCTCGTATCATCTATTATCTCGCCCGTATTGGGGTCTATTGGGGAGTTTATGTCGATTCTCAGTATGACTTTTCTCGAGTTAACATTAATGTCGTCGAGGGTGGCTATTTTCCTATCAAGGTAGTTTATAGCCACAATCCTCCCCGTGATTGGAGCCGTGAAGCGGAAAATTAAGGCTTAGATGGCTTAGCACTTGGATGCATAGAGCGGGTGCATAGATAGTGAGTGAGAGTATCCGGGTATCATGGCTAGGCCACTCGTATTTTCTACTCGAGGGAGCAGGTCTTCGTATAGCAGTTGATCCTCACGACGGAGGCAGCCTGAATCTCCCCGAGTTTAGAGTCGAGGCCGATTACCTTTTAGTAACACATAACCACTATGATCACAATGCTGTAGAGATGGTCAATGCCGGGAACACTATTAAGTGGAGGCGGGGAATCTTTAGGCTCGGCGAGAAGGTTACCGTAAAAGGTGTGCCCTCTTATCACGATAAAGCGCAGGGAGAGCTCCGCGGCTCTAATACCATATATGTCCTGGATTTTGGAGGCCTCACCATCGCCCACTTCGGAGACCTAGGACACCTTCCCGACAGCGATCTACTCTCGCTAATAGGGCGTGTTGACGTCGCCCTAATCCCCGTTGGTGGAGTATATACTATCGATGCTGCAGAGGCCTGGGAGCTCGTACAACTGCTCGAGCCCGGCCTCGTTATCCCAATGCACTATTGGACGCCATACTCAACCCTCCCTCTCGACCCACTCGACCGCTTTCTAAACACTGCTAAGGCTAGGAGGCTCCGCGTAGAGTCTAGAACTATAGAGGTTCGTCGAGACGAGTTACCTGATAAGCCTACTATCGTTGTGATGCCTCCTCCAGCCCGCTCTTTAGATTAGTTGTGGCGCCGGGGGCGGGATTCGAACCCGCGCCCCCCAAACGGGGGAACGGGTCTCCAGCCCGTCCCCTTGGTCCGCTCGGGCACCCCGGCGCCCAGGACTCTCCTGTGTTATCCCTTTAATGGGAGAGGCATTAAAGCGCTTTAGGAGTGTTAGGCTCCTCTAGGATAGCAGGGCCTGAGGTTTCCCCCTCTTAGGGTTATGCTCTCATTTGCTTGATCTCTATTCTTACGTCTCTCGGTATTTGGATTCTCATAAGGCGTCTTAGAACTCTCTCGTCCGCCGCGATGTCGATTATCCTCTTGTGTATTCTCATCTCCCAGTGCTCCCAATACTTGCTTCCTTCTCCATGTGGCAACCTGAATATTGGTACTTCGAGGCGCTTCGTCGGCAGGGGTATTGGGCCCCTCATGGGAGCTCCCGTCTTCATTGCGATTTCCTTGATTTGCTCGACGACTTGCTGGAGGCTCTTTGGGCTAGTGCTCCATAGGTAGATCCTTATCTTGAATGCCATTTCTCCTCTCCACCCCAGCAAGGGTGAGGCGAGTATAGCTGGGTTATAAAGTAATGGGGTCCGGGCGTGATTTAATGTTTTGTAAAGAGTCTATTAAAATAAGAGGATTAGGGTTTTACTTAGCCCTAATCTCTACCTTCGCTGGCTTGACGTCGGTGATTATGCCGATACCTATTGTCCTGTTCATGTCTCTCATTGCGAACCTTCCTAGTGGTGGGAAGTCACTGAACTTCTCTACTACCATCGGCTTGATCGGCTTGAATCTTACTATCGCCACGTCGCCGGGCTTTAGGAACTGCGGCTTCTCTTCAATTACCTTACCCGTCCTGGGGTCGAGCTTTGCTAGTATTTCGACCATCCTGGCGCTTACGCTAGCAGTGTGAGCGTGGATTACTGGCGTGTAGCCGGGTGCGATTGCGCTCGGGTGCCATATCACGAAGATCCTTGCTGTGAACTCCTCGGCTACGGTTGGCGGGTTGTCTAGGTGGCCTGCTACGTCTCCTCTCCTAATATCGTTCTTCCCAACGCCTCTGACTGCGAAGCCAATGTTGTCTCCGGGCTCCGCCTTCTCTAGGTCCTGGTAGTGCATCTGGATGCTCCTTACTTCTCCGACTACTCCCGGCGGCATGAAGACTACCTTGTCTCCTACCCTTAGTACTCCTGTCTCTACTCTGCCTACCGGCACTGTGCCAGCGCCGGGGATTGAGTAAACGTTCTGTATGGGTATCCTGAGGGGCTTGTCGACGGGCTTTGCCGGTGGTTTGAGGTTGTCTAGAGCCTCTACTAGGGTTGGCCCCTTGTACCATGGCATGTTGGGGC
>WAOR01000006.1 GCA_015521175.1 Thermodiscus sp.
GTTTGACTATTGGGATTGACTAGGTGGTCAGTAATTGGGTAGGCGAGTGCTCAGTGCCGCGGAGCATTTGCGTAAGTATTTATTAGCCTATATTGTTATAGTTATTATTTTGGCCTTACCTATTGGATATTATTCATCTAATTTTATTAAAAATAATAAAATATTCATTAAAAATTTGATAATCTCTTTAGCGATACTCACTCTTCTACCCTCAATGATTCAATTGAGGGCTGAAAGGTTTGGCAGGGAGGCTTCTGCAAAGACGCTAGAGACCCTGGGAGCGCTTGTGGTAATATTTGGAGTCGGTCCTATCACTGCAATGCTTCTAGCGAGTAGCCTGCCATCAAAGTCCGTCTCTATAGGGTTCGTCGCGGCGAATAGTGTTCCAGCATCTAGCGCCTCGATAGCCTATGTTCTCCTGGCTGACGGCAACATTGAGTTTGCTACTCTACTAGCTATAATCAGCATAATCGGTGCCCTAGCGGCTGTTCCAGCTTATGTAGGTATATATGCTAGGAGCGTTTCGGTTAGTGTGCCCTTGGGGTTACTTGGAGAGTCTGTCGGCCTGGCCTTGCTAACACCCTTCATCCTGGGCCAGCTTATCCGGTACTATCTAATCAAATATAGGGCTCGAACGCTCCTGAAAAGCCCCGATAATAATTTTCCCTGTAAAAGGATTCATATACAATCCATGACTCTCGAAGAGGCTCTATCCCACGTGGAGGACGCCCTAGAGTGTATTGAGGGCAGGATAGGTAAGAGTATTAAGCCTTACTTGAGTATATGGACTGTTATTGCTATGTTATTGCTTGTAGGCACACTTATTGCGGCTAAGGCCTCTCTCCTATTGTCGAAGCCTTTCTTAGCTGGCGAGATAATCGGCTATCAAATTATAATATATATTATTATAATATTTTCTATAATACTGTTAACCAAGGCCCTAAATTTATCCTATGAGGACCACTCCGCCATAGCGTTCATCTCGTTGACTAAGAATGAGAGCGTGGCAGCAGCCGTTAGCGTAATGGCAATAGGAGCAGCCGCAGCGATACCCGCCGCCCTCATCCCAGCTATACAACCAGTAGTTGCCATCCTCTACCTGTGGAGCCTACCCAAGTTAAACCACGTACTAGGCATGAAACGCTCTTAGGGCGAATGAGTATTTTTCGATACATTTGATATAAGCTGTACCGGGTAAAGGCTTTGAGAGGGGACAGGGAAGAGGTTAGGGAGAGGATAATTAGAGCGGCTATGAGAGTGTTCTCTACGATGGGTTATTTCCAGGCACCAGCTTCTCTGATAGCTAAGGAGGCATCAGTATCCAAGGGATTGTTGTTCTGGTACTTTCGCTCCAAAGACGAGTTGATCTTAGAGGTAGCGAAAAGAAGCCTCCCCCTAGATATCTTGAAGAAATGCCTAGAGGAGGGGAGAGAGGGGGCTGACCTGTTATATTGCATTGGCCGGGGATACTTAGAGAAGTACCAAGATATTATTCATAGAAATTTAATCTTACATACTATGTCTATTCGAACCCTATATCCTCAGGTAGAGGAGAACTTGAGGGATATATGCGAGAATTATACGAGGCGCGTCGCCGTTAAGGCATTCGGTAATGACTCGCCTATCTCGAGGGTTAAGATTAGGACTTTCTTTGGAAGCCTGCTGTGTTATACGTTGCGGCCTCCGAAGGATATTCCGATGGACGATTACTTGGACACGTTAATCGGGACTCTACTGAAATAGTTCTTTGATGATTGTTGGGAGCCTGGGGTTTAATGGTGCCGCCGCCGGGATTTGAACCCGGGACCTCCGGATCCCCCAGGCCCTCGCGACTTCGGCAGGGACAGGGCCGTATGAGTCCGGCGCTCCAACCAGGCTGAGCTACGGCGGCGCCCCGGGTGTTGTGTGGGTTAGTGGCGAGGGTTTTTGAGTGTTGCTTGTTGTTGGAGGATATTGTTTATGTAGTGGGTAATTGCTTCTCGTATGAGCTCACTCCTGTTTAGGCCTAATAGCCTTGCTGCTTGATCTATTTTTTCGAGTTTTTCTGGCTCGATCTTGAAGGTTACTATTCTCGGCTTGCTCTTGTTCTCCGGGTAGTACTCGACTAGGAGTTGTATTGCCTGCACTCGGGCTCCCTATTGGAGGGTATTACTGTTGTGCGGGTATTGTTAGGCGGTGTGGGTTACAGGTTACGGGGACCCCGGGGGGTTTTAGGATGTATCTTAGGAGCCCCCGGATCTATTATGGGTGAGGTTTTACATCCTCAGCCCGTTTTAATGTTTAGGAGGGTGTACTCGACCTTGTACTCGTGGCCTGGCACTGTTAGCTCTACGGACCAAGTGGGGACTATTACTATTCCCTTGTACTCTGCTAGGAATATTGTATAGGAGAGTTTTGTCCACACGTTAGGGGGGTTGAGCACCCTCGGTGTTATGATGACTGTGGCTCCCTTGAGGGTCCCTCCTAGTAGTTTTACTGAGCCACTCCCTATTCTAACGTCCATGAGCTTGCTGGGCTCCGGCCTCCTGGTTATGTGGGCTAGCTGGCTCCAGTCTATCTGGGCTCTATCCTTTAGGAATAGTGGGAGGTATACTGGGCCTATGCCGGGGAAGGGCTTGAACCCTAGAACAGTGTTGCTCGTAGCGTTCATCTTAACCTGGATGCTGGATAGGAAGTAGTCCTCTATCGCTACTACTTTCGCTCCAGTGTAGTCTTTAATCGTCCCGTTGGGGTACACGATTTTGGCTCCTGTCAAGCCGTTTGCGGTGTAGTTATAGTAGAGGGTGTACTGGAGGCTTCCCTCCTTGTAGAGCTCCGCCTTTCCATTCTTCGCGGAGGGGTTATTCCAGAGTTTTACTAGGTAGTTGGCTCCATCCTGGTCTGTGGCGTTGTACTCGAGGTATGTTACATGGGCCATTACGTCTCCTAGGTTGCCCTCGCGGGCTAGGGCTCGGAACGGTGATAGATAGGAGTAGTATATGGCTACACCTATGCTAGCGGAGATTATCACTAGTATGAACGATGATATTATGATCGCCTTAATCTTATCCAATACTCCAATCCCCCGGGAAGGGCTTGCCAGGTTAAGCCGGTAATAAACACAGTCCACCTCCAACGATACTATATTTAAATCCCGTCGAAACAGGCCCTATCGGAGGGGTGGATAAGAGGGTTGACCATAGGCCTGATCAAGGGTATCAACGCTCACGGGCACATGGGCTGGGTGCTGGTTAGGTGCAGGGTCTGCGGCAGATACCTGAGCCTAACAGGCCAACACCCGGGAGCTGGGCGTAAAGTCGAGGTAGTCTACGCCTGCCCCAAATGCGCCCAGAAATATGGAGCCTACTTCTGCGAGGCCGACGCGAGAAAGTTCCACTACAGGTGCCCATTCTGCGGTAGACAGCTAGTAGTGGTAAGCCCAATCCAGCAAGAGTAAGCCCTCCTGGAGGGACCCTCCGGAGGAGTCCCAATTCTCTAATGGTCGGGGGACCCGCATCGGCCGGATTCCTAGTCGAAGAAGAGGTCTTTAACGGCCACTTCAGGGTCGTAAGGATCGATACCGGGGACTCAAGGATCTACAGTATAGACTACTACAGGCTCCTGGAGCAGGAGCCACCGTGCTCATCGAGCCTGGAGAGGGGAGGAGCCCGCCTCTGCTACGTTGACATCAGCGAGGACTGCCAGGCCGTTGTGTCAATAGTACAGGGGAGAGTCGAACTAGTAAACCTACGCCTAGTAGACCGCGGACAATACGGTAAGCCTCTAAGCCTCCGGGAAGCCAGGGAGATGTGCTTGGAGAGAGCAGAGAAATGGCTGGAAAAGGAAGGCTATGCGGTCTAATCAGCGGGGGAAAAGATAGCAACTACGCCTTCTACAAGGCTCTACAAGAGGGCTACACACCCGTATGCATCCTCTCAATAACCCCGAGGAGGGACGACAGCTGGATGTTCCACACCCCCTACACGAGCCTGGTAAGGCTTCAGGCTAGGGCCATGGGGCTAGAGGAGATCTACAAGGAGCACGAGGTTTCAGGGGTTAAGGAGGAGGAGGTTGAGGAGCTAGCCTCCATACTAAGCGAGCTTAAGGAGGAGACGGGCTTCGACACAGTGAGCGTGGGGGCACTAGCCAGCAGGTACCAGTATGAGAGAATCAACAGGCTAGCCGGGAGAGTAGGCTTCAAGGTCTACGCTCCAAGATGGCAGGCAGATCCTGAAGAATACATGAGAGAGCTCGTGAGGGAAGGATTCCGATTCATCCTGACAAGGATCACCGTCTACGGCCTGCCAGAGAGGCTCCTAGGCGTAGAGGTAGGCCCGGGCGAGGTCGAGGAGATAATAAGGCTCTCGAGAAAACACGGGTTCCACCCAGCCTTCGAGGGAGGGGAAGCTGAGACCCTAGTCGTAGACGCCCCCCACTACAGGAAAAAGCTGAGAGTTAAGGGTGAGCCCAGAAGGCTTGGCCCTTACGACTGGATCCTGGAGATAAGAAGCGTTGAACTAGTCGACAAGTAGTTCATCAAGTATAGAGTAGCCTTTCAGAGTTCCAAGCAACCCTCTCTAGAACCACTCCTGGAGGGACCCCCTGGAGTTTCGAGACAACCTCAACGGTCTCCCTTATCATTCTGGGGTCAAGCCTCAATCCCCTGTAGTTATAGGGACCATCGCTCTCGAAAACGATGTATTCGAGAGGGACCCTCTCGGCTACCCGCTTGTGCTTCTCCTGGATCCTCACGGCAGGGTTTATGCTGATGTAGTAGCCGTAACTAATAATCGTGTGGGCGAGGTCTACGGGGCCAGTGTACCAGTGGAACATTGCCTTCTCGACCCCGGTTTCCAGGAGGAGTAGTAGTAGCTCTCTCCAAGCGTAGGGGGAGTGGAGGGTAACATAGCTTCCAGTCTCGGCCGCAATTTCTAGGAACGAGCGGGCGACTAGTACTTGGGCATGCCAGGTTTCCCGTGGGACGAACTTCTTGTCAAGCCCGATCTCCCCTATGCAAGCCAGGTCCAGGCGGTAGGCCTGTCTTGCTACCTCTAGGGCTTCGCTAATGCTTCCACCATCCCGGAAGTTCCAGGGGTGGTAGCCCGCGCAGGGGATAACGTTATCCATTGTTTCAGCTATCTCGAGGGTTCTCCGGAGGCTCTCCGCGTCCTCGCTCACCGCTACAAGCGTTATGTCCTCTCTAGCCAGCTCCTCCAACTCCTCCCCGGTGTACTCGTGGAGGTGCACGTGCATATCGTAGTATGTAGTCCTCTTCATCGCAAGCGCTCACCTCCTTCTTAACGCCCTCCTCGAGGTACACTTTGGCCCTCTTGGCAACCGTTACGAGAAGTATACCCGGGAGGAGGCTAAATACGATGAACGTAATCCTCCACACTACTAGAACTCCAGACGAGAGTATACCTACGAGGCCGTACTCGAAGAATAGTGCGCCTCCGGGAGTAGGGGTCATTACCATGACATGGGAGATCTCCATGGCCAGGAACGCCCTGACAATAGAGGAGAGGTTAATGATCTCGGTTAGCCCGTGAGCTAAGAGTATTATAGAGACGGATTCAACAATGTGGGCTACTATCGTTAGGAGAAGACCCGTGACCAGGAGGAATGGCTTACGGGAGAGTTCCCCGAAGGTTTTAAAGAAGAGGTCTCTCTGCTGTAGCATATAGCAGAGGTACTTCCTCCTCTTACCCCTGAAGAACCGGTCCATCGAGGAGGCGAAACTAGTACTCTTCGCCCATCCAAGCCCGGCCAGCCACATACCGGCTATGAAGAGGGACACGGTGAAGGGGAGCCAAGTTGCAGGTAAGAAGGGTATAGTGAGGATGAGCGTTATGACCACTGGTAGGGAGACGTCGAAGAGGCTCTCCAGCGTGGCAATAGCGAAGGATTCCCCCATGCTAATCTCCGTGTATGAGGCGATGACAGCCGCCCTGGCCGGAGTCGCCCCGGTATACGCTGGGGTCAGGATGCCGAAGAAGCGGCCTATAAGCCTCGCTAGGAGGGCGGTCGTGTAACTCATACGAGCTCCCTCACTCTTCCCGAGGAGCACTAGGCGTACAGCCCGGATCATCTCCCCTCCTAGCAGGGCTAGCATTGCTAGGAGCGCGTAGACGTCTAGGTGGAGTATATAGTATGCTAGCTTAGAGGGACCCCCAGCTATATGCACAAGGCTGAGCCCGGTGAATAATGCGAGAATTACTGCTCCGCTGACGAGGGTCCCCCTACTACGCTTCAACACTAATCACTCATCCTATCATGATACTTTAAACCGCTACCCGTTAGGACCACAATAGAGCCTCCTCCAAGCAACTCGTCTGCAACGTAAGCCGCGGCGCTAGTAGGCTCTACTAGGAACCCGTTCCTTGCCAGCCTCTTCCAAGCTGGTAAGACAACGGTGTCTCCAGCTACTACTAGGGTCTCCACAGCTCTAGCCATCTCCTCTAGCCGGGGAGGATTCCTGTAAACCAGCGCGTCTAACAGATCCCCGCCCCTCCCAGCTTCAAGCACACGGGGGACCCTCCCGCGGAGGCTGGCGGCAATAGGTGACTGCACCGCTACGAGCCTAACCCGGAGCCCCCTCCTCTTGAACCCCCTGTACAGGCCAAGGAGCAGGGACCCGGAGCTAACGGGGATTATTACCCTCCTACCGCCCGGGTCTAGCTCTCCCGCCAGGCTGGACACGCCCTCTAGGAACACGGGACTATACGCGTGTGCAACGTAGAAGCACTCGCCAGACTCTTTCTTCGCCGCTAGAGAAGCCTCCTCCCGGGAATCATGGACTATAATATCAGCGCCCATGAAGCGGGAAATCCTAATCTTTCCAGGAGCACTAGAACGAGGCACATGGAGCCTCGCTCTCAAGCCGAGGCGGCCGGCATAGGCGGCTACTGCGATCCCAGTATTACCGCTGGAGTCCTCGACGACGCACCTGTAGCCGAGTTTCCTAGCGAGCCATACTGACAGGCTAGCCCCCCTATCCTTGAAGCTTCCAGTAGGGTTGAGGTACTCGAGCTTGTAGAGAGACCCTTCTAATCCCTCAACTAGAGGGGTCCCTCCCTCCCCAAGTATAGGAGACTTGGGCTTGGGGAGGGACCCTCGGATCTCCAGGGGTCCCCCACACCTTGGACAGTAGGGGTGGTACTCCTCGCTCTCCCCTTCCCATCCACACCTTGGACAATAGAGTCTCCACGTCATCGTGGGGGACCCTCATTCACTAGAGGCGGAGGAATAGTGACGGGTATTTTAAAGTGGAATGTATGAAATACTCTAGCAAGCGTCTTATTTGAGGTATAATCTTAGACGATGAGAGAGGATTGAATACTCTATGTGATGTAGGAGTATGGGTGTTAGGCTTCCTCCTTCTTATCGCGGTGCTGGGCTTCGAGAACGTTGAATACTACCTGTGCCAGGTGCTCGGGCTTCGTATAGAACTTGTCGTACATGTATTTCTGGCCCTGGAAGCTGATCTCTACATTGTCTCCGGTATCCCTGATTGTCATGTAGACCTCCGAGCCCTTCATTAGGCTGAAGGCGTTCTTACCACGGGGGAGTATCTTTAGGCCGTATTTGGCCGCCTCGGAGCGGACGAGCTTCTTGACCTCGTCTATGTACTCACTCACGCTTTCACACCCGTTAAGGGGCGGGCGGGAACCCAGGATTTTAAATATATCCCCTGTCCCCTCTGATTATGAGGTCTACGCCTTCAGGAATATTACCTATCTAGGGCAACCCTCTACAATGAGAACCTGGAAGGGTGATCCTAGATGGTAGACGTTGAGAAGATAAAGACGATCACGGTAGTCGGAGCAGGCACGATGGGTCACGGTATAGCAGAGGTCGCCGCGATAGCCGGTTACAACGTATACCTGGTTGACATCAATAAGGAGATACTAGACAACGCTATCGAGAAGATAAAGTGGAGCCTCCAGAAGCTAAGCGAGAAGGGCATGCTGAGAGACAGCGTCGACACCGTACTCTCAAGGATCAAGACAGTAGTCAACCTCGACGAGCAAGGCAACTATACCCAGGAGTTCGCCGAAGTACTCAAGAAGACCGACTTCATGATAGAAGCAATAATAGAGAGGCTAGACCTCAAGCAGAAACTATTCGCCTTCGCCGACGAGCACGCCCCCGAGCACGCGATACTCGCAACCAATACCAGCAGCCTCCCAATCACAGAGATAGCATCGGCCACTAAGAGGCCCGAGAAGGTAGTGGGAATGCACTTCTTCAACCCACCCCCGCTTATGCCGCTCGTAGAGGTCATCAAGGGAGAGAAGACCAGCGATGAGACAGTCCAGGTAACCGTAGCCTTAGCCAAGAAGTTCGGCAAACAGCCAGTAGTAGTGAAGAAGGACGTGCCAGGCTTCATAGTCAACAGGATACTCGGCCGCTTCCTAAACACCGGCTGCCACATAGTGGCGAAGGGTCTAGCCACTATCGAGGAAGTAGACGCCACTGTCAAGTACGTGCTAGGCCTCCCCATGGGCATATTCGAGCTAAGCGACTACTCCGGCATAGACGTGTTCTACTACGTCTTCCAGGCAATGAGGGAGAGAGGCTTCAAGATAACGCCATGCCCGCTATACGAGGAGAAGTTCAAGAAGGGAGAATACGGTATGAAGACTGGCAAGGGCTTCTACACCTATCCAGCACCAGGCAAGTACGTTAGGCCTAACATACCCAAGGACCTTGCAGGCAAGATAGACCCAGTCCTCCTACTAGCCCCAGCAGTAAACGAGGCAGCATGGCTACTACGCAACGATGTCGCCACTAAAGAGGACATAGACAAGGCAGTCAAGCTGGGCCTCGGATGGCCGAAGGGAGTGTTCGAGTTCGCCGACGAGTACGGTATAGACAAGATAGTTGAAGCCCTCAGGAAGCTCAAGGAAGAGCTAGGACTAGAGGAGATGGAGCCAGACCCGCTCCTCGTGGAAATGGTCGAGAAGGGCCTACTAGGCAGGAAGACCGGGAAAGGCTTCTACGAGTACGGAGAGGTAGAGGAGATCAAGAAGAAGACAATAATCATAAGGAAGGAGAAGCCCATCGCATGGATCATACTCAACAGGCCTAAGAGGCTCAACGCGCTAAGCCCAGAACTACTAAAAGAGCTAGGAGAAGCCCTAGACGAGCTAGAAGAAGACAACGATGTCAGGGTAGTAATACTGAAAGGGGAGGGCAGAGCCTTCAGCGCAGGAGCAGACGTGACAGCCTTCGCAGGAGTAACACCCATAGACGTAGCAAAGTTCTCGAGGAAATTCCAAGAACTAACCCTCAAGATCCAATTCTACACAAAACCAGTCATAGCAGCACTACACGGCTACGTACTAGGAGGCGGACTAGAGCTAGCAATGAGCACAGACATAAGGATAGCAGCCGAGGGAACAATGCTAGGCCAGCCCGAGATCAACCTAGGCTTCATACCCGGCGCAGGAGGGACCCAGAGGCTACCACGCCTCATACCAAAGGGCCACGCCAAGCTACTCATATACACTGGAGACATGATACCAGCCGAGGAAGCCGCCAAACTAGGCCTTGTCGAGAAAGTAGTACCACTCGAGAGGCTAGAGCAGGAGGCCAGAGCCCTAGCACTCAAACTCGCCGAGAAGCCACCACTAGCACTAATGGCCGCGAAATACGCAGTCGAGTACGGCCTAGAATCCAACATCTGGGCGGGACTAGCACTAGAGGCCCACCTATTCGGCCTACTATTCTCCACCGAGGACGTAATCGAGGGAGTAACAGCCTTCCTGGAGAAGAGGAAGCCCAAGTTCAAGGGCAGGTAACACCCATAAACATTTTTAACCCATATCATTTTTAAAATAAAAGATATATTCCACTATCCTCCACTATACTAACAACGGTGCCAGACAATTGACTCGAAAACATCCTCCAGAACCAGCAGACCTGAAAAAAGCACTAAAAACACTCCTAGAAGCAGGACAAGAGGGCAAATACGTAATATTCACAGGCAACAAACTACCAAAATACATCTGGGACAATTTAAACGAGGAAATACGCATGAGGGGAGGCACATGGCAAACACTCTTGAAAACACTATCCACAAACTACAAGATAGTAGAAGACTGGCTCCAAGACAAGATAAGCTGGGAAGAAATGATAGACGCAATACTAGAAAACATCCAGAACACACGCGCAACTAAGCCACAAGAAACCAAGGCGAGGAAACACTCACTACTAGACTTCCTAAAGTAAAGAGCTTAAACCCCCAACCCAGGATAGTTAATATCGTAGGGGCCGAGTAGCCGGGTCGTCTAGCGGCCAAGGATGCGGGGCTTTGGATAGCGGCCCCATCCCCCCTCCTTAGAAGCTATTAGAGGCCGCTTGTCTTAGTTTAAATTCTCGAGTAATTTTGTGTGAAAACGTAAAAATATACAATTTATTAAAAATAAATATTCTATACTTTCTATTTTTAACAATGTAGTATTTACATTTTATATTTATTAAATTACATATTTTTATTAATAAATTTAATATATTTTTAGATGTTGTTGTAATTGCAGCGCAGAAATAATTCTTTCGCCGCCGCTCTATATTTCCGTCAGAGTCTATAAGACCCTCTAGTAT
>WAOR01000007.1 GCA_015521175.1 Thermodiscus sp.
CCCTCCAACCCTAATTAGCCCCAGCCCCTCACTCAATCCCCCTACAGGGGGTCAGGTATCGTAGCAAAGAAGAAACACCGAAGCCTCGACGAATTCATCAACACCCTAAACGAGAAGATAAACGGGCAGGCTAAAAGGCCCGAAAAGAGGACAATAAAGAGCACTCCCACGGTTAAGCGAGTAAGCCTCGATGCATTCCTCAAAACCGGGAAAAGCAAGCCTAGGGAAAACAAATCGTCTATCATGAAGGAACGAGTTCAACGAGAGGAAAAAACCGTCAAGCAGTTTGATATTAAAACGCTTTCGGAAAATAGCGTGGAAGCGGAGAACACATCTACTCCCAAAGTGGATATATTATTACTAGATACAAAGAGAGAGGAAGATTCAGGGAATATACCTTCTTGGAGTCTTGGAGTCAAAGATAACTACGCTAATAGTGTCGAGGGCTATCTCCTAGATATTAGATATGATGGAAGTCTAGGGAAAGCTGTAGCCCTCATACTAGAAGGAGACAGGCTGGTGAAGTGGATAGATAAGACTGGGCATAGACCCTACTTTCTAACAGATGCCTCTCCAGAAGAGCTAGGTAATGCGAGGCCACCGGTAACAAAGGATGAGAGGGTAATCGGCCTAGAGGTGGTTACGAAGATCCACCCTATACGGCAGGAGAAGGTTAGGCTCACCAAGATAATCGTATCGGACCCTCTAGTCGTCCGGGACCTAAGGGAGAAGGTGCGGGAAGCCGGGTATAACTACTGGGAAGCCGATATCAAGTATCATCACAACTACGTCTTGGACCATGGCCTAATCCCGGGCATGTCCTATAAGGTTAGCGATGACTGGGAGCCGCGGTGGGACACAAGGGACACGGGCCTCGTAGACACAGTATTCGCTTCTGAGTCCGAGGAGTTCAAGGAGCTTGCAAGAAGGTGGGAGCCCATTTTCGAGGCTCCCCCGCCAGACCCGCCTAGACTAGCCATTGATATTGAGGTCTACTCCCCCGACCCCAACGAGCTCCCCGATCCTCGTACAGCTCCATACCCCGTGATTAGCGTGGGTCTGGCTGATAATAGAGGGATGCGCAAGGTTCTATTGTTGGCGAGAGACGACGTTCCCCCAGGTGACCTGGAAAACGTTGAAGGCGAGATAGAAGTTTTCGAAGACGAGGTGTCAATGCTACTAGAAGCCATCAGGATAATGGAGAAGTACCCGGTCATACTGACATTCAACGGTGATAACTTCGACCTACCATACCTCTACAATAGACTAGTATCACTGGGCGTAGACCCCAGGATCACACCATTCGAGTTCAAGCAGGACTACGTCACATTTCGCAATAACCTCCACGTTGACCTGCACAGGCTCTTCGACATAAGAGCCCTCCAAGTATACGCATTCGGAAACGCCTACCGTGAAAAGAGTCTCGACGCCGTGGCAGAAGCGCTACTCGGCAAGAGGAAGATCTCCCATGATAAGCCAATATCAGAGCTTAGCCTCGAAGACCTCGCCAGGTACAACCTGCAAGACGCAGTACTCACAGTTGAGCTAACCACCTATGCAAACAACCTCGTATGGAACCTCACGATCCTACTAATGCGTATCAGCAAGCTGGGCCTCGAGGACGTAACTAGAACGCAGGTGTCAGGGTGGATTAAGAGCCTGATAAACTGGGAGCACAGGAGGAGGAACTACCTAATACCAGGCAAGGAGGAGATAGCCAAGTACGGCAGGATGGCTAAAAGCACAGCCATAATAAAGGACAAGAAGTACAAGGGCGCCAAGGTACTCCAGCCACCCCAGGGAGTATTCTTCAACATAACAGTCCTAGACTTCGCAAGCCTGTACCCATCCATCATAAAGAACTGGAATCTAAGCTACGAGACCGTGAACAACCCATACTGTAAAGGAGAGAAGATCAGGGTTCCAGAGGTAGGCCACGAGGTATGCATGTCGATAAAAGGCATCTCGAGCCTTATAGTAGGGTTGCTCAAAGAGTTCAGGGTTCGAATCTACAAGAGGAAAGCCAAGGACAAGAGCCTCCCAGAGACAGAGAGGAAATGGTACAACACTGTCCAGGCGGCAATGAAGGTCTACATAAACGCGAGCTACGGTGTCTTCGGCACCGAGAGCTTCCACCTCTACTCTCTAGCAGTAGCCGAGAGCGTTACAGCCATCGGCCGCACCGTGCTCACCGCTACCGAGAGGAAGGCGAGGGAGCTCGACCTAGTCATACTCTACGGTGATACGGACAGCGTTTTCCTATGGGACCCGCCCAGGGAGAGAATGGAAGAGCTCACAAGATACATTAAAGAGAAGTTCGACCTCGACCTCGAGGTCGACAAAGAGTTCCGCCTCGCCCTCTTCTCCGGCTTGAAGAAGAACTACATAGGGATAACGAGGGAGGGCCAAGTAGTAATCAAAGGAATGGTTGGAAAGAAGAGCAACACCCCCGAATTCATAAAGAAGGAGTTCCAGAAAGCAGTATCAATCCTCTCAAATGTACAGGAGCCTGAAGACGTAGTAACAGTGATAGACGCAATGCGAGAACACCTACAAGACATACACAAGAGGCTGAAGAAGAGAGCCTACACCCTCGACGAGCTAGCTATAAGAGTAATGCTCTCAAAGGATCCCAAAGACTATAAGAAGAACACTCCGCAACACGTGAAGGCGGCGCTACTCCTGAGAAAATACGGTATAAGGGTTGGGAGGGGCTCTGTCGTAGCCTTCGTTAAGACCCGTGACAGTCTAGGTGTTAAACCGGTCAAGCTGGCGAAGCTAGTGGAGGTTGATACGGGCAAGTACTTCGAGTATGTGAAGGCGGTTTTCGAGCAGATGATGATGGCATTCGGAGTGAAATGGCAGAGCCTCGGTAGCACGACAACCCTCGCGGACATAATCGCCACAGGGTAGAAGGATGAAGCACTCAATCCTGGAAGCCATTAATAAGGGGATAACGTACTATACCATTACATACATGGTGGCAGGCCAGTGCTTACTCAGAGAGCCCTCTCAAAAACGCTAGCATATACAATAATAATTATAGTAATCATAGGAGTAATAGGTGGAGCATACGCCCTCACAAGAGGAGGAGGCGGGGGCAAGAAAGGCCTCCAAGCCACCACGACATCCCCGATACCAACCTACAAGAAGCTAGTAGTAGGAGTAGTAGCAAGCAAGATAGTGCTAGACCCGGCAATAGCGGATGACTACGCCTCCTGGTTCATACTATCCAAGACAATGGAGGGACTGGTAAAGATAAACCCGAGAACCGGGAGCATAGAGCCAGGACTCGCAGTCAAGTGGTACTCGCCCGACAACGGTAAGACATGGATATTCATACTAAGGAAGAATCTCAAGTTCGCCGATGGAACACCCTGCACAGCTAAAGACGTCGTAAGAAGCATTCAAAGAGTAATGATGCTAGGAGGACACTACTCATGGCTAGTAACATCATTCGTCTTCGACGTGAGGGCGATCAATGACACCGCTGTGAAGATAGTGTTGAAGACTCCAGTACAGGACTTCCCAGCCTTCACCTCCACCCCAGTATACTACGTGGTGAGCCCCAGTTATCCCTTCCAAAACCCTCTCCCCGGCGCGACATTCGGCGGCGTGGGCCCATACAAGATAAAGGCAGTTACAATTAACGAGGTAGACCTCGTAGTAAACAACAACTACTACGGCGAGAAACCACACGCTCAAGAACTCATAGTCAAAATCTACCCCTCTAGTAAAGCGCTAGCGGCGGCCCTAGAGAAGGGAGAAGTAGACATAGCATGGTGGGGCCTAACACCCGATGACGCCCAAGCCCTCAAGTCAAAGGGGTACACTATACTAGAGAGCGACAAGTCAGCAGTATCAATACTAGCAATAAACACGGAGACGGGCAAACCCACATCCAACAAGTTGGTGAGAGAAGCCCTAGCCTACGCCCTAGACCAGTCAGCACTAGCAAGCCAGTATGATGGGGACTATGATGAGCCCGTGTTGAGCGTGCTCCCAAGGAGCTACGTTGGCTACGTGGATGCATTCAAAGCCTATGCCGGCCTTAACCAAGACAAGGCCAGAAGCCTCTTAGCAAAAGCGGGCTACAACGAGGGCAACAAGCTACACCTAGTACTCATAACATCCACAGCAATATACGGAACCGGTGCCACAGAACTAGCGAACCTAGTCAAGAAGCAGTTAGAGGCCACCGGCGTGATAACAGTTGAAGTCAAGGACTTAACCCACGACGCCTTCTACGGAGCACTAATCCAGGGAGACTATGATCTAGCGCTGGAGACAATATACCCCGTCTACCCCGACCCAGTATTCTACATAATACTAACACTCTACAGTAAAGCCAATTACAACCTGGGAATAACGTACACTAACCCACAAGTCGACAACAGTATCGAAAGAGTACTTGCTAGCGTGGACTATAGCCTCAGGCAGACAATATTCGAGAAACTCCAGCAAACAGCCCTAGCAGGCGATATACCAGCTATACCACTAGTCGAATACCCCACGCTAGCCGCCGTTAAACCCGATGTCAAGGGTGTAACCATACTACCCAATATGCTCCTATCCACGCCATAGCGGGGAACAACTTATCCGCCCCAATATAATCCTCCTATTTCTCCGGGGGCTGTGAAGAACGACTTCGGAACAGACGCCCCTCTAACCCTGATAGGGGCGTGGGCGCGTGAAGAACCGTGTGAGGGCGGAGCCCCCTAACACTCTACGACACGTACAACGTCATCGTCCTTGAACAAGTCCTCAAGCCTCTCCTTCAAGCCGCCAGAAGCGAAGATCGTAACATTATTGAGGTAGCTGTTGCCTCCCGAAAGCATGCTAGCCATAGCATAGTAGAAGGCTACAAGGCCGCTATCTGTCTCAGCAACGATAGCCGCGCTAGCATCCCCCGGAGAGTAATACGAGACGGGCACCTCTAAACCATAAGAGGTCCCCAGGTAGGCGTTCTCAACCACATCCTCGCTAGCATACTCTTTCTGCGCCCGCTTCCTGCACTCAACACTAGGAGGAGACTCCACCAGGCTGACGAAAACCTCCGCCGCGAGCAGAGCCATCATCCCCCTATCAGTTAGCCTATAGTGTAACTCCCTACCTCGCTTCGAGACACTGGTAATTCCCGACTCCACGAGCCTACCCAGAACATCCTTGGCGACCTGGGAGTTCAGGTTACAAGCATTCATGACATGCGTCTTCTTCGCCGGGCCCCTTGACAGGAGGCGTAGCAGGCAATAGTATACTTCAAAGCGCCCACGGTAGCGGCGTCCAATAGAAACTGACAATACACGAGACACCGTTTCAAGGCTTGGGAGATCGAGGCCTAATAATCACGATCGACTAGCCTCAACGAGGAGCAGGTCTCACTCGCCATAGTGTAATGGTGGGCCCGCGGGGATTTGAACCCCGGACCACGGGGTCCCGAGTCGGGCGCCTCCCCACCATGGGGCTCCGGCGTACCCCGCATCCTAGCCAGGCTAGACGACGGGCCCAGCCAGCCGCCCCGTCTTTAACAGTTTCACCCTGGCCCGGGGTTTTTATCGTGTAGGGTCGCCTATATTAGACTCAAGCCATATAGATACCCCTTTGGGTGTCGTCTATTGTCTACAAGGCCGAGGGACTACGCCCTCTCACTAGTAGCGAGGAGGATCGCCGGAGACATAGCCATGAGCAATGAGCCGGGCGCGACTATGAAGAAGTGGAGGGAGTACTTCAACGCCAGCCAGCAGGAAATCGCCAGGTATATGGGAGTATCCTCGAGCGTGGTGAGCGACTACGAGAAGGGGAGGCGGGTGCCAGGCGTAAGGTTCATCCAGCGCTACGTTAAAGCGTTACTCCAAGTCGACCAGTCACGGGGGTGGCCCCGCATCCAAGAAATGACCAGGACCATGGGCATACCAGCAGAGGCAGTAATAGACATGAGAGACTTCCGGGAGGCACTAACAATCGAGGACCTACTCGAAGCCGTAAACGGAGTACTGCTAGCCCCAGACTACCCAATAGATAAGAGGGTATACGGCTACACAGTAGTAGACAGTATAAAAGCAATAGCAACACTATCCGGCATACAATTCTACGCCCTCCTCGGGGGAACCCCCGAGAGAGCCATAGTATTCACAGGAGTAAGAATGGGGAGAAGCCCAATGGTAGCCGTCAGGGTCTCCCCCGTAAAACCAGGCGTAGTAGTAATCCATGGTCCCCGCGAGAAGCTAGACCCCCTAGCAGTAGAACTAGCAAAGCTAGACGGAGTCCCCCTAATACTAAGCCTAGCCGAGACAATAGAAGACCTCGTAAAGGGCCTAAGAAAGTACAGCCAGGAAGAAGCTATCTTCCCCGCTGCAGGCGTAGTATAGCCTCAGCAATATCCCCCCCAGCCTCCTCCAAAGCCCTCCGAGCCTCCTCCAAGCTAACACCAGCCTGCTCCGCCACCAAGGCAACATCCTCCTCACTAATCTCAACACCACCCTCCCCTCCACCTTCACCAGCCTCCACGGGCTTCTCCTCCACAGGCTCACCCACAACATAGATCATAGGAGGCTGGCCACGAGCCCTCATAACCATAACCTGAGGATCCTCCACGACAAGCCGAGAACCACCCTCCAACTCGATAACAACCCTAATAGCCTGCACCTCTTCAACCTTAATACCGAGACGCTTCATAGCCTTCCTCAAATCCCTAGGATTCAACCCAAGCAAAACACCAACCCCCAAGCATAACCACGCATGCTACCGTCATAAAACACTAACCCCGAATACCAAAATAAAAATGATATAAAATAAGCTATAAGAAAACATGCCACGAGTCTTAATATAGTTTGCTCCCTTTTTCTTGGTGTTTTGTGGTGTTCCCTGATGATATTTTCTACCCGGGGGTATTGGTTCTATTTATGTTTTACTCCCCCGGGTTTCATGGTGCGCCCGGCGTAGCATCTCACCGGATCGTACCGCGAAACCCCCCAGGGGCAAAGCATTTAAAAACAAGCAACAACAAAGAACACCACGAACAAACACAGTTGAAAACAAGCAAGACTAAGAGGGCTCTATTGAGGAGCTCGACGATCGCCGCTTTGTGTTGAAAACAAGCAAGACTAAGAGCAGGCCTTAAACAGGGTGAGCCGTATTTCCTGGGTGCTTGGTTGAAAACAAGCAAGACTAAGAGACCCCTATCCACTGCGCTCTGGTGAGTCAGCCTCTTCACAGGTTGAAAACAAGCAAGACTAAGAGTCAACTCTTCAACCTTGTTGGCAATAGGGAAGATATATGCGGGTTGAAAACAAGCAAGACTAAGAGAAGTAGAATAGTAGATACGGATAGGTATTAAACCCCTAGTTGAAAACAAGCAAGACTAAGAGTTGCTCTCCTGACGTGCCAGTGCATGAGGGACCCTCATTCCTCGTTGAAAACAAGCAAGACTAAGAGAGCCTTCTACAAGTCGATATACAAGAGGATGATAGCGCCTCGTTGAAAACAAGCAAGACTAAGAGTCTTCTCCAAGAGCTCCTTATTGATCCGGAGCTCTTCCGTTGAAAACAAGCAAGACTAAGAGACGCTGTGAGGCTTCAATCGGGGGCGGATAAGCTCGCAGTCGAGTTGAAAACAAGCAAGACTAAGAGGGTACGATAGGTATGGGCACCCTACCGGGGGAGTGGCTACCGACGAAGGCAATGGTGGCCGTAGGCCCAAAGGGCTTCTACTACTACGGGGGGATGGCGGCTACACAGGGTAGGCAACTGCACCATAGCCCTAGCCGAGACCGACTCCTGGCTAGTCCACACAGCACCCCTCTCAGCATACAGGGCTGTTAAGGTAGCCTCGAGGAGCGGAGTTCTAAGCGTGGTCGCCGGCACACGGGGCCTAGTAATCGGCTACGCCGACAACCAAGAGCGCGAGGGATAGACCGGGCCGACCTGCTGCCCAGGCTTGATAGTAGAGAAGAACGGGGCGCTCGCCGGCTGGGTCGGCTGGAACGGGATACTAAACATAAACGTAGCCCAGGGAGACGTGGTGAAGGCCTACCAGGAGCCAAGCCGGCCAGCAGTAGTAATGGTAACGGTATAACCGACAGCTTGGCACACCACAAAACCGCCCTCGGCCTAGGAGCGCTATTCGGCCTACTCCTGTTAGCAGTAAAGCGGGGTGTCTAGGAGCGAAGCCCCACCACATCCTAACCCTTTTTCCTACTGGTCGTTGCCAGCAGCCAGGTTTACGTGCAGTACTGGGAGCACCGTAACGCCCCAGCTAGTGTGAGGGCCGCCCTGCTCCTAGGCGGCGCCGCCATACTCCTGCTAGCCCTGGGGGTATACTGGGCGCTGCAGTGCCTGCTAGGCCCCTACGCCATGATACCAGCTGTGGCGGGCCCCTGGATCACAGGGTGGCGCAACCTCGGAGTCCTACTAGGCATGGGGGTGCACCTAGGTGGCTAGGTCCTGCGTCTTCGTGAACACCAGTATAGTGATCCGAGCCCTAAACCCGAGAGAGCCCGGGAGCCTCGAGGCCCAGAGGCTCCTCAGGGAGTGCTGCAGGCGGTGCAGGTGCGTGTGGAGCGCGGCGCACTCCCGTGAGGGCTTCCGCTACGGCCTAGCCAGGTTCTTCTTCCACGGCTACCTGGCCTCGCTGGGGGCAGAATACGTGGAAGTAGACCTGGATCATGTAATGAACTCTGCGAGGAGATACGTGGATGCGTATGACTTATCCCCCTCGAGACTCATAGATATTGCTCACCTAGTAGCGGCCAACACGCTCGGCTGCAGGTTTATCCTGGCGCGGGACAGGTTCATGTGGCGTCACGCTAATAACTTCGGCCTCGTATATGTTAATTGGGAGACCCACGGGGGCAAGTGTCCATGTCCAAGCCTAAGACAGGGGAGATCCGGGTCCCGAGCGTTCGAGAGTGGCGCAAGAGGCGCGACCAGGCAGGCAAGCTCATCTACATCCTCACAGACATACCACGCGACAGCCTGCTCCGCAAGAAGGCCTGGCGAGTCTACGAGGACTGGCAGGAAGAGCGGATCACGTTCAAAGAAGCCGAGAAAAAGCTCAGGGAGCTCGCCGCTAGGGCGAAGGCGTAAGCGTGGAGCTAGCCGGCAAGGCCATAGTAAGCGACCCCGCCACAGGGGCGGGGGATGACCCGTGGCCACTAGCATAACTCCCCAGACCGCCTGGCTCGTAGGCCTCATGAGCATGCTATCCGTACTCCTCTACTACTCGAGGAGCTACGGGCTCAGGGCGCCTTCCTCTTAGCTCTGGTCTGGGGTAAGATCCTAGCAGGAGTATTCTACGTGTTGAGAATAGACATCCCCGTCTTCACCATCTACCGCTAGTTGAAAACAAGCAAGACTAAGAGAGTTAAGGGGCGGGGCATTATGATGATATTTGAAACCCGGAAAGGTTTATTGCCACACTCTATTACGAGTTTGAATGCCGAGGCCTGGAGGGAGAAGCGGGGGTCACCCTCCGGAGCCGGATGATGCAGCCCCCGCATGCATGTAGCGAGGCGGGCTCTATAATTAGGCCCGCCGCCATAGGTTCTATTTCTTTTCACCTCCTTGTAGCTTGTCAATGAATCTAAGCATACTAGTCTTGATAAATCTATAATTAGTGGAGTGCATTATAATTGGATGAGCTTCCCAGATTGTGGCGTGGGGATGGTACTTCTTGGCTGGCCAGGATGACTGGATTAAGGAGTTCTTCGTTGAGCATGGAGGGCTTTTTGGGAGTGTGCTTCGTGCTCGTAGGGAGCGGGGTGTTGAGGAGGCTAGGCTGGTTGCGGGGCTTCTGGAGAGGCATGGTGTGGGTAGGGGTTCCCGTGTTCTCAACTTGGGCTGTGGTAGTGGTAGAATAGCTGTGCCCCTAGCTCAGCATGGGTACAGGGTCACGTGCCTCGATATATCTAGGGAATACGTCGAGGAGGCCCTTGAATACGCGGATAGCGTGGGTGTTAGGGATAGGGTTGAAGGCGTAGTTGGCGATGCGTGGAGGGTAGACGAGCTTGTGGAGGAGGGGTACGATGCAATATTACTATACTGGACAACCCTCATAGGCTATAAGGGTACTCCGGAGAGCGATGTCGAGCTACTCTCCAGGGTCAGGAGGATCATAGTACCGGGTGGAAAGCTCTTCGTGCTCCGCCAGGCTGATAGGGATCTAATAGTAGCTCGAAACGCCTTCTGCGGCACAGATACTATCGTAAGCGATCTAGGAGACCTTCTGGTCGTAGAGAAGCCACGATTCGATCCAGTAGCCTCGACCCTGACAAACACGTGGATATATTACAGGAGGAATGAGGGCGAGCTGGAGTACATGGGGGAGGGCGGCTTTACAATTAGAATTTACACGGTCACAGAACTAGTCGACATTGCGAGGAGAGCTGGCTGGGAGCTGGAAGCCCTATATGGGAGCCCGGGCGGAAACCCCTACATACCAGGACGCACCAATACCAACGCGGTTTTCCGAGCTGTAGAGTAGGCTACTCGCGCATTGATCCATGAGCATGGCCTTAGGGTTCTACAGATGGTGGAGCCATGGACATTATTGGCTAGATTAGAGGAGTCCGTGGCGCCGCGGGCGGGATTTGAACCCGCGCGGGGTCTCCCCCACCGGCTTAGCAGGCCGGCGCCCTGGCCAGGCTAGGCGACCGCGGCGCCCCCTCGTTGCTCTGGGTGTCTGCGTGTATTGTCTTTACCCTTTGGGGTTTAAGGGTTTTCACCTGGCTTGGAGGGTATTCTGTAATGGTGTCTTAGGGGGTGTTGCATGGTGGTTAGGGGTGTTGCTGGCGGCGGTGTATATTACTTGGTCCTGGACCGGGCGGATAGGTTGAATAGCCTGGACTCGCCTACTCTCGAGGAGGCTACTCGCCTAGTCGGCGAGGCTTGCCTTGGTGACTATGGCGCCGTCGCTGTTACTGGTGAGGGCAGGTTCTTCTCCGCTGGAATGGATCTCGGGGAAATCGCCTCGGCAGGTGACCCGGGCGAGGTTCGGGCCTTGTTCGAGAGGTTCACCAGGTTCCTAGAGGCGCTTGTCTCGTGCCGTAGTGGTAGTGGGTATTGGAAGCCTGTTGTTACCATTTTGAATGGGCCTGCCGTCGCTGGGGGCGCGGAGATTGCCCTAGCTACCGATGCCGTAGTGGCAGTTGGTGAGGGTTACCTGCAGTGGCCGGAGCTCCGCTGGGGCCTTGTCCCGCCCATGCTCGCGGGCCTGGCTGGGAGGCTTGGCCTTGCTAGGATCGTGTGGGCGGGCCTGGCTATGGAGAGGATCGGGTTCGAGGAGGCCTACAGGATCGGGCTGGTCTCAGGCCTCGCTGGGAGCATGGATGAGGCTAAGAGCATGGTTGAGAGTGTAGCGAAGAGCGCCATGGTTAATCCCGAGGCGGTGCATGCCCTTTTGGACCCTGTGAGGAGGGTTAAGGCTGAGTGGGTGCATGGGGCTTCCAGGCTCGTGGACCTTGCTGGTAGGAGGGAGTTGATAGAGGCTGCTAGGAGGTTCCTGGGGAAGGGCTAGATGTACTTGTAGCCCCTCCTCCTAACAGCTAGTATCGCCAGTATGCCCAGAGCTAAGGCGACTAGTAGCGCGGCTTCCAGCAGTTTAAAGTAGCGGGAGCCTTGTGGCCCCGGTGTCTGACTGGTAGCTGGGGGTCCCCCACCAGTTACCCAACTCGTGGTGC
This sequence comes from Thermodiscus sp., assembly GCA_015521175.1. Taxonomy (GTDB): domain Archaea; phylum Thermoproteota; class Thermoprotei_A; order Sulfolobales; family Acidilobaceae; genus Thermodiscus. Next base: position 11,675 of record WAOR01000007.1, read on the forward strand.
TAGTCGTGGAAGCCGTTGTAGTAGTGTGGGTTGTTGTCCGGCTCGTGTGAGGGGGGCTAAGGGTTGACGGGGCGTAGGCTACTGCTAGGAGCCTTGAGGGTCCCTCAGCCTTTACTATCACGCTCCCCCGAGTGTATACTACCAAGGCTTCCCCGCCGTAGACCCTAGACTCCCGCACCACGGTAGCGTTGACGCTGGCCTCCCCCCATAAGACCGCTATGACGGTGGCCCCCCTACTCTTAATGGGGGACCCTCCCGGCGTCGCAATAGTCACGTTCCAAGGCTCCCCTGCGACCCCAAGTGACCCTGCTATAGCCGATAAGTCCGCTGAGGCGGGCAGGTTGTCGATGCTCGAGTTACCTCTGGCAGGCTTCATGGCCCAAGATACGGCCCATCCGAGTAGCTGTGCTCCCTCCCTACTTGCTAGGGGGTCGAAGGTGAAGTAGACGCTTCTAAACGTGTAGTCCCTAGCGTAGACTCCTGCCTGGCAGTCGCTCGAAACCAGCACAGGGACGGCCTGGGATGCTAGGAGCCGTGCAGTATCGCCTATGGGGAACAGGGAATTGCCGATGCGGAGCTCTTCGCCAGACGCGTGAGCTCTTGTGAGGGCGTCCACGGCGCTCTCTAATATTGTGGGTGTGGAGCCAGCTTCCCTGGCAACTCTACTCCAGCCACCGCCCGGGTAGTCCTTGGTTGCGAGGGTGCTCCAGGGCGACTCGAGGACCCCTGCCTGCAGCCTTGGCTTGCACCCCTCAACAGTCACCAGAACTCCTGGAACGTCTACCCCTCCTACAACCGTGTACTCGCTGGCCAGGCCATACCCTTTAGCCGTCAACATGAGGGTCCCGTTCCACGAGGGTAACGGTGATAGTAGGGGCTTGTAGCCAGCTCGTTCTAGGAGGAGGATGGGTTGGAGGCCGAGGAGGCGTAGTATTGCTCCCTTATCGGCCAGCGTGTAATTGTAGGCTCCCCCTAGGTCTCCGATAGCGGTCCCCGCCGCTATAATACCGGTTCCCTTCATGGCCTGGGCCTCGAGCCCCCGTACTATGTCTTGGATAGCAGGAGTCCAGTCCCAGGGGGTCCCTCGAGGTGGAGGGGGTAGAGGTTCTACTATTACTGCCTGGTAAGCGTGGTGTTGGAGGAGGCTCTCCGCCTTCCCGTCCGGGTAGGCTATGTAAATGCTATAGTGCCTGGCCAGGCTTGAGTAGTCGTGGCTTCTTAGGAGGCCTGCGGTCCAGAGGCTGTCTCCGATTGTTTTCGCTGATGAGTAGTCTTGGACGGGTGCCCCCATGGGGGGATTGTAATCCTTGTTTAAGACTCCAACCGTGTATAGGAGGGGTGCCGCGTCTACTATGAGCACTCTCCTACCGCCAGTAGCGGTTGATATCGCCCACCCCCTGGGGCTGAGGGCCACGCCGTTCGACCCGGAGACCTTGACCCAGTAGTCCACCTTGGACCCGGGAGCGTAGGGGCCTACCTCCCCGACCCATACTCCACCACCGTAGACAGCTCTCGGGAGCCTGCCAGTAAGCCTCTCATCAGCGTCTGGTAGCCTGGAGAACCACTGGTTAATCCTATCGACAGCATTGCCCAGCGTGGCCCACCAGCCCTCGTAACGGTCCATAACGTATTCGGCCGGGTTCCCGGTCGGCCCCACTAGGAGGCTAGCTAGAGGATCCCTCCCTAGGCCCACGGCGAAGGCGTATACCTTGAGGGTGGATCCACTCGGGAATACCCAGCCCTCTGGTGAGAGGTAGAGGGTCTCCGGCGACCCCTTATCGGCTACTAGGAATGCGAGGGGGGTCGAAGAGGTCCCGTTGCTCGCCCAGTGTATCACGGTCTCGAAGGGTTCCCCGGCGAACGTATACCCTACCCTGACAATAGTCTCTACCGTGAGTATGACCCCCTGGCCCTTGTAGGTGTAGAACTCGTTGACCGCGGGGAACCCGGGGAGCACGTATGCATAGTAGCCCCTCTCGTAGGGCCATGGGAGCCCCTCGGCTTGCAATGTGAAGGAGTAGGTATAGTTGTCCTCACGACCTCCAGACTGTAATACTACGGACACGGTGACCTCGAAGGAGGCCCTGTTCGAGGGTATGATTAGGAGGCCGCTGGCACCTGATTGGAGCCAGCGGGAGGGGATCACGTAGCTGGGGCCCTCACTAGTATGCTGGCTGGGGTGGGCTGTAACGGGGGGTATACTTGCAAGTAGGAGGAGAAGTATTACGGTGGCCCCCAGCCTTCCCACTCCAAGCGCACACCAGGTACTACTAACTGGGCTGGGTCCTCGCTATAACTATACTCTCCCAGCCCGGCCATTCGCGTGGAGCAGGCACGCACGAATACCCTCTCTTGGCACGAGCTCGGGGCATCTGGGAATGGTGAATGAAGCCCTACCCTCAAGATAGTCTACCAGGGGCCTCGGGTCACTCGTAGTATTCTGCTGGAACACGCATCGAGGCCCGGCCCACTTGAAGAGGCGAGGATGCACCTCTACAAGCCTCTTCCACAGTTTCCAGGCAACCAGCCGGATCTCCCACTGAGCCCGAGTACACATCCGGAGCGGGAGGAAGCTCTGCACCAGCTCCCGGGCATTCATAGTTACAACAATGCGGGTCCGGACCGCGTGGGGTATTAGGAACCTGGCATCCTCCCGGGAGACCCCCACGGCCAATAGGGAATAATACCTGGCCGCCGCCTCCAAGTAGAGATTAGCCGCCTCGACAAGGGCCTCCCCCCGAAGACTTGGGGGGAAGACGAAGGCCGGCTTAGCCAGGCGGACAGGGTCGAGCCCCGACCGGACCGCCTCCCTCAAGGCCATAGAATAGCACTCGTAAGCCCTCCTAGCCCCAGCCTCCCTAGGCTTCCGGGGGCACTCAATGCCGAGCAGGCCAGCGGCCTCGAGAGCAGCCTCCCGGAGGCTACCCTCCGTATACCTCATGCTCTGCTGGGTATAGCTCGCTAGCCTATGCCTTACGAGCTGGTGGCTGCAAACTCTGCTGCAACCGTCAGCGAGCCACGTGTAGACGCTGTGCTCCCAGGGGCTGAAGTGCTGCCTCCTCCACGTCTCCCTAATCCATTCCTCGACCTCCTCGTCGGGCATTGATAGTATTTTCTCGGGGCTCTTCCTGGATAGGCTGGTCTTGCTGGCCGCGGCTATCAGCCTCTCTCCGTCCTCCGTGTAGGCGAGTAGGGATACTCGTATCTTGTCCAAGCCCGGCTTCCCTCCAGCCTGGAGGGTTAACCCCTGGGAGGGTATAGGAGGGGGCAGGCACTATCCAGGCCTCTAGACCCGGCGTAAGCGGTGGGGAGGGACTCATCACTAGGTGGTTGGAGGGTCCCTCAACCTGCGTAGCCCTGCTTGCATTATCCTTACGACTCCCTAGGTAGGTTACCGGGGCAAATTACAACTGTTAGGCTAGAGGCCTCGGGGTTAGGGAACAGCATTCCGCCGACGCTAAGACGGCCGACAGAGTAGTGATAACATCGGTTGCCGGGATTATCTTTGACAACTAGCCGGACCCCGCCTCTAATAATAATTTATAGTTAATATTATATTAAAATAATGATTATATATCCTTGGAGTTATACTAAAATAGGGAGTTGAGGGCATCCCGCTGCACTTGAGCGGATCACAATGCATAATTCTGCCTTCCAGCCTGCTAGGGAGGACAAGAAACACTAGTGCCGAGTGGACCCCGTTGAGGGTCCCTCAACGGGGAAGCTAGGGGTGGCCCCCCCGTGGCTGTTGAAGATTGCAGCAAGCTCCTATCCAAGATCAGGGTACTAGCCCGCCTCGAGGTCCCCCCGGAGGACTGCGAGAGGATAACTGAGATTCGGGGATTCCTCGAGGGTGTTAGGCGCGCAGGCCCCCTAGTGGAAGGCCTGGACCCCCTCTACCACGTGTGGGAGGCTGAATCCAGGCTGAGGGACCCCCGCGAGAAGGGTTACGGACACGTTAACATTGAGGATCTCGGAGTGGAGACCCGGGAGGGCTACGTTAGGCTTCCTTGGAGGGGTAGGCTTTGAAAAAGAGAGGGTCCCTCGCACAACAACTAGCCAGTGGCGTGTACAATCCGGTTGAGAGGCTGGAGGAGGCCCTCTACTTAATATCAAGGCTTGAGGAGGAGGTTAACGCTTTCATCACACTCCTCCCCGAGGAGAGGCTCAGGGAGGAGGCAAGGGAAGCTCAGCGGAGGATCCTGGAGGGCAAGGCTAGACCCCTCGAGGGCGTACTGGTAGCTGTTAAGGATAACATTAGCGTTAGGGGCCTCCGGGCCACCGCCGGGAGCAAGATGCTATCCTGCTATAAGCCACCCTACAATGCCCACGTCGTGGAGAGGCTTGTCGATGCGGGGGCCATAATCGTTGGTAAGACGAATATGGACGAGTTCGCGATGGGTAGCACCGGCGAGTACAGCGCCTACGGGCCGACTAGGAACCCGTGGGACATGGGGAGGGTGCCTGGGGGCAGTAGTAGTGGTAGCGCCGCCACCCTAGCCTACGCCGCAGTAGACCTAGCACTGGGGAGCGATACCGGGGGTAGTATTAGGCTACCAGCCGCCTTCACCGCCACCGTGGGCTTGAAGCCGACCTACGGAGCCGTGAGTAGGAGGGGCCTCATACCCTACGCGAATAGCCTGGAGCAGATAGGCCCCATGGCTAGGAGTGTCAGGGATCTAGCCTTCCTCTACAGTGTCATAGCGGGGAGGGACCCCCTAGACGCTACCAGTATAGACTACCAGCCCCCAGACCCCTACACGCTAGAGCCCCGGGACCCCGAGGCCGTGAGGCTATGCGTGCCAGAAGAGATCATCGACGCCTCCGAGGCCCCGGTGAAGGCCGCCTTTGAAGGCCTCCTCTCAAGGCTAGAAGCCCAGGGGGCAACGATAGAGTACTTCAGGGCCCCATGGACTAGCCTGGTGCTCCCAGCCTACTACACGATAGCGATGGCCGAGGCCGCCAGCAACCTGGCCCGCTATGACGGGAGCCTCTACCCCTGCCATGACTCAAGGGCGAGGACCTGGGAAGAGCTCAACGTTGAGGCTAGGACGAGGCTCTTCGGCCCCGAGGTTAAGAGGAGGATAGCGATGGGCGTCCTCGTATTGAGTGAGGGGTACAGGGATGAGTACTACGTTAAGGCGGCGAAGATAAGGAGGCTGGTGAGGGATAGGGTCCTAGGCATAGTCCGGGAATGCATCATAGGCCAGCCTACCAGTCCGGTTCTGCCCCCTAGGCTTGGGGAGAGGCTGGGGGACCCCCTACAACTCTACGCCCTCGACATCTCAACGGTCACGGCTAACCTAGCCGGGGTCCCAGCCCTCCAGCTACCGGTGAGCGTTGAGCCCTTACCGGTGGGCGCCCAACTGATGGCGAGGCCCCGTGGGGAGGTGGACCTGTTCGAGCTGGGCCTCCTCGTTGAGGAGATAACGGGCCTGGCGGGGGTGTCAGCGTTTTGAGGCCTGTGATTGGCTTGGAGGTGCACGTCCAGCTTACTGGGGCAGGGTCCAAGCTCTTCTGCGGCTGTAAAGCCGATTACCGGGGCATGCCTCCGAACACCAACGTGTGCCCCGTCTGCCTGGGACTCCCGGGAGCCCTGCCCGTGCCTAATAGGAGGGCGGTTGTGCAAGCCCTGGCGGCGGCGATGGCCCTGAAGTGTAGGATACCGGGGGCGATAGTGTTCACGAGGAAGCACTACTTCTACCCGGACCTCCCGAAGAACTACCAGATAACCCAGTTCGAGAGGGCCGGGGGCGCTCCCGTCTGTACTAGCGGTGTCTTGGAGTACCTGGACCCTGCCGGGTGGGTTTGGAGGAGGGCTAGGATTAGGAGGATTAACCTGGAGGAGGATCCCGGCAGGAGCGTCTACCCGGGCGGTAGCATAGTGTCTAGCGAGGAGGTCCTAGTCGACTATAACAGGAGCGGGGTCCCCCTGCTCGAGATCGTCACGGAGCCAGACATCCCCAGCCCCAGGGCGGCTAGAGCCTTCGTGGAATACCTCCTACTAACGCTCGAGTACATTGGCGCGGTAAACCCCAGGTTGGAAGGCGCCTTCCGCGTCGACGCCAATATAAGCCTCCCCGGAGGGGAGAGAGTTGAAGTCAAGAACATCGGCTCCACGCTCGAGGTCGAGCGGGCTCTAGAATACGAGTACAAGAGGCAACGCCTAATCCTCGAGAGGGGAGGCCGAGTAGAGAGGGAGACGAGGCACTGGGACGCCCATCGGAGGATGACTAAGCCCCTAAGGCACAAGGAGGAGGAGGCAGAGTACCTCTACATGCCGGACCCAGACCTCCCACCAGTGCTCACAAGACCGCTATTAGGCGAGGCGGAAGCCCTAGTAGCCACGAGCCCCAGAAGGCTTCTCGACGAGATAACAGGGGACGGGGTCCCCCTGGAGGTAGCCTGGAGCATAGTGCAGGCCAGGCCCGCCGCGAGCCTCTACATGGAAGCCCGGGGGAGGGTGAGGGACCCCCGGGTCCTCGCCCGCCTGTTGGGAGTGGACTATAAGGGGGCATTGAGGGAGGCCGGGAGGGGCCCCCATGACCCCTCAAACTGGCCCCCAGCGGAGACTATGGCCCGGCTCGCCAGGCTTGTAGAGGAGGGGGAGTACCCGCCTGAGGCGGTTAGGGGCCTTATCATACCGGGCCTTGTGAGGGACCCCCAGGCTAGCCTTGAAACGGTGCTCCCTGAGAAGGCGGAGGGTCTCGAAGCCGTGGTCGACGAGGTTATAAGGGCGTATCCCAGGGCCGTCCAGGACTATATGAGTGGTAAGAGGAGGGCCCTGGACTACCTCGTGGGCCAGGTCATAAGGAGGCTGGGCCGGAGGGCCGTTGACCCCAGGGAGGTTCGAAGGCTCCTGGAGGAGAGGCTTGGGGGAGGCTAGCCTCTACTTTATTACTAGACGGGCTACTCCTACCAGGCTACCCGGGGAGGGGACTAAGAGGCTTGCCCCCGATCAGTGATAGGCTGTCAAGGGTTCGCTACGACCAGTTCGCCCTCGAGGAGTGGGTTAAACGTTTCTGGGCCGAGAACCGTATCTACAGGCTTGTTAAGGAGAAGTCGAGGAGGAGCCAGAGGAAGTTCTTCTTTCTAGACGGCCCGCCCTACGCGAGCGCTAAGAGCATACATGTGGGCACAGCGTGGAACAAGGTGATCAAGGACGTAGTACTCCGCTACAGGAGGATGAAGGGCTATAACGTGTGGGACCAGCCCGGCTTCGACACCCACGGGCTACCCATTGAGGTTAAAGTGGAGAAGATGCTGGGCGTGAGGAACAAGAAGGAGATAGTCGAGAAGATAGGCGTGGACAGGTTCGTTGAGGAGTGCAAGAAGTTCGCCCAGGAGAACATTGAGGGGATGACGGAGAACTTCAAGGAGATAGGAGTGTTCATGGACTGGGACAACCCCTACGTCACCTACAAGAACGAGTACATCGAGAGCGGATGGTGGCTGATAAAGAGGGCGTGGGAGCAGGGCCTCCTATACCAGGGTAGGAGGGTAGTACACTGGTGCCCCCGCTGTGAGACGACCCTCGCAGACTACGAGGTCAGCGAGTACAGGGATCTCGAAGACCCGAGCATATACGTGAAGTTCCCCGTGAAGGATAGGCCCGGTGAGAGCCTCCTAATCTGGACCACAACCCCCTGGACCCTCCCGGCCAACGCCTTCGTAATGGCCCACCCAGACCTGGAATACGTGAAGGTGAGGGTTAACGGGGAGGTACTCATACTCGCTAAGGCCAGGCTCGAACATGTGATGAAGGAGGCCGGGGTGACGGATTACGAGGTCATAGAGGAGTTCCCCGGCCGCGAGCTGGAGGGACTCGAGTACGAGCACCCCCTCGAAGACCTGGTCCCAGCACAGAAGATCCTCTCCAAGTACCACAGGGTCGTACTGGCGCCAGAAGCGGTCACCGCCACCGAGGGAACGGGCCTAGTACACTCGGCACCTGGCCACGGCGAGATAGACTTCGACATAAACGCGGAGAGGGTCGGAGCACCCGTTGTAAGCCTCGTGGACAACCAGGGGAGGATGACGGAGGAGGCCGGGAAATACAAGGGATTATACTTCCGCACCGAGGCAAACCAGGCCATAATGAAGGACCTCGAGGAGAAGGGCGCGTTATTCCACAAGACAACCATAGTGCACAGGTACCCCGTCTGCTGGAGGTGCAAGACACCACTAGTACTCCGGGCGACCGATCAATGGTTCATCAACGTCTCGAAGCTCAAGGATAAGCTCATAGAGGAGGCAGACAAGGTAGAATGGGTGCCCGGCTGGGCGAAGAGCAGGTTCATGAACCTGCTAGAGAACGTGAGGGACTGGGTGATATCGAGGCAGAGGTTCTGGGGCATACCCCTCCCGGTATGGCGCTGTGAGAAGTGCGGCTATACACACGTAGTGGGAAGTGTCAGGGAGCTAGTAGAGATGGGTGGCGAGGAGCCCAGGGACCTCCACAGGCCATGGGTCGACAAGGTAACCCTTAGGTGCCCCAAGTGCGGGGGCGAGATGAAGAGGGTCCCCGACGTACTAGACGTGTGGTTCGACTCCGGCATAGCATTCTACGCCAGCCTAGGCTACCCGAGGAACAAGGAACCCTACGAGTCAATGAAGCCCGTAGACTTCATAGTAGAAGGCCACGACCAGATAAGGGGATGGTTCTTCAGCCTCCTACGGAGCGGAGTAATAGGCTTCGGCGAGAAGCCATACGAGAGAGTCCTAGTACACGGCTTCGCCCTAGACGAGCACGGCAGGGAGATGCACAAGAGCCTAGGAAACTACATCGAGTTCCGAGAGCTCATAAAGAAGATACCAAGAGACGCCGTAAGACTATGGAGCATGCAAAACACGATATGGGAAGACCTGAGATTCCAATGGAAAGCCATGGAGCAAGCCTGGAGAGCACTGAACATAGCCTGGAACGTCTACGCCTTCGCCTCGACATACATGAGCCTAGACAAGTACGACCCCACAAAGGAGACCGTAGAGGATATACCAGGGGAATGGCTTCGCCTAGAAGACAAATGGATACTCTCAAGACTGGAAGCACTAAAACAAGAATACTACCAAGCAATGGAAACCTACAAGCTACAAGAAGCAGCGAGGAGACTCCGGGAATTCATAGTAGAAGACGTAAGCCACTGGTACATCAGGCTGATAAGGAGGAGGGTATGGGAGGAAGCAGACACCCCCGACAAGAGGGCGGCCTATGCAACACTACACAGGATCCTATGGGAATGGCTACTA
>WAOR01000008.1 GCA_015521175.1 Thermodiscus sp.
GTCTAGGAAGGGTTCACTGGGGGATGGGGGCTTTATGAAGAGGTAGTATTTCGCCTCTCCTCTTATCTCTTCCAGTATCTTGTCTCTAAGTGCTTCCACCGGGTCCGTTTTCAGAGCTCTCTTAACTTCTTCAAAGGACTTGAACCTTCTCTGCGCCCTTATCTTTAGGAAATTGATGAGGGTCTTTTTCCCGACGCCCTTCAAGAGTGCCAGGCTGTGTAGCCTAATGTTTATAGGCTGCGCGATGTTGAAGAACTCGACGAAGTCTCTCTCCCTAGCCTTAATGATCCTGGCAATGGCCTCTTCGAGGTTTCTCTTCGCCAGGTCCGATAGCTCCTCGTACCTGAGCGGCCTCCTCGGGACGACTAGTATCTTCTCGGGTAATCCCTTCTCCTTGGCAACACTCGCCAGGGCTTCCGGCTTGTCTAGAACTATCACCCTAGGGTCCGCTGACTCCAAGTCTAGTCGTATGGCTTCGACGAGCTCCCTATCCTGGTACTGGAGTGGTAGGCAGTAGATTCTTTTGTCTGCTCCTGGGAGGCATCCGAGCAGGGCCGTGACCCTTCTAGGCCTCGGATTCCTGGGTCCTGGAGGGATTACTACTGTTCGGGGGACCTCCCGGGCTAGGGTTACTTCTTCGAAGAGGTCTACTTCCCCTATAGGTATTCCGTCTACAAGTGTGAATCTTCTAAACCCTACTGCCTGGGCTATGGGCTTATCCCTGTGCTCCCTATGGGGGTCCGCGTAGTAGCCCGTGGGCATGTAGTCTAGAACTATCGCTTTCCTCTCGAGTTCAGCCGGGTGTGGTTCCGGCCTGGTGTGCCTCTGGTAGTCTCTCGGGTTCCTCGTCATCGGAGCCCCCTCGGCTACATTTATTCATAATAGGGTGGGGGGAATATAGGAATGCTTGGTTTCTTACTCTTCGGGATAGACTGATTGGCAGTAGTCGCTAATAGCTTCTAGGATCTTCTTAACGAGTTCCTCGTCGTAAACTGCCTCTTTCCTCATAGAGAGGATACTCCTAACCTCTCCCTCCTCCACGGGGCAGATGTTTACAATGTTAACAGCCACCACGGGGTCGAGGCCGAGTTCTACTAGCTTGCTAACAGCCTCTCTAGCCTTGTCCGGGTCCTTGTCGCCGAAGGTTCGAAGATAGGATAAAGCCCGGTCAATAGTTATTATTATACCGAATTCCTTCTCCCTGATCCTAGTTTCAAGGAGCCTCCTAGCCTCCGAGTAGGAGACGGGCTCCTCCCTGAGAATTCTCCTCTCCAATACTCGGACCCCCTCTCCCCGGGGAGGGTGTTAGGCCTTAAGCGGCCTCAGGTGCTCTGGGGTAACGAAGAGTATCTTCCTCTTATTACCCAGGTACACCTCTACTTCGTAGGCGCGGCCCCTCTTACCGATTATAGTGCCCGTGAGGCCGTGGAACCTGCGGTGTGGCATCGCGTAGTGGAAGGACGGGTCAATCTTTATCGCAACCTTGTCTCCAACCTTGTAGGGGTGGAGTAGCACGCTAAGTTTTGGTACTGCTCCCTTCTCCCTCACGTGCTTCCTCAACAGCCTCCTAGTCCTGTGCCTATAGCCTCTCGGCGGCTTCACCATTTAATCCACACCCCCATCCTCCGAGCCACTACTTACAGGATTTAAAGTAGAGGGTTCAAAACCCTCCGTGCTCCACTAGTAGAACGTCGAGCTCGACGCACTCCGCATTGACTCCTAGCACGCTGGCGAAACTCGGACTAGTACGGCCCGCGTCCCCCGAGACGAGCTCCTTCACGTAAAGCCCGCCCTCTGCCTCGATAAGGCACTCTACAACCCCCCTCTCGAGAGGGCGGCACGACACGCCGTAAACCCTCCTCCTACGAAGCCTATCCGGCCGCCGGTGAAGCACCCTCCGCGGAGTCCTCTGCAACACCACCCTATCCCGGAAGAACTCCTCCAACTCGCCTAAACGGTCAGTGGCGGAAGGGTCGGAGAACGCTACGAGGGCCTTATACACCTTCCTAGTCTTAGAGTAGTCCTGCTTGTACAGTCGGACCTCCCTCCTCGAAGCCAAGCCCTCGATTCTAAACTCAACTAACCCTCTACCTTCCCTGTTAGCGGCCTCCTCTAGCTCGCTGAGGGAGAGACGCCTGCGGCGGGGCACCTTCAACTCTATAATTGCGGGCCTCCCACTCCCCAGCATTCGAGCGTCGACATCCTCCCTGCCAGCCGCGTGTAGGACTAGCCTCTCAGCCCCGGTAACCCTTAGGAGGCCCCAAGCCGCCTGCTCCACGCTAAAGTACCGTGGACCCTCTGGGCTCGGCCAGTAGGCCTGGCTGATATACCTTGCCTTCTTCCAGTACCTCGCTCTCAATAGGAGGCTGTTCACCTGCAACTCGATCCTGCCGGAGGGGAAGTGGACTAGTACGGTTGCTTCGGGGTCTGAGAAGTCCGGCCTTGTATCATCGCTCATGAGCCTCTTACCGATCTCCCTGCGTATCTCCGCCCTTATGCTCTCCCCATAGGCCAGGCCGAACTCTTCTCTTATCCTCCTCTCAGCCTCCTCGACCCCGGGGTCGACTCGGGCTCCGACCACGTACCTCGATATGTCGTAGGCTTTCAAGAGGCCTCTAGCCTTGACTGCGGCCTCCTCGATGAAGGAGTCCAGCCTTCCACCACAGATAGCGCACTCCCGGGGCTCGAGTCTTCTCCCGGTCAGCTTCTCGTAGAGCCCGGAGGCCTGAGAGCCTATATTGGGTGCTATCTTCTTGAACTCTTCCTCCTCGGCCTCCCCGCCTTCTCGCACAGCTCTGTGGAGCTCCATGACTAGCACTCGTTTGAGGGCGTCACCCCTCTCCTTGTTACTCCAGCCATAGCCTAGCCCTGCAAACATTCTCCCCAGGCATCGATCGCATAAGGGGTACTTCTCCAGGATACTCTTAGCCTTCTCGACGATGCTCTCATACTCCTCGTCCAATACTGCGGCCCTCCCCGGGGAGGGTAGAGGGGGTTGGGAGACGGCTAAATACCCCTTCTAGCAGGGCTAGGAGCGTGGGCATACTGTGAAGATAACAGTTGTGGGGGAGGAGAACCCCATAGCCCACTGGATCCTCAGGTGGTTGAGGGACAAGGAGACGGGCGTGGACTCCTTCAGGGAGTGGATGAAGAGGGCAGGCCTTGTACTAGCCGTCTACACCGCGAGAGAGCTACCATGGAGGCAGGCCACGGTTAAGACCCCGCTAGGAGCGGGCGCAGTCGAGGTCGAGCCCGAGAAGCCGCCTCTCATCGTAGGCGTCCTAGGAGCTAGTCTCCCACTGCTCGAAGGCTTCACAGAACTATATCCCTCCAGCCCGATAGGCCTAGTAGCCGCCAAGAGGATAGAGGAGGAAAGCGGTGTTAGGATTGAAGTATACTATTCAAGGCTACCTGCACGGGTCGAGGGACCCTCAATCATAGTGGACCCAATGCTAGCCACAGGCCACACAATAGCGACCACCGCGAGGATACTGGTGGAGAAGGGTGCAAGCCCCATAATAGTGGCAAGCGCCATAGCATCGAAGCCCGGTGTAAGCTACCTGGCATCAACCGGGCTAGTAGACTCAATAGTAACCCTAGCCCTGGACCCGCAACTCGACTCGAACTACTTCATAGTCCCAGGCCTAGGAGATGCTGGGGACAGGAGCCTAGGAGTAGAGCCCAGCTAGCCTGTCAACCGCTTAACCCTGCCAAGGAAATCCCCGAAATCCCTAGACTCGAGTAATACACGGAGGGCCTCACGAGGCCCAACTAGCTCCCTCAGCCTCCCAAGAGCATAGACGAGCTCCACCTGGTCCCAAGACTCCGGCCCACACCCCCTAACAACCCTATAATAGGCTATAGCCGCCTCACCACTGAGACCCCTGGCTAGTACAAGGTAAGAAGAGACGACAGTCCCAGTCCTCCCGCAACCAGCGGCGCAATGGACGTATACACTATCCCCCTCACCCCTAAGCTCTAACAGCTTGGCAATAGCCCTAGCAGTGTTGCCGAAAGGCTCAACGCTGAAATCATCAATAGGGAAGCAGTACTCCACTGCACCGGGAGCCTCAACCCTACAAGCCGGGTCGAGGCAGATCACCGCGTCGACTCTTGGAGCCCGGACACAGCCCCTACCAGCATAGAGGCCCTCCTCAACCACGTCATAATCGCTCACCCTCAACCACACCCCCAATCCTACTAACCACGCCCCCTCCGCCCCTCGAAAGCCTCGAAGACGCAAGCGCAAGGGCAGAGGAGGCCGTGAATGATAGCGCGGCCAAGGCTATAAGCGGGGGACCCTCAAGCCCCTCCAAGCCAGCCGCTAGAAGAATAACGCCCGTAACACTGTAGCTAGCAGAGACAACGCTAGCCCCCATCGCCTCCCCTAGAAGACGGGATGCAAGCGAGTATAGGGAGAGGTCCAAGAACGGGTAGATAGGAATCACCCATACCAGGGCGACTAGGACGCCATGGAGAGCGTGGAGCGCCATTACGTATAGGACGTAGCATACAAGCACTCCAGAGAGTACGAGGGAAGGCCCCGCATAATCTATAATCCTACCTGCAAGAGGCCTAACACCAGCCCCCAATAATCCTGCAACCGCATTCGACACCGAGTAGAGAGCAGGGCCAACCTCCCGGCTCAGCTTCCCCATATAAACGCTACCGACAATCTCGACACCAGTAAAAGCCAGGGCCGACATCACCAAGACGAGTACCACTAGGCCAACCCTACGCTCGCGATCCCCTCTCCGAGAAGCCCGGGAATCGCCAACTACAAGAAGCAC
>WAOR01000009.1 GCA_015521175.1 Thermodiscus sp.
ACCACGAGGGCTTCGAGAAGGCGATAGTCTTCGTCGACAGGATAGTCATCGCTAAGATAATAGCTGGGGCCCTCCGAGACTACGGCGTATCCATGATCCTCGGTAGGAGGTACGTGGAGCCCCGTGACGCTCTCAGGAGGGCTAAGAGGCCCGCTACAAGGATTATCGTGTCAACGAGTGCTGGCGAGGAGGGAATCGATCTCCCAGAGGCCGACTTGGTAATCCTCTGGAGCAACACGGCCAGCCCACTAAGATTCGTCCAGAGACTCGGGAGAATGCTCCGGGCCTCCAAGAGCGGGGTGCCCCGGCAGAAGTACGCCGTATTCCTGGTAACACCAGATACCGTCGACGTTGACAGTCTCATCGATGGTGTAAGCATGGCGCAGAAGGCCGGCGTGTACGTGAACATCTCGAGCGAGACAATCCAGTACCTCATCAATATCAGTAGGAGGAGAAAGATACTAGACATACTATACGAGAGACCACTCCCCGCCGACATGATAGCCCAAGCCCTACAAGCCCCCCTGGAGAGGATAGAGGCAGGCCTGAACTGGCTAGCAAGGAAAGGGTACGTAGCATACATATACACGTGGATGGGCAAGGTTTACCTCGTACAAGACCGAGTCAGCGATGCCTACAATTACTACAGGGACTGCCTAACACCCCGGAGCCAAGCATCCGCTACAGTACAAGCCTACTGCCCCAGAGGAAAGGAGAGGGCTGTGAGGAATGCCCCCTATGAGAAAGCCCTCCGCTACCTTAAAACACAGTTGGAGAAGTGTGGGGTCGTGGAGAGGGTTAGGGCCACGGTTTTCTACGCAAGGCGGGGCGTAGTATACTCTAGGAACCTCTCCTATAACTTCACATTCAGCGATGAGAGGATTGCGAAGCTCATAGCCGACAATATCTACGCCTACCCCTCCTGCACAAATTCCCGCTAACCAGTGATAAGCAGGGAGGGTGCCACCTACACTGCTAAGGGGAAACGGGACCTGCGGGACCCCCTTACACTACGAGTACAAGCTACTCGAAACCATACCACCCATACTCGGAGACACCTGCAAGCTAGTCCAAAGGCTCACCGCCCCGGCCAGAAGACTCTACATCCGTGTGAACACGCTCAGGATTAACGTGGAAGAGTACCTTGAAGTCCTACGCAGAGAAGGCATCATCATGAAGCGGGACAAGGAGATACCGGAAGCACTATGGGCTCCGGTTGAGGGACCCCTCCCATTCAACATCTACGATAAGAGGGTGGTCGCCGACAAGAGGGCTAGTGAAAGCGTACTAATGGGGAGCGACCTCTACGCGCCAGGAGTCATCGAAGCGAAGAGCGTTAGGCCGGGTGATAAGGTTACAATCTACTCTCCCAACGGGATACCAGTGGGGAGCGGAGTAGCCCTCATGGGTGAGAGGGACCTACGGCTCAGTAGGAGGCGCGGGTTATTCGTAAGGTTGACAGAGCCGATGTACAGGAGCGTTAGAGTCGGCGACCTGCCAGGAAGGGAGGAGGGGTTGTTCTACGGGCAGGGCCTACCAAGCATGTACGTGGCGAGGCTACTGGAGCCGAGGAGTGGCGAGAGGATAATCGACCTAACAGCGGCGCCGGGGGGTAAGGTCTCCCATATCGCTCAACTAGCAGGGCCCGGGTCTAGGATAGTGGCTGTTGACAGGAGAAGCAAAACGGAGACCCTGAGGAGGACTCTTACACGGCTGGGAGCGGGCTGGGTCGAGGTTCTCGGCCATGATGCGAGGTATCTTCCAGTAGACTATCCTAGCCTGGAGGAGTCGTTCGATAAGGCAGTGCTGGATCCTCCCTGCTCTAACCTGGGCGTGATCCCCAAGGTCTATGATTCTAAGAGCATGGCTGACTCGGTGAACCTTGCAAAGTACCAGGTCCAGCTCGCGAAGAGCGCTTATCGCTTGCTTAGGAAGGGCGGCATCCTCGCGTACAGCGTATGCACGCTATCCGAGGTGGAGACTGAGGCGCAGGCCAGGGCCTTCGAGGAGCTAGGGTTTGAACTCGTGGAGCCCCCCTCCTGGGCTAAACGTCCTATAAGGTCAGGGAGCGGCCTGTTCTTTTCACCACTGATACACGGCGTTACCGGGTTCTATATCGCCCTCCTGAGGAAAGTGTAGGAGGGGCTCGGGGCCATCCTCTCCCAGCATGGGCCCCCACCGCTCCAAGGCGGTGGGGGCTTTACTGCTAACAGCTCACCCTCTCCTCACAGCCCCCTAAAGATAACGCTATTTCGGCGATGCGTTTTTCTCCCTTGCCCCCGCATCGAGTAGGCGCCTCCTAAGCTCCCCGGGTATTGGGACTGGCTGGAAGGTGTCGGGGTCTAGTGTTACAGTCACTATCTTACAGTTGGCCGCTTCCCTGCCTAAGTCAATGTTGTATAGCTTGTAGTGCCACGTTATACTAGTCTCACCCAACACTATATCGGTAATCTCTACCCTGTAACGGTCGTGCACCCTGAGGGGAGCCTTGAAGTCGCATGATGCATGGACTCGTGGGAATATTACGCGGCCGGGCTTCCACCCTCCAGTGAGTGATATTATGAATTCCTCCTCGGTGGCCTCGCAGAAGCGGAATATTGAGGAGAAGTGCGCTATCCTGGCGGCGTCGGTGTCTGCCCAGTAGACCCTTGACTCTCTCGAGTATATTCCTCCCATACCCCGGGAACACCCCCGGGATTACTCAATAGTTTGTTGGCCTCCTCGTTTAAGTAGTAGGCTGGCTTGCCGTATTGTTGAGGGTCCCTCATTGATCTTAATATGAGGATAAAGGTATTATTGGGGAGAATATTTACGCTATACTTCTATCCTCGATGAGGGAATAGGTGTGTTAAATCGTGGAGGTGCTTTGCTATGGCGAAGAAGAGGGTCGTGGTAATTGGCGGTGGAATAGCTGGCATGGGCGCGGCTAAGACCCTGCTAGAGAAGGCGGGGGACCAGTTAGAGGTTACAGTAGTCAACAAGGATCCCTTTTATATGGCCGGGCCCACTAGGCCCCTCATACTCACGGGGGAGCAGAGCTACGATAGGATCGTTAGGGGTTACGAGGAGGCCGCCAGGCTCGGTGTTAGGGTGGTGTTCGGCCTCGTAGACCGTGTGGACCCGGCGGAGAGGAAGGTGTACTATCGGGAGGCTCCCACTAAGGCTGGTGAAGGAGTCCTGGAATACGATTACCTCATTGTCGCCCCTGGCGTCGTACTCGACGGCTCTGAGATAGAGGGGTACCAGCAGTACTGGATGAACGCGGCGAACGTCTATGAGCCGGGCAGGGTGAACACGCTGAAGAGGAGGGTGTGGACGGCTAATGAGGGCACAGCCGTGATATATGCTCCACCAATGCCCTACCGCTGTGCACCCGCTCCCAGCGAGACCACGCTAGCAATCCACACCATACTAGCCCACCGGGGCGTCAGGGGCAAGTTCAGGGTGATCCACGTAGACGCTAACGACAAGCCCCAGCCACCGGTTATAGCTGACGTTGTGAAGAGCCTGTTCGAGGAGGCTGGTATAGAGCTTATAACGAGCCGGAGGATAGTGGAGATAGGCAAGGACTACATAGTACTCGATGATGGAGAGAAGATAAACTACACCATCCTAGCCCTCCTCGAGCCAAACAGGGCCCCAAGATTCATCCAGGAAGCCGGCCTCGGAGACAAATGGTTCGAAATACGCAGCCCCACCAATCTCAGGCACGTAAAGTACGATGACGTACTAGCGGCTGGAGACGTTGCGAAGCTACCGTTCCCCAAGAACCAGGAGATAGCCTATGAGAGCGCCCTGTACGCGGCTAACAATATACTAGAAGAGCTCGGAGCCGAGACGGTTAAGGTCCAGTACGCCTTCCTAGGCTGGGCCTACGTAGGCAACCTACAGGGCAAGCTGGAGACGCTAAGCCTAAAGTTCGGCCTCAACTTCACCACAAAGCCGCCTAAGCCCACGAAGGACCCGGAGCCCAAGAAGGAGTACACCAAGGCCAAGGACGAGTGGGAGCAAGCCTACCTCAGGAACCTCTTCGGCTATTAAACACCTATTCCTCCACTATTTTTAAGCCTCCCCAGAGGGTTACACGCCACGGTGTTCTAAGCGCCTTGGAAGAACATGTTATCTGTAAAAGGAGCCCTCCCGTGGCAGAGATAATTCTCAACAGGCCTGGCAAGCGAAACGCTATGACTAAGAGAATGTGGGCCAGGCTAGCCAGCTGTACGGAGACGTATTGTAGGGATGATAAGGTAAAGGTCCTAGTATACCGTGGTATGGGTGGAGCATTCAGCGCTGGAGACGATATCGGGGAAATGCTCTACCTTAAAGATAGCGGTGAGGCCGACGATTTCTTCGACACCCTAGCATGGGCATTCACAGCACTCCTCGAGTGCACGAAGCCCACCATCGCCATCGTAGAGGGACCCGCTGTTGGAGGGGGAGCCGAGCTACTCCTAGCAATAGACTATGTAATAGCAACCCCCGATGCAACGATAGGCTTCCCGGAGATACACATAGGCCTCATACCACCAGTCCTGCTAACTCTAGGCGCAAAGATACTAGGAACTAGAAAAGCCAGGCATCTAGCACTCACCGGCAAGCTTCTAGACCCCGGTGAGGCAATGGACCTGGGAATAGTCGATACTGTTACAAGTGACCCAGAGGCCGAGCTGGAGAGCGCTATAAGCTTCTTCACAAGCCTCCCAGAAGCCGCTGTTTCGAGCGTTAAGAGGATATTGGCCGCACAAGTCGAGAGGAGCGTCTTACTGGCCGCTTTGGAGGCGCTTAAGAAACTCTCAATTTCACAGACGGCCAAGGAGAGGATGAAAGCCTTCCTGGAGAAGAGGCTTCCTAGACCATCATTAGATCCCTGAATTTCTCAACTATCTCAACGCTCTTCTTCACATCCGCAAATAGCCTCTCGGCCTCTAATACATGCTCTTTCTCAACAGCCCTCTTCTCGGCCCTCCTAGCGATTATCCATGCTGGCTCTAATAGTTGGAGGGCGTATCGTAGGCTTCTCTCAACGCCGACTTTTGTCAGCTCTTCTAGGGCTTCATCGGTTAGGGGTATATCTAGTTCATCGCTCCTTATCATTATGATGTCCTTTATCTCGTCGGGCTTGTAGGGCCTCGTGGGTATTATTAGGAGCCTGTCTAGGAGGTCCCTGGGTATTCCGTGGGGTGACTCGATATCCGTCCCTCTTATCTTCGCGATGCCCCTGTTCGTGGCTAGTATGATGAGTGGGGCGAACTCGCTCTCCATCGCCTTTGTTAGGAAGCCGAAGGCTTCAAGGTCTAGTAGGTGGGCGTCATCTATGAAGAGTACTCCGGGAACTAGCTCCGCCTTTCCCTGGTCGATCATCTCCTTCACGAGCTCATCGGTCTTAGCCCTCACCTCGTCGCTGATCTCCTTCTCGCCTCCGAAGAGGGCGAATAGCCCCGTGAATAGTGCCCTCCTGGCGGCTAGGCTTAGGTCTATGTCGTGGAGGGTGAAGGTCCTCACTATCTCCTTAACCTTTTCAACTGGGCCAGAGGGGATTTCGACTTCCTCCTCGGCTTCTATGTCGTATAGCTTCTTGCCCTTACCCTTGGCACGGCCAAGCTTCCTCACCTCTAGGGTCTCCGCGTCTATGACTATCACGTCGCCCTCACGCACCCTTAGCTGGTAGAGCTGTGCGGCCGCCTCCGGGGGTATCTTGTACTCGGCCGTGTCATCCTTCGTCTCGAGTACTATCCTAGCCCCCGCCAGAGTGGGGTATGGGGCGAAGGGAGACCGCTTCCTAAGGTACTTGACCGCTTTTACGACGCCCTCGATAACCCTCCTCTTCTCTACTACCCTTACACCTATAGCCCTCCTAATAGCCTGTAGGAGCACCTCCGTCTTCTTCCTCTCAACACTATAGACCTCGCTGGCGTTCAACGCGACGAAGGGAGTGTCCTTGCCTAGCTCCCTTGCTATCGCTATAGCTATCGCCGTCTTACCCGTGCCTGGGGGTCCCGCTAGTAGCACACCCTTACCCGAGAGCCTACCGTCTCGGACAAGCTCAACGATTATTCCAGCTGCCTCCCTTGCCTCAACCTGGCCTACGAGGCCGCCGCCTACCCGCTTAGCCCTCCCCTTCTCATCCAAGCCAAGACCTGTAATGTGGCTGTGCATACTGGCTACCTGGCTCATAGTAGTTGGCCTAATCCTTTCGGCCAAGCATACTTCACCTCTATGATAACTGGGAACGGCTTTACGAGATTAAAGGCATTATATAGAGAGGAACCCCTTCTTCCACATCACAAGTAAGATTAACGCTAAGGTGACTACGACACTAACAGGTACCAGCACGCTCTCCGGAACGGGCTCCGGGGGAGGTGTTAGTGTGTCAGCTAGCTTAACCGCGAGTCCACTACTCAACCCGGAAGCCGTAGTCTCCGGCACTATAGCCCTTTTCTTGGATAACCTTATGATCGGCTTTACCATACTCGGAGAAACAGAATGGCCCTGCTCACTGGTGTAGACGTGTATCTTCTCGAGGGTTTTTACTGGGAGCTTCGTGTAGTCGCCCTGGCCGACTACTGCTAGGCCTATACTGCCTCCAGGACTGGACCGGGCTAATAGGACCTCCTTAGTGACATCATAGAAGCTTACATTATCTGAGTAGGAGAGTGAAGCCAGGTATGTACCTCCCAGAGCATCTATCCCGGTGGCTAGTACGATTTCGCCACTGGAGCCGCCGAAGAGTACTGCTCTTTGAAGCGAGTGCGCAGAGTCAAAGATTAGTGCTAGGCCGTGGTAGTAATCGGTGGATAAGGGGGTCGTGTAGTTATTATTAGTGCCGCCGCCAGCTATCAGGCTTCCATCACTACCCACGCTTAAGGCGTCGAGGAACTCGTACGCGTCTGTCGATAACGTGTAGTTCCAGACTACTGACAGGCTGGTGTTAACTGCTATAACGCTTGCCCTAGTCGTCGGGCTGGAAGGAGAAGGCTTGTCATCCGTCCACGTGTAGGCGGCATATACAAGATTGTTATCGGTAGCAAGAGGTATCCAGTGGTTCGAGGATAGCGTCACGTATCCCTGGCTGTTATAGAGGGGATAGTAAGTATAGTCGATTAAGCCTAGGCTTTGATTCAGCTTCATTAAAAGGAAGTAAACAGGATAATCATAACCACTATTGTAGTAATAAATCGTGGCCGACACATAGAGAGCTCCGTTAGGCCCGATTACGCAGTCCCATCCTGTGAGGTTGAATCCGCTCGCATAGAACTCGTTACGAGCCACGAGATTAAGATTCTCGTCGAACTCGAAGACGGTTGCATTAATCTTGGGGCTCCCATTAGGAGAATATTGAAAGCCCACAGCGAAGACGTGGCCTAAGCCGTCCCTACATACACCTCTTATAACCGTATAACTAGTGTCAGTATCCACATAATACCCCTTTACACTACCGTTCGAGGCGTTAACTGAATATATGATTCCATAGACTCCTGCTGAACCGCTTATGTAGCCCGTTATGTAGACATTTCCCCAAGCGTAGAGAGCGTCGACACTAGTAAGATTTCCAGCTCCATAGTAATAAGCATAATTATTAATAATGTCACCCTTGTAAGAGACAATTACTAGGGAAGAGTTTGTGGTAGCGTCTCCTGAGTAGCCAGACCCGGTGAATGTTCCAACAAAGTATGCATAGTTGGAATCAAATGTTACAGAGTATAAGACATCGAGAGGATAGGTTGTTGAACCTATGGTTACGTTGAGCCTTTCGCTCCACTGCGGGGTGTATGCTAGATAGGCATAGCTTGCTGGCGCCGCTACGATCGCTGATATTGTTGCCATTAAGAGTGCTATTTTTATATATTTCAATTTAGCGCACCCTGATGGCGTGCTACACTACGTGTCTTTCCCCTTGTACTCTTAACATTCCTGTGGGTTTCAATTCTCCTAATTAGGTTTATAAGGGTTTATACTTGTTTTGTATTGAGAATCATTATAAACGGAATAGTACATTCTTGGAAATAAGCCCCATAGAGTTCTCACTATTTTTTACATGTAAATTATAGCCTATTAAGACATGTGCTTAAAAACAAGTGGCAGATGTGGGGGTTAAGGCAGGGTTCATGGGTAAGCGCAGAGAAGGCCTTGGAGCCCTCGAGTATTCTCTTCTCATGTTCTCGATGACTACGTGTCTGCCACTATTCTTCCTGGGGCCACTGGCATACCGCCTACGTCTATCTCTAGACCAAGCCTTAGTAGCCGCGCTTATTGGGAACGGTGTTGTAGGTCTCCTAATGGTTCTAAACGGGTTGCCTGGGCTGAGTGAGGGCATCGATTATATCGAGCACTCCAAGAGGGTCTTCAGGGTGCTCTACAAGATACCAGTCTTCCTCCGAGGGCTCGTCGGCGGCCTCTGGTATGGTGTAGAAGCGTTCAATGGTGCCTTAGCGCTTGCCCTTATACTACTCTACGGGCTTGGATACCGTGAGGGCTTGCTGGGAGAGGCTCTCACCATTCTCCCAGTGCTATTAGTAGTGTATGTTGCCTCTGCTACACTAGTCTATAGGAAGGGGGTAGCCGCCGTTGGCAAAGCCGCTAGTATAGCCGGGCCTATACTAATGGCCTACTTCGCCTATCTTGCATGGTCTAATCACGTCGTTGAACTATCTGGACTGGACGGGATTCCTCGTGGCGTCTCGTGGACTAGTGCGGCCTTCTTAGGCTACCTGGCAGTGCAGACTAACTGGTGGGCGACAGTTGCTATTAACATGAGTGACCTGTCTAGAGCCGCTAGAAGCGTTAGAGCGTTGGCAGTGGGTGTGTTAGCGGGGATGGTTGGCGGCCAGTTGCTAGGGACTTATATCGGGTATCTCCTAGCTTTCAATTCTGGTAGTGCCTTGCCCCATGAGATAATAATCCGGGGGTCCCCCAGCCCCCTGGTACTCGTCATAGGATTACTATTCGCCTTTCTAGCCCCGTGGACAACGGACCTCTCCGCGAATATCCCAGCCCTGGAGGGGCTCGTGAGGATAATCACAGGGATAGATAGGGAGAAGGCCGCAGTTATCGCTGGTCTTCTCGGCTTCATACTAGCCCCCTGGTATGCTATGGGCAGGGCACAGGACATCGTAGGGTATGTTGCAGCCTTCGCAGCCTCGTATGGAGTGCTACTAGGCCCGATACTCGGAGCAATGCTAGCTTGGCTCGTTAACAATCGGACCGGTGGTTCTCCAGCTTTCATGGGACTCCTCGCTGGGATATTAGCGGCTTATGCGTATGGGTATGCTACGGGCACTATAGTCTCTCTGAGACTTGGCGGCCTCACGGTTCCATTCCCTCCAGGCATAACTATCTATGTGGGCCTCACTGCCGCCCTACTAGTCCCCCTACTCATTGTAAGAGTGCGAAGGTAGAGGGTCCCTGGGAGGCTGCACCTACTTTTTCCTTCCCTCTGCCACATTAGTTCTTCTTGAAGGTGTAGTAGTGCCGATGGATGGGCCTATCATTGTGGGGCATAGGGCTAATAGTGGCAGGATTGTTCAATTCTATAAGTTATCAGGGGTCGAGTATGTTGAGATCGATGTTAGGAGCGAGAATGGAGAGGTAATGGTTGGTCATGGAAGGCCCGTGATCAACAGAGCCACAATTATCGGCAAGGCCTGGGCGTGGCTGGACTACAAGCTCTTCTACAGAGACCCCCTCTTGAAGGCTAGGACCTTACCGGAATGGCTTAGGATTATTCAGGAGAAGTTACCACTAAAGGGAGTACTCCTCGACGTCAAGAATAACGTTGACCCTAGGGCTCTAGCCAGAGAGCTCGAGAAGTCTGGATTCCAGGGGGAGCTCTACGCCTCGACAGAGGATCACAGGCTTATAAGGAGCCTTAAAGAGTACTTAGACGCAAAAGTATTAGCATCTTACAGTATAATGCCCTATGACATAGTAGAGTGCACCATTATGAGCGGCGCCGACGGGGTTGCCCTCCGCAAGGACTACTCTACAAGAGAAGTCGTTAAAAGCCTACATAGGGCTGGCTTACTGGTTTTCGCCTGGACGGTGAATACTGTGGAAGAGGCCGTCAGTGTGTACGGGGCTGGCGTTGACGGGATCATTAGCGATAGGCCGGACAAAGTTAGGAAGGCCCTCGGAGGCGTGCTAGATAAGGGCTAAGTTCTCCTCTGTCTTGGGGTGAAAGAGCATTATCTTATCTCTAGGTATGCGTAGGTAGACTTTGTCCCCGATCCTTACCGTCTCGGAGGGGGGAGCCGTTACCTTTACCAGTTCACCGTTGATTCTCAGTGTGATTATGTTTTCTCTACCGAGAGGCTCTATAGTGTATACCTCGCCGTAGAGGTAGACGCCGTCGCCGCTCACCTCTCCACGGATCTCCGCGTCTTCGGGCCGGAAGCCTACAAGCACCTCTCGTAGCCTTGCTTCCCTGAGCTTCTTTGCGAGCAAGCCTGTCGGGCAGTATTTGGAGCCTGGTAGGAGGACACAGGGAGCCTCGCTCTGGTCGACGCTAGCCCGGAATATGTTTGTGGGCGGGTTCCCGATGAAGCTTGCCACGAAAACGTTCCTCGGGTAACGGTATACCTCGTGGGGCGTGCCCTCCTGCTGTACCCTCCCATTGTGTATTACCACGATCTTGTCGGCCATTGCAAGCGCCTCGCTCTGATCGTGGGTCACATATATAGTAGTTATTCCGAGATCTCTTTGCAGTCGTTTCAGCTCGCTCCTAATCCTTATCCGCAGTATGGCGTCAATGTTGCTGAGTGGCTCGTCGAGGAGTAGGACTGCTGGCTCCTTGACGAGGGCCCTGGCTAGTGCTACTCTCTGCTGTTGTCCACCGCTTAGCTGGGCCGGGTACCTGTCTAGGAGGTGGTCTATGTTTAACATGCGCGCTATCCGCTTTACCCTCTCTTCAATGTAGGATTTGGGCTTCTTAGCAAGCCTTAGGGGGAAGGCGATGTTATCGAACACTTTCATGTGAGGGTAGAGGGCGTAGTTCTGGAAGACTAGGCCTATGTTCCTCTCGTTGGGCTTGAGCTTTGTGACGTCTCTCTCGTCGAAGAGTATCTTTCCCCTGGTTGGCTTGTAGATTCCCGCTATGAGGTATAGTAGCGTGGTCTTACCGCTCCCGCTAGGGCCTAATAGCGCTGTGAACTTGCCGTCGGGGATCTCGAGGCTCACGTTGTCAACTGCTACCACGCTCCCGAACTTCTTGGTTACATTGACTAGCGTCACCGTGACCACTACACTATCACCCCTTGACCCCTCCACTCATAGTTTCCATTAGGAGTCTTTGAGTGAACACGAAGAATAGGATCGTGGGGAGCAGATAGAGGGTTCCGGCAGCCGCTAGTATTGGGAGGTAGCTTGACTCGAGGCTTCCCCCGGCTAGCTGACCCTCTATGAAGGTGGCCAGCGTCTTGGCCTGCGGTGGGAGGAAGACCATGACGTAGATCAGGTCCTCCCAGCCAGCTAGGAAGGCGAAGATCGCCACTGCGGCTATGCCGGGCTTCACCAGGGGTAGCATGGCGTGGCGGAGAGCTGTCCACCTGCTCCCACCGTCCACTATGACCGCCCACTCCAGCTCCCAGGGGACCCTGTCGAAGAACCCTTTCAGTATCCAGATGCTCATGGGTAGCTCTAGGCTTGCACGGGCGAATATGACGAATACGAAGCTGTAGAGTAGCCTGTGCTGGAGTGAGACGTACTTCACGAGCGTGTAGTAGTAGAGAGTGTAGACCCCTACTATTAGGGCCACACCTGGGAATGCGTGGAGTAGGAGGAGTAGCTTGAGGGCCCCCATCCTCCACCTATACTTCATCCTCGAATACGCATAGGCGCTGGTAATGCTCCCAGCCAGCACCACTAGCGCTACCCCGGCAGCTACTATAATGGTATTCCCTATCATCCACAGGATCTGGCTCGTAGTGTAGATTCTAGCCCTCGTCGTGCTCAGCTCCCCGCGGAAGAAAGCGATCCAGTTATCGATAGTAAAGTGGAAGTGGACCCATGGATTGGAGACTATCGTGTCGGCGAAACTTGTGAGGATGAGGGTCGTGTAGGCCAGTATTAGAGGTATGCTTGCGAGTAAGAGGAGGCTAACTATGAGGACAGCCTCCATTCCAGTAGCTAATGGCTCCTCAAGCTCCGTCCGGGCCATCACAGGTCACCCTTGGGCTCCGGGGTGGTCTGGGAGAACCTCATGATGCGGAGGGTCACGAGGCCGAGTAGGACGCCTATGATTACGAGGACTACTGCGGCCGCGGCCGCCAGGCCCTGGTTTTTAACGTCGCCGAAGGCCTCGTTGAACACGAATAATGCCCAGGTAGTGCCGTGCCACTTATCCACTATCCTCCAGTCTACCAGTACGAAGAGGTGGGTGTAGCTGGTCACGAGGCTTAGTAGCTGCCATACCGTCACGAATACTAGGTGCCACCGTGTCATCGGCACTAATATGTGACGGATTATCTGCCAGGTAGAGGCGCCGTCGACCTTCGCCGCAGTGATCAGCTCCGGCGGTATGCTCTTGAAGGCACTATAGAATATTATCATGCCATAGCTTACCCCGACTAGGCCATTCACGAATACTATGATAGCCCACGCGCTCCAGGGCAGTAGGCGCGGGTCTGTGCCCCAGAAGTATGGCTTATCTATGAGGCCTAGGTGTAGTAGGAACGCGTTGAGGGTCCCCTGAGGGCTACCGTAGAAGAAGTAGTACCAGATGAGCCCGAATACTGCTAGGGGGGTCATCCTGGGGAGCAGCCATAGTAGGCGGAAGGTGAGGCTTACTTTTTCCTCTATTATATAGGTGGCTATTGCCAGTAGTAGTCCTCCTAGCACGTTTACTATCAGGGTGAACACTACGAATACGACTGTGGTCTTTAACACGAGTATTCCGTCGGGATCATGGGTTATGAAGTAGAAGAGGTCCCTGTAGTTTTCGAGGCCTATGTACTTTGAGAGGAGCGTGATCCTCCAGTTCCTTAGGGGGGTGAAGCTTACCCAGGTCGTGATCACTAGTGGGATAATGTAGAAGACTATTATGAGTAGTAGGGCTGGTAGTAGAAAAAACAGGGGGTTGTTGAGGGTTCTGGAGGCCCTCAACTTCTTATTGCC
This sequence comes from Thermodiscus sp., assembly GCA_015521175.1. Taxonomy (GTDB): domain Archaea; phylum Thermoproteota; class Thermoprotei_A; order Sulfolobales; family Acidilobaceae; genus Thermodiscus. The sequence goes on from WAOR01000009.1 coordinate 13,108, forward strand.
CCTTGCCCCTTACCGCTAGCCACGCTGCTATTATGATTATTATTAGTACTATTGTGCCTATGATTAAGCCGGTGTGGCCTCCTCCCTTCTTACCGGTAGTGGTCTGGGCCTGTGCTGGGCTCGTCGTTGCGGTTCCCTGTGTCCCGGCGGCTGGGCTGGTGGTTGTCGTTGCTTGTGGTACTAGGCTCCAGTGGGCTGGTATCTCGCCTATGATCTCAGTGTTGTCTTTGAGGTCTGGGTCCGCCTTCACCTTCTGTACTACGTAGTTGACTGCGTCTGCCGGCTTCATCTCGCCTTTGAGTACTTTGTCTAGGGCGTCCTTGAATATGTCGGCTAGCTTGTTGTAGTATGGGTGACTTGGTGCTAGGTGCGTGTAGTCTAGCATGTAGCTGACGTTTGCGAGGAACTCTATGTTGATCGGGTTGGCGGTCTTCTTGACGATGGGGGCTATTGCGTCTATTACCTGCTGGCTGAAGGGTAGTTTTAGGTTTACTAGGTTGTTTATGAAGGTCTTGTTCTTGAGAAGTGCTGAAGCCTGCTTCCTCACGGGCACGTGGGCGCTGATTATGCTGTGCACAGCGTTTATTACTGGGTCGCTCGCCGCTACGACTATTAGGAAGGCTAGCTCCTCGTAGGCCTTCTTATAGGCTGGGTCATTGTAGTGTGGGTTGTCCTTGCCCGTGTTTGCAGCTATCATCCACATGAAGGGCTGGCTTAGGGTGACTGGCTTGTCACCCTTCTCTCCCGCTGGGAAGAGCGTGTAGTAGAACTTCTCCTTGACCTCCTCTGGGGTTAGCGGCCTCTTCTGATGTGTATGCGGGTCTAGGTAGTAGTCCTTGGTCTGCCACTCCGTCCAGTACCATGTGCCCCCGATGTCGAATAGCGTGTTACCTGTGCCCCCCTTAGCCTTGCTCTCCCCGACTATTGTTGGGTGTATTTGGGTGGCCCAGTCCCAGTCGAGAATGTTCCTTGGCAGTAGGCCTGCGTCGGCGAAGGCCGCCTCGGTGGCGAACCACTTGTAGATAGCCGTCTTGTCAACTACTAGCTTGCCCGTCTTGTTGTCGTAGAGCTTGCCTCCATAGGCGAAGATGAACTGGATGAGGTCTGGGTGAGCGCTACCCCTCCTGTGTATGAGGCCCCAGTCGGCGCATCCCTTCTCCTTTGCCTCCTTTGCCTTTAGGAAGACGTCAGCCCAGGTGAACTCGCCCTTCTTAACCTTCTCGGCAAGACCGGTTAGGTCCCAACCCATGCACTTAGCCACGTCCTTCCTAATGTATAGGGGCCTGGCCTCGGTGTCCTGGGGTATGCCGTAGTACTTGCCCTTGTATTGGGCTGCCTTCATCAGGGGAGCGTAGAAGTCGCTGAACACGCTGTTCCAGTACTTTTGAACCCACTCCGTGATATCTAGGAGCCTCCCGTCAGCCGCTAGTGTTGCTATGTAGATGTAGCTATTCACGAAGAAGTCCCCGTTCTGCCCTAAATCATACTGGGTCACGAAGTTATCGAACTGCTTCTTGAAGTCGCTCTCCCAGTAGGTGTCAACGGTTATCTTAACGTTTATCCCATTATCAGCCCATACCTTGTTTATCCTATTAGCGGCCTCCACTATGCCATACATCCTCATAACACTGTTCGGGTCCCCAGCAGCCTGCACGCTGAAGTGTATCTTCGTCACACCATGAGCCTGGAACCACTTGCCCAGAGCGATAACGTCTTGCTGCCAGTTACCGGTTAGCTCTGGAGGCTGCTCCTGTGCACGGGCTAGTGGAACGGCCAGTGGAGCGGCGATAAGTGCCGCTACGAGTAGTAGTGCTAGGATTTTCGCCCTCACGTATAACCACCCGTGGTATTATGTTTAGAGTGGGGGCTTTCCTCTTAAAAAGTCTACTATTTGGAGACTAATTAGAATAATATTCGAATTGAATAGTACACGGTTGCCCACTCCATACGGGGGTTAACGCTAAGGCCTATAGACGTGTATGAAGGCTCCCTTAAGATAGTCCAAGTACTCCTCACCCCTGAGGGCGTGGTCCGGACCTGCACCCCTCAGACTCCCCATAATCCTGTACTCTACCCCGGCTACGCCTGCAGATGATGCGATAGCTTCTAGGAAGAGGTCTCTCGTGAGGAAGTAGCTGCAACTGCTAAGGTAAACGATCGCACCGTCCCTGGCCTTCTCGAGGCTCCACGAGTAAGCCCGCTTATAAGCTCTAAACCCCCTCTCAACAGCCTCCCTGCTCCCGGACTGGATGAAGGCTGGAGGGTCCACGGCTATTAGGTCAAAGTAGTCCTGGGGGACCCCCTCAGCTTTCCAAATGCTCTCATTAATAATCCTGTAGTTCTCGACCCCGTTCAATCGGAGGTTCTCACGTAGGAGCTCGACCGCGCTGGGATCCTCCTCTAGGAACACGACCTCCTTGGCGCCGGCAAGGGACGCGTGGATCCCGAAGCCTCCCGTGTAGGAGAACACGTCTAGAACCCTGCTCCCCTCGTAGGCGAGCTCCTGGAACTCCAGCCTGTTAAGCCTCTGGTCCAGGTAGAACCCGGTCTTCTGGCCCCTTACAACGTCTACTATAAACCGGGCGGGACCCTCTTCCACTATAACCCTAGGCTTCCTACCTAGGAGCCACCTGCTCCTGGGCTCTAGGCCAATATCCCTCCTGCTCCTCTGAAGGCTCTTCTCATAGACCGCCTCAACGCCCGTCAGCTTTACAAGTATCGAGGCTATATGTTCTGCTAGCGAGTCTACTGCTAGACTGCTGGATTGGAGCACTGCTAGCTCCTCGGCGTATACGTCTATTATTAGCCCGGAGAGCCTGTCTCCATCGCTATTCACCAGTCTGTAGCTAGAGCCGAGCCTAGCCCGGTATCTCTTACGGGCCTCGTAGGCCTTGCCTAGGAGGTACTCCAACGCCTCCACGGGGTCGCTCCAGGGGCAGGCTCCACGCTTCAGTACCCTCACAGCTACGGGGCCTATGGGCTCCCATAGCCCGCATCCCAGGGGCTCGCCTCTAGTGGACTCGAGCTCGACTAGTGCTCCTGGAGGGATGCTGTGCCTGGGCTTAACCCATTTCCGGTAGACTATGCTGGTACCTCTCGCTAGGTATTCTACCGCTTTTCCCTCCACTCTCACCCTTACTGGCAATCCCACCAGTCCTCTTCAGCTTGAAGGCGACAACGGCGGTTATTAGCGGGAGGTCGCAGTAGTCTTGTAATGAGACGCCTCCTGCCCGGAGGGCTGAAGTGAACGATTCCACGTCTTCTCCTAGCTCCTTGTTCCCCCTGTAGAGCCAGAGGGTAACCGTGGCTAGGGCTACCGAGGAGAACACTCCTAGGATTAGGAGTAGTGGGGGGCCCAGCAGGGATAATAGGAGGCTTATCACTGATGCCAGGCCTCCTATCGCCGCTGAGAGCCTTGCCCTCTTGTAGAGCCAGTCCCTAGCCTCTACTAGGAGTTCAAGTGCCTCCTCCTCGTTACACGGCAATACCTCGGTTATCAATCCACGCCCCCCTTAACCGGCACGCCGCCGACGAACACCTCCCGTACACGGTCAACGCCCCACTTATACCCGACCCACCTATAGCTTGGAACCTCCCACACGACTAGGTCGGCCGCGGCGCCCCTCGCTATCAAGCCATGGCTCCCGTCTAGGCGTAGGCTTCTCGCCGCATTCACTGTCGCAGCGGCTAGGCCTTCTAGGGGAGTCATTCCTAGGAGGTATACTGCTAGGTCGATTACGGATTGCATGCTGGGGTTCATATTGTTGGGGTTGTAGTCTGTTGCTAGTGCAACTACCGCTCCCGCCTCTCTTAGGGCTTGTGCGGGGGGCTTCTTCTCGGAGAATACGGAGAGCATGCTTGAGGGGAGGAGTGTGGCAACTGTTCCCCTGCTGGCTAGTAGCTTAGCGTTTCCTGGGGGGAGGTATTCGAGGTGGTCCATGCTGTCAATGGGCATCTCACCTGCCAAGTCGCTGCAGCCGATGTAGGCTAGCTCCTCCGCGTGTAGCCTTAGCCTGTAGCCGTGTCGTAGCCCTGCCTGTAGTATTCGCCTCGTCTCCTCGACGGTGAAGGCTCCCTTGTCGCAGAAAACGTCGATGTAGACTGGCTTTGGCTCTACTCTCTTGGCTCCCGGGACTATCTCGTCTGCGAAGAGTTCGACGTATCCTTCCCTATCATCCTTGTACTCCTGGGGGATGACGTGGGCGAGCAGGGTTGGAACTATCCCTGGCAGGCCTGGGGCATTCAAGCCCCTGAGGGCCTCCAGCATTTTGTACTCGTACTCGGGTAGGAGGCCGTAGCCCGTCTTGACCTCTACGACCGTCGTACCGTTTCTAGCCATCTCCAATAGCCTCTCCCTAGCGAGCCTCTCCAGCTCTTCTATGCTCGCCTCTCTGGTCGCTCTTACAGTCCTGTGTATCCCCCCACCCTTGGCAAGTATTTCCTCGTAGGAGTAGCCGAGGAGCTTCAACTCTAGCTCGTCTTCCCTTGAGCCTGCGAACACTAGGTGGGTGTGGGGGTCTACGAGGCCCGGGGTGACTAATAGTCCCCGAGCGTTGTAGGTGTAAGCTGCCTCGTACCTGGCCCTTATCTCGCTGGAGGGGCCGTAGTCGATTACCCTGCCTGAGCGGACGGCTACTCCAGCGTTTCTCAGTATTCCTGCGCGTTGAGGGTCCCTCGCCTCCCGCCCCCTCAGGGGTCCCTCTCGGAATGTCACTAGCTCCCCTATGTTGTAGACTACCAGGTCGGCTCTGGGCATTACAGGCACTCCTCCGTGTAGACTTGTAGCGCACGTAGGACTAATACCGACGATACCCTGACGGTAGAGCCTTCCACGTCATGGGCTGGAACGACTTCCACGATGTCTATCCCTTTAGGGCATAGGCTTGAGACGGCCTCCTCCACTATCTCGAGCGATAGTGCAGGGGTTAGGCCGAGTGGACTGGGGGAGTTTACTCCCGGCGCGTAGGCTTGGTCCAAGTGGTCCACGTCTATGCTGACGTAGTAGTTGTCCAGGCCTTCCCGCTCTAAGACTCTTATCGCCTCCCTCCACGATTGGGGGTCCCTCATCGCTCTCACAGAGGATACCACGTGGAACCCGGCCTCCAGAGCCCTCTCGTGGAGGTATGAGGGGTTAGCGTATGGCGCGATTCCAACAATCGAGGCCCGTAGCTTCTCTTTGTACCGGGTATAGAGGTTCCATAGCCATGACCCGCTCGTGTAGCCCTCGCTAGTACTCCTCATGTCATAATGTGCGTCGAGTAAGAGGAGGCCGAGGGTCCCCCTTTCCAGGAGGGGGCTTATCGTCCACTCCGATATGCTGTGGTCCCCGCCCAGTATGACGGTGAGCCTCCTCGCCTCGTATACCTCCCCGAGAGCGTGGCGGACCCTCCTACTGGTTAGCTCCCAGTCTCCAGGGGCTATCCTAACATCTCCAAGGTCTACCGGCTTCCTCTCGATCCGGCCCCAGTCGGGGGCGAAGGGCCTCATTGAGTATAGTGTCGAGCGTATTCTAGCCGGGGCTTCTCTTGCACCAGGCCTCCCGGTTATCCCCCAGTCCCATGGGATTCCTAGGAGGGCTATTTCCTCCGCCTTTGGTAGGCTTGCCACACGCTCGTCTCGGGGGTCCCTCAGGAGGGGGGCTCCTGGACTAGTGAATAATTCTTCCGACACCGAGGACACCCTTGCCGATAGAGGGGATACCTGTGCACGGCTATACTAGCATCGTGGTGATTGATAAAATCCTTACTCTGCAATAGGCATAACTGGTAGCGTGCTAACTATTTGTGAACCTATCCTGGAGGAGATGTCCTGTGGTAACCGTTAGTGTCCCGGAGGATATCGCCCGGAAGTATTCTGGCAGGCCCATCATGAGGCTAATCGAGGAGGGCTATTACAGGCCTTGGGAGAGGCTGAGGGTGCGCCACATAACCGGGTGGGAGATGCACGTTAAGAGCGGGTCCTGGCAGCTTGAGGGTCCCCTACGCATGCTCTTCCACGTACTAGACCCGGAAGTGGCCAAGGATCCGGAGCACCTGATAGTCTACGGTGGTACTGGTAGGGCGGCTCGTAGCTGGGAGGCCTTCGAGAGGATAGCTGAGACCCTAATGGAGATGGATGAGGATCAGACCCTTGTGGTGCAGTCTGGTAAGCCTATAGCAGTATTCCGCACCCATAAGATGGCGCCCCGAGTAGTCATTAGCAACGCTATGCTAGTGCCCAAGTGGGCCGACTGGGATTACTTCAGGGAGCTTGAAGCGAAGGGCCTCACGATGTACGGGCAGATGACCGCTGGATGCTGGGCCTACATAGGCACCCAGGGGATACTGCAGGGTACTTATGAGACCCTGGCGTTCGCCGCTGAGAAGCACTTCCCCGAGGGGTCCCTCGAGGGTAGGCTAGTCCTAACGGCTGGGCTAGGCGAGATGGGCGGTGCACAGCCCCTAGCCGTCACGATGAACGGCGGAGTCGCAATTGTTGTAGAAGTTGATAAGAGGATGATTGAGAGGAGGATCAGGCACGGCTACCTTGACACCTGGACGGATAGCCTTGATAAAGCCTTGGACATGGCGCAGAAGGCTCTGGAGAAGAGGGAGCCTCTAAGCATAGGCCTTCTGGGCAACGCCGCCGAGGTATACCCCCAGATACTTGATATGGGTATTGTCCCAGACGTGGTCACCGATCAGACGCCCGCGCATGACCCGCTAAGCTATGTGCCCGCCGGCCTAACCGTTGAGGAGGCCGAGAGGCTCCGGGAGGAGAACCCGGAGAAGTATAAGAGGCTCGCCCTTGAGAGCATGAAGAAGCATGTTGAGGCCATGGTAGGCTTCCTAAGAGAGGGTAGCGTTGTATTCGAGTACGGTAACAATATCAGGAAAATGGCCTATGAGGCCGGGTATAAGGACGCCTTCGCATTCCCCGGCTTCGTCCAAGCATACATACGCCCCATGTTCGAGGAAGGCAGGGGTCCCTTCAGGTACACAAGCCTAACCGGGAACCCCAAGGATATCGAGAGGCTCGACGACGAGCTAATAGCCACCTTCAAGGACAACAAAAGGCTTGTACGCTGGGTAGAGAAGGCTAGGAAATACGTAAAGTTCCAGGGACTACCAGCTAGAGTCGTATGGCTCGGCTACGGCGAGAGAGCCCGCTTCGGCAAGATAATGAATAGCTTGATCCGGCTGGGAGAAATAGGCCCCATGTGGATCGGCAGAGACCACCTAGACTCGGGCAGCGTTGCAAGCCCCTACAGAGAGACCGAGGGCATGAAGGATGGAAGCGACGCTATCGGAGACTGGCCAGTACTAAACGCCCTCCTAAACGCCGCAGCCGGGGCCACATGGGTATGCTTCCACCATGGCGGCGGAGTAGGAATAGGCTACTCAATACACGCTGGAATAGGCCTGGTCCTCGACGGGACCCCGGAGAGCGAGAAGAGGGCCGAACTAGTGCTAACCGCTGACCCCGGCATAGGAGTGGCGAGGCACGCGGACGCCGGCTATGAGAGGGCTAGGAGGGTGGCCTGCGAGAAGGGTATATGGATGCCCATGCTCCAGTGCTAGATCAACTAGGCCCTCTAGAACCATCCTTTTTATCCCTTCTAACCTGTTAAACCAGTCCATGGAGGCCCGCGGGATTGCCCCGAGTCCCGGGGAGGCTTGAATGACCGCGGGAGGCTCCACCCCTAGGCCTTCCCACCTTCCGGCCCCGGGATTCGTGGGGGTCCTCACTATTGCCTCCTATAAATAGGCTGGGGCACGGCGTCTATATGCTATTGACCCATGTATATAATCCGGCTAACAACTAATAGGTTATTACGGGTGTAAAAGAATGGCACCCCTCAAATTACCCAGGAAACACATGCCCCTACTAGCTAGGGACATTATGAGCAGCCCTCCACTAACGGTTACAGAGAAGACCACGCTAAAGGAAGCCGCGAAGATGATGTGCGAGAACAGGGTTGGAAGCATCCTTGTAGTCGGAACCGATGGAAAACTAAGGGGTATACTGACTGAGAGAGACGTGACATGCGCTGCTTCGCATGAAGACAAGGACACTCCAGTATGCGACATGCCCGTATGGGAGTTCATGACTCCGGATCCAGAGTACGTGACTCCCGAGGCGCCGGTAACGGAAGTGCTGGACAAGTTCAGGGAGCTGGGAGTTCGCCACCTACCCGTGGTCGATAAGGACGGTAAGCCCGTGGGAGTCATAAGTGTCCGGGACGTGCTAGCCCTCATAGAGCTACTCTTCAGGATCTTCAAGTAGTTGCCTAACCCTATATTTTACTATATAGAACGAGTACAACATGTTTAGAAATGTTTAATAAAAGCTCTCATTAGGCTAGGCCTTACACAATAGTGGGATAGGGACTCGTAGAGTGACTAGTATAGTAGGAGAAATAGAGCTCAAGGCGCAGGAGTGCCGTAGGAGGCTTGAGGAGGCACCACTAGACGATCGCTGGATACCAAGGCTGAAGTCAAACATAGCCACAGTCGTAGCTGAGTGTATTGTCGAGCTTCTCGGAGAGGACAAGGTAGAGGAGATACGCTACATCGACCTTAGCGGTGGAGAAGTGGCTCAGGGCTTCGAGGGTAGGGATGTAGACATCATAGTTAAGGTTAAGAACATACCTCCCGGCATGGAAAACGACTTAAAATCAGTCCTCGAAAACACGTTGAATCCCCTGCTACAGGAGAGGCTTGCATGGTACGTCACACTAACAGGTAAAAAAGACCTAATAGAAATACACATAGTTTCAGACCACTATCTCGGCTACGGGGTTCTGCTCCGCAGCTCCTTCTCGCCAGCCATAAGGGTGTGGCCTAAGAGGCGCGAGGATAGGCTGGCCTTCGTATTCCCCTTCTAGGCATCATAAAGGGTTAGAAGGCGGCCATACTTTAACCAGTCTTGAGTACCTCGAGTTCAACATATTATAGTAAGGGGCATCTTCGGGGCCTCGGACAACATGGATCTCTATGACATTGGGGATTCTCAGCTCCTCTATCGGGTCGAAGCCGAGCACTTCAGCTATCACTATCCTGGCTGACTGGTCGAGGCCCGACTCTAGTACATTCTCGTCTAAGCCCTCACACGATGGAGCATAGATGATTATGTCAACGTCCTTGCCTCCATGGTCTTGAAGATAGCTGGGCTCGCCTCCCGTCAGGTCTGCAATATATACGCCTTTAATGCATCCGGGCCCAATGCAGTCTGAGACAGTTGTGATAATACACTCGACGGCTGGATCAGCTAGAAGCCTCTTAATGTATTGCCATGCGTGGGACTTGTAGCCCTCCTCACGTATACCCTCCAGCACCATTCTTTGCCGACAGGGGGATCTAGCTATCTGGCTTTCCAGGATTCTCCTGCCTTTATCTAAGAGGCAGTATCCTGCTTTTTCAAGACAGTGGTCTAGCGGCAGCTCGGGGCACCGGTTAGTGGAGGAGGAGTTGCATCCTCCTATATAGGTTGCAGTAATCGTGGGGAGTGCCGGGCTAGTGTTCGTTGCCTATTGCTAGGCAGAGCATTGTTCTGGCGGCCTCTGCTAGGGATGATACCAGGGCTATGGCGAGACCTGCAGCCTTGCCCTCTGCCCCCTGGAGCTTTTCTAGGGATCTCTCAGCCTCCTCTATAGCCTCGAGTAGCCTTTTCCCACTGACATTTGAGGCTCCACTGGCTGTTAGCATTAATACCTTGCTTACAGAGTCCGCGATCAGCGTTGCCTTATCCTCTGGGAGATGGTAGAGTTCCTCTGTTAGCCTCCATGCTATTTGGATTGATGTGTAGAGTGTTCCTATAGTCATTGGGTTTAGTTTTTCGCCGCTGCAAGATAGTACCTTGTTCCTGTAGGCGTCTCTCGCTAGCAGGTCCACGATCATTTTAGTCTTCTCTAGGTCTCTCTGGATTTCTGCCCAATCTGTTGTCTTCTTGGCCGCGGACTCTAGGGTGTTTAGCAGTATTGTTGATATTAGTTTTACGAATTTCCTGTTGCTCTCCTTACTGGTGAGCAGCTGTGCTTCGATAATGTTTAAGACCTGGACAGCTTCCAGCACATATTCGCTCTTCTTGATCTCCTCGAGGAACTCCTCAGGGTTTATTTGGCCGTGTTTTGGAAGCTCGACTACTAGCCTATCGTATCCTGCTATGAAGGCGCACCTGGCAAGGTCCTTCGGCTTTATGTTTTTCATGTAGCCAGTTAGTTTCAAGTTTAATGCTCCTATGCTTTTCACCTGGTTTGAGTTAGCTGGGACTATTTTCAGGTGGTTTCCCTCGTCTACGACTATTACCTCGTCTCCTATTGCTATCCCGGCTTTCCTGGCCCAGTCTTTTGGCAGTGTTATTATGAGGCTTGATCCCCCTAGCCTCTGCACTCGTCTCCTCGAGATTCCTAGGCTCACAGAATCTTCACCGGTTATTGTGTATGGTATGGAGGACCCTATATATGCTTTAACAGTGTTAAAGAAGGGTATGGGTTACCCGGCAGCGTGTAACTCCTCTATATCCACGTCTCCGGCGAAGGGCCTGCTCACGTCCTTGATACTGATGATTCCGACTAGCCTGCCATCGCTATCGACTACGGGCAAGTGTCGGAAGCCGAAGTGAATCATTATCTCTAGTGCTTTCTTAGCTGACTCTGACTCCTTTATAGTCATTGGGTGCGGTGTCATCACTTCCTCCAGCTTTACTTTCTCCGGGTCTAGCCCCTTAGCGCATACCTTTAGGAGTAGGTCTCTCTCGGTGAATATGCCGATCGGCTTCATTTCATCGTCCACGATGACTACGCTTCCAATGTTCTCCTCGGCCATCTTCCTTATAGCCTCGGCCACGGTTGCATCCTTCTTGAAGACTATTGGAGTCTTGGTTACGAGGGATATTACGGGTAGCTCCTCATGGGTCACGAGGGCCTCACCATTAACTTATTACCGCCTGCCTAGTTATTATACTCCCTGTTCTCACTTATTTTCTACTGCAAAACTTCTTCAGGGTTTTCACAACCTCGTAGTCACACGGGATAATCGAGCGGTCTTTATCCGTAGAGACAAGCACGCGTTTGAAAGTATCAGCCTCTTCTGGGGTTAGGAACGGCCTGCTCACGCTTTTCTTAGTCTCAATACTCAGGCAGACATCGTTTTCGGGGTCTTCGGGGTCGATAATGGTTGTCGGCCCCCAGTGTTTTAGGGCTAGTCTCCTGTACGTTGCGAAAATGTTTACGACGCCTCCTACGAGTATGAGGGGAGCTCCTATGTCGACTGCCCTGGTTGTGAGCACTTTGTCTAGAAGGCATTGCCGCATGTATACTAGGCCTCCGGACTCTAGTGGTGGTGGGAGGTAACGGCTCTCGTATGGCAACATAAAGCCTATCGCTACATCGACTCTTTCCAGGTTGAAGTACTGGAAGACCAGGGGAGAGAAGAGATCCTCGTCCACGAACACACCTACTTTCGCGACAGGATCGCCGGAGGGTTCACGGATCGTGAAGACCTTCGGGGTTCTACCCCGGTGTAGACCTAGGGCTTCCTCGCGGGGTGTTAGCATCATTTTCCTATACTTGTCTAGAACGCCGTCTGGCCTCACGTGGACTACTGTAACATAGTTCCTAGGCCCTGCTACCTCGTAGATTGGCCCGAAGAATATGTTCACCTGGTACCTCATGCTCATCCTGAGGAGGCTCCGGAGGGGGCTTCCCTGACTCATTGTTTTAGGGTTGAGCATCATTGACCTGGTTGTTATCCTGTTTCTAGCTCTCTCATTGTCCTTGATGTAGGCTGGTATGTTCCCAGTTGTGGGGTACGCGTTTGATACTAGGAGGTCCACGTGGTGGCCGGATTCTAGAGAGCTGTCTAGGAACTCGTGGAATAGGGATAGTACGTGGTGGCTGTTGTGGGAGTAGCTTGGCCCACTCCTCGTAGCCCTGATGGAGCCGTGTAGGACTGCGATGCTGACTTCTCCTCGACTAGTCACCTATTGGCCCCCCTCCTCTCCTTGTATTTCTGGAGGCACTCGGAGAAGGCGTAGCCCTCGCCTTGATAAGCCTGGAGCACCGGCTGGGCCACTCCCACCAGTTCAGAGTGTACTTCTGCTAGTACTTTAACCCTCTCCTCCTCTCCAGCCTCTATCTTATCCATTCTCTCCTCGAGGACTCTGGTTCTTTCCTCACTTATTAGTTTAGGAATTCTCGTCAAGTTTTCTCGTCCGACTATTCTAGACAGCTCTTCGAACGCTTCATAGTCTAATTCATCCTCTAGCTTCTCCCCGCCGGTAACCACGGTGAGGTACTTGTGCACTAGCTGGCCTCTAATAGTCGGCACTAGCCTATCCTCTTGTATCCTTGACACGTACCTCCTCTTGAAGAGTGTCTCAACTATCTTGGCGTATGTGCTGGGCCTTCCGATTCCCCGGGATTTCATGAGCGTGATAATGTCTCCCTGCGTGTATAGGGGTACCCTACTCCTCTTCCTTAGGTGCTCGAGGACTGCGCCTACGATGCCCACTGGGAGTGGCTGGTGCTCGCGAATGTAGTGCCATACAAGTGTGAAGCCTTTACTCACGGGGTCATCCTCTTTACCGATCCGTATGATTCTGTCTACTTCGAGTCCAGCATTGTGGCCGTAGATCCGTACCGAATACCTGGCTCTAATCGCGGTTGCCTCCCTCATCTGGCTCGCCATGAACCTCCTGAATATTAGGTCGTACAGCCTGTAGTGGGCCCTGGTGAGTCTTCCGGCTAGTTCTAGTACTCCTTCCTCCACGAGCCTTTCCAGGGTTTCAACATCTATGGGCCTCGTTGGCCTGATTGCTTCATGCGCTCCTCCCTCTCCCCACCTTCTCGGCCTGAATAATTCCCCAGCTTTTTCCCCGAAGGCTTGTTCTAGCCATTCTCTTGCTACTTGTATTCCCCTGTCGCTTACCCTCGTAGAGTCTGTTCGGTGGTAGGTTATGAGTCCTAGTTCGAAGAGGTTCTGTGCTAGCCTCATCGTCTCCGGAGCGCCTAGACCGAGGTAACGATTGGCGTCTGCGATCATCGTGTCCGTAGTGTATGGTGGCGGTGGGTTCAGTACTTCCTCTTTTTCTTCGAGGATTTTGACTTCTACGTCTACTTCTGCTCTGCCCTTAGCAGACCTAACTATCTTGTATAGTTCCCTTGCATCACCTATGACGTCGTTGTCGGTGAACACTATCCGGGCGCCGTCGATGATTAGCCTGTACTCGTTTACCTTCTCCTTGGCCTGGTTGTACCTCTCAATGATCCAGCCTAGGACCGGGGTCTGCACCCTGCCAGCGCTTAGGTTGTAGTAGTACTTGTACTGTCTGCACCTCTCCTTCTCCCTAACACGGAACTCTCCCCGTGCGATTATTCCTTCGAGCTTCCTACAATAGTACCGGGGCCAGAAGTGGCACCAGAGGAGTGGGGATAGGGTGAAGCCTATCCACCTGTCCTCGACCCTCCTTACTATTTGGGCGTCTACAAGTCTCTGATCGAACTCCCTCAGGTTGCGTATCGCCTCGAGTATAGCCCTCCTCGTGACCTCGTGGAACTCTAACCTCATTATACGCCTCGAGTACGGCCTTACTAGGAGGGACACGTCCCACCCGATTTTTTCTCCCTCAGTGTCCGGGTCTGTTCCTATTAGGACGAGGTCTACCTCCCAGGCGAGCCTCCTCAGGTCGTCTACTATCACCTTTGAATCGCGTATGTTCCTACTTCCGCAGATGGGGCACGTATCTCTCTCCTCTGTGAATTGGTAGCCGCAGTTCAGGCACCTCTTTATGCTAGTGTAGATTGGGTGATATTCTGAGCCGTTGTTGAGCGAGTATACACCGAACATCCACTCCTCCGCTCTAACACCGGGAGGGAGGTCGTCGGTGAGCCTCTCGGTCGCTAGATCATATACGTGGCCTCCACTAGCGACGATTGTTAAGAGGTAGTCTCCCGTAGCTACCTCGTAAGCTCTAGCCCCTGCGGGGAGGAGCCTTATGCTCGGTTGCCCGAAGAAGCCAGCTATTGTTCTAGCCTTGTTGGGAGACTCTACTATAAGGAGGGCTGTCTTGACTAGATCCCTCGGTTTCTCTAGTGTGCCAGCAAGTAGCTGTGAGACCCTCCGTCTCTCCTCTTCTATCTCCCTCTTAACCTCCTCTAAGTTGACTTCTTCTAGCTTGGTCCACTGGGCGTCCGCCATCCACCTCGTCCTACGTATAAGCCCTTCGAGAAGCCTATCATTATCAACGACTACGACGCTTAGACCAAGCGTTATACCCCCCGCGTATAACCTGCTCGTCCTCCCGCTCGCCTGGAGGTAGGTCGCGGCATCGGCCACGAGAATGTACTTCTCTCCGCCCTCCTCCACTACCGCTACATCCCTCTTCTCGGATAGTAGCCTCCAGACTTCGGGGTCCCTCAGGGCGTTCCTGAGAAAGTTGTAGGCATCCCACATCGCCCTGGTAGCCTTGCTCTCATTTATCCTGCCTTCGAGTATCCTCTCAGCTATCATTTGAAGCGCCGCGGGGCTCAGGGAGCGGGTTATCCTCCTGACTACTGCCAGGTGCCTCCGAGCTTCCTCTGCAACCTCCTCTAGGGGAAGATCTGCTAGCAGGCCTAAGAGGCGTAGTATGCTCCCTGGCGAGGGGTATCCCACGTCTATCGTGTACTTGTGGCGGGGGACCCCCGCGAACAGGGCATACTTGACTCTCGCGGGAAGGTCTATTCCACGAACTAGGACTCCATAGTAGTTAGCAACCCCCACCAATACGTTTAACCGGCCCTCAGCGAAGTCGTCGAGGAGCGATAACGGCTTCTTAGCGTGGAATGCCTCAGCCTCTACCCCCCTCTCACGTAGCATCTCGGCTAGACGCTCTGCCCCCTCAACGCCGTGATCTATGGGTACATAGACTAGGGTCCCGTCCCTGAACTCCCCAGCTACCAGTTCCACTACCCTCTCGTATAGCTCCTCTCTACTATGGGGGAACGTGTAGGTGTCTATCACCCTGCGGAGGCCGATGTCGCTCCTACCACCAGCTTCGAAGCCGAGTAGAACCCGGAAGAGCCTAACCCTGGAGCCTCTAGGCCTACCTGTGGCGCTACTGACTATTAGGGTTGCCGCTCTCCTCGCAGCCCTCCTAATCTTAGCCTCAAGCTTTTCCGCCTCCCTCAATAACTTATCCATCTCTTCTCTGACTCTTTCAAGTCTCTCCCATGCTTTACTCGAAGGCCCCTCCCTGGAAGCGATTAGCTCGAGTCTCTGCGCCTCAACTCGTAGGGCCGCTAGCCTCCTCTGGATTCGGAGGAGTTCTAGTCCTACCTGGATATCTTCATCTGTGAAGCCGACTATTCGTAGTATTGCATCAACGCTCTTCGCACTCCTCAGGACGGCGTCGACATCGTCAACGAAGACCAGGCGGAAGCCTTGAGCAGCAAGCATCTCAGCGTTTTTCCTGGCGAAGCTGGCTGTGGTTACGAGTATCCTATAATTGCCGCTTTCTAGGGCTTCAAGAGCTTCTTCGCGCTCTTTCTTCCTCATCTTACTGTGTACTGCTATAATCCCGGCTTTGCAATGAAGGGCTTCTGCGAACGATTTTGCCCTCCTGTACACCATTTCGACTAGCGTTGTAGTCGGGAAGACAAGGTAGGACCTCTTCCTGTGCTTGCACGCTAAGTACAGGCTTGCAATAGTTCCGAAAGTTGTCTTACCAACGCCTGTGGGCGCTATTATGGAGAAGCTGTCTCCCCTTACGAGACGCCTAGCCCAGGTCCTCTGGGCCCCCCATGCAGGTGTGCCTAAAGCCTTCTCAAAATAGGCTATGAGACCATTAGCGTCTTCCTCGAGCTTTGCCAGCTCACGATAACCCTTCCTCAGGGTTCCAGCCTTCTCCAGAGCCTCGTAGATCGAGGTTATTGAGGAGTCTATCCCTCTTGCATCCGGTAGGCATCTGGGGCAGGGGAGACCCTTCACTAAACGCTCCTCAGTATTAGTTCCACCGCAGTTCGGACATGAGTACCTATACGAGCCCCTTCCAAGGGATTCTCCCTGCAAAACCGGTACACCGAGGTAAGCGTGGTCCACGAATAACTACTCCTAAGTAGGGCTGATTATAAACTATTAAGGAGGAAGCCCTGACAGCTTTATTTCGCCTATTGTCTAAGACTACTCGTACAAGGCCTTATTACCTCTCTCGACTATAGACTATAACCGGAACGAGCGAGGTGATCCGTATGAGTAGTGTGGTAAGACTAAGGGAGAAGGAGGAAAAGAGGATAAAGATTAGGGCTACTAGGAGAGATGAGGAGGAACTCGACTGGTTTATAGCAAGCGTTTGCGGCCTAGGCGCCTAAAAGGAATCCTAAAATAAATAATACATATTCCTTAATTCCGAATCGCACTCTATGAAAGCGTGTATAGACGATAGCCTTTTCAGTATTCTCACATGATCGCTAAGATGCACTAACCAGCTTCATATCTAAACCTTATAATCTTGAAGCCCAAGAGTAAAGACACGACTCCAGAAGGCGAGAGGTGAGAGGAGGAATGCCCTACAAGGTAAAGATCGACCCAAGAGACTCGTGCATCAGCGACATGGTCTGCGTCTCCATCTGCGGCGAAGTCTTCGAGATGAGCGACGAGGACGGGAAGAGCCAGATAAAGGAGGAGTTCAGGACCGACCCATCCAACGTGGCCGAGGGCGTAGTCCCGGACGACCTCAAGGACTGCGTCCAGGAGGCAGCTGACAGCTGTCCGGTTAACATAATCCACGTAGAACCCGCTTAAATAGGATAGTAAACTATATACTTTTTAAATATTTCTCATTTATTTTTGTCATGCGACTATCTTAATTAATAGCCTTCACTCTCCCACAACCCTTAAAGCAGGCGGTGCAGGCCAATGGAGCTAGCATCATGGCGCCTACTAGCGAGGACCATAAAAAACGCTGACGTAGTCGTCGAGGTAGTAGACATACGCGACCCCATTCACACCAGGAGTAGAAGGCTCGAGCAGATGGCTAGAGCCCTGGATAAAGACCTTGTAATAGTCCTAAACAAGGCGGACCTAGTGCCCAGGATGGTCGCGGATAAGTGGGCTCGAATAATAGAGGGCCAGGGATACGATGTACTATACGTCTCGGCGAGGCATAGGCTCGGGACAAGAGTCCTAAGAGGCTACATCAAGCACATCGCGAGGATCAAACCCTTCAGCGTCGCAGTGGTAGGCTACCCGAAGACCGGCAAATCCAGCATTATAAACGCACTAAGAGGTAGGAAGGGGGCTAGCACAAGCCCAATACCCGGAAGCCCCGGCTACACAAAGTCCATCCAGCTACTCAAGATAGAGCCGGGCTTCTACATGATAGACACGCCAGGCGTTATCCCGGTTGAGGGAGGGTGGCCCGAGGCAATCATACGGGGGAGGAGCCCCGAGGAGCTTGTAGACCCTGTACCCCCCGCGGTAGCCCTCCTAGAGAGGGCCCTACACTACAACCCCAGGGCTGTCGAGAAGGCCTATGGGATAAAGGAGAGGGACCCCTACAGGATCCTGGAACTATTAGCGGAGAAGAGGGGCTGGTGGTACAAGAAGACTAAGGAGCCATTGATAGAAGAAGCCGCCAGGACTGTTATCAGGGACTACCACAAGGCCAAGCTACTCTTCTATGTACCACCCGAGGAGTACCTCTAAGCAAACTGGGGAGCCCGGATACCCGGGCTCATCCCCAGCGCCGTTAACGGCGCCGTCACCCAGGCGATACCCACTAGTTTAACTCTCACCTGGGAGGCTTAAGGGTGTTTCCTAGCAGACCTTGCTACCTGGCTCCACAGGCTCTGACACAGTTAGGAGCGCGGGCTTCTCCTCATCGCTACACGGTGCTGCCAGTATCATCCCCTCGCTCACAGTTCCAGCCATCTTCTTCGGCTCAAGGTTGGCTACCACTATGACGTATTTCCCTATGAAGTCCTCTGGCTTGTACCATTTAGCAAGGCCTGCAAGTATCTGCCTCTTCTCTCCGCCCAGGTCCACTATGAGGCGTATTAGCTTTCTAGAGTTGGGGAGCCTCTCCGCTTCTATCACCTTGCCTACGCGGAGGTCGACCTTGGCGAAGTCTTGATACTTTATCCTCTCCCCCACGGCTCCTGCACCTCGTCTAGGACTTCAGCCCTGGCCTAGTTTATAGGTTATTTCATGGTCAAGATTTTTTATCACTGATTCATTTAGTTTTAATGTGTCCAAAGGGTGGGCTAGTTGAGCCTGAGACCCCGCAGTAGCCTCTGGTACGACGGCCCCGACAACCTCCCGCACCGTGTCTACCTAAGAGCGATAGGCTTCACCGAGGAAGACTTCAAGAAACCTCTCATAGCCGTAGTCGCTGCTTGGAGCGAGGCAGGGCCCTGCAACTTCCACACCCTCCAGCTGAGCCTCGCCGTGAAGGAGGGGGTGAGGGCGGCCGGCGGCAAGCCCCTCACCGTACCAACAATCGTCGTTAATGACGGCATAAACATGGGCACGCCCGGCATGAGGTATAGCCTAATCAGCAGGGAGCTCATAGCCGACACCGTTGAAGCCCAGGTAAACAGTCACGGCTTCGACGCCTGGGTCGGAATCAGTGGTTGCGATAAGACCCAGCCCGGCATTATCATGGCTACGGTCCGTTTGAACATGCCTAGGCAAATATATCAGGACAATCCCCGGCATCACGGGCAAGCCGACCGCTCTAGACCCATACGGCGCCATACCCGAGGGCACGCCGGAGAACGCTGAGAGGATAAGGGGCTGGAAGAAGAGAAATTATGAGATGCTATGGTACGTCTTCTTCCTAGGCAACTTCATAACAGTACTGATCTTCATAATGATAAGCTACAGCCTCCTCTACAAGGCCGGGATAACCGCCTCCATGAGCCTAGGCCAGATCAAGGGGCACATACTTCAGCTTACAGCAGATGCGATAGCCAAGAGCACGCCCCTAGGAAAGGTCGGAGGAGACCTATACCTACTAAGCGTGTGGCTAATCCTATTCAACACCCAAGTCGCACTAATGGAGGGACTAGTGAGACAGGCCGCGGACACGCTCTACATAACTTACGAGGGCGTCAGGAAGTTCGTGAAACAGGATATCAGGAAGTGGTATGCCTACTGGTGGATCGGAATAATAATCGTGGAGTTCATACTAGTAGCCGCCGCAGTCCTAGCTGGAGTAAGCTATGGAGACCTAGTAGTATTCGGGGCAGTCATGAGCCTCCTCACAATGTTCTTATCGCCAGCATTCCTACTCTACCTTAACACTAAGCTAATCAAGCAGTTGCCCAAGGAGATCTACGAGGCGATAAAGCCCCACCCAGTGATAATACTGCTACTAGCCATAGCCGTGATATTCTACGCCTTCTTCTTTGGCATAGCTGTAGTAGCCAGGCTAGGAGTAATATAGTAAAATATTCCTAGTAAATAAGATCTACACCTATTTTTCCCAGTTTCGAGAGCCAGTCGAGGAACCTCCCGGCCTTCTCACCCTGGAATATCGCCCCATGCTGAGGAGCCACGGCTTCCAGCTCTAGGCCCCTCACCCGGGAGAGCCACGCGTCCAACGCCTTCTTACAGCAGAGATACCTCTTGTGGAACCCTTCTATGTAGGCCAGGTGCTTCTCGAAGTCTTCCACGAATAGGTACCACTCGTTTTCAGGAAATACTGCGGCCCCGATGTCTCCAGAGAAGAGGACCTTAGTTTCTGGGTCGTATAGTGTGAAGTTGCCGGGCGAGTGCAGGAAGTGGGCTGGTATCGCTTGGAGGCTTACTCCTCCCAAGTCGATATTCATGCCTTCATCGGGTATCTCTACAATGTCCAGGTTCGCGATAGCCCCTAGGTGTGGAAGGAACCTCGACCATAAGGCTGATACGTATATCTTAGCGTTGGGGAAAAAGTCTAGTAGCAGGTTTAGCGATCCCACGACATCAGGGTCCTGGTGGCTGTAGAATATTCCCTTCACATTAGCTGGATCGACTATCTCGCTTACTGCTTGGAGGACTCGTTGGAATACGAAGTAGCCTCCCGGGTCTAATAGCATTGCTTCCCCATTGTGGATTACTAGGTACTGGTTTGCGAGTATACCCTTCTCCATGTCGGCTTCATCAAGGCCTAGCCAGATGAACCTGTGATCACCCTCACCTGCTACGGTGAGGGGCCTGTGGAGCTTCCTAGACACCATTACTATTTCACCTCTAGGGTCGGGGTAATGCTCCCATAAATTTTAACTTTGTAATAACCTTCAAGATTATTAAGTTTAGTAGTGTCTCCTAAGACCTCCTCTCCCTCAACAATCGAGTATACTCCCACAAGCTCACCGTTGATGAAGAGTAGCCGGAAGCTCCCGTTACCACTTCCAGACACGTATATCATCTTATAATTCTTGAAGACTCCGAGATTGTGGAGGTCTTCTATAAACTTGTTGAATTCTCCCCTCCTTATAACAACGTCCATAGTCTTGACAAGCATTGACTTCATTAGTAGCCTTGTAATCCATGATAGGTCCGCTAGCATTCTAGAATAATCCTCCTTAACCTCTACCTCTACCTTCTCGACATGGCTAGCGTGTTCAACCGCGAACCTTGCTATTGATAGTGCTAGATCTTTGACCCTAGGCCACACAACCCACTTCCTTGGCCCAGAATAATCGGCGAATACTTGGATAATTCTGGGATAGATCTTAAATAGGATTATTATGGTGCTTTTTTCTCCTTTAAAAGTTAGTTTTACCTCGTCTTCCTCGAGTTGCTCTGAGTTTATTTCATAGTCGTCTTGGAAGCGGAATAGTAAGCGCCGGAACAAGAGCCTTATCTTCTTTCCGGAGAGGCCTACTACGAAGGGTATTCCTGGTAGTAGATCGTCTGGGCTCGTTAGTACATATACTAAGTTCTTTATACTTGATTCATGGCGTATTTCTCCGACTTTCTTCAAGGCTACATTACACCGAGCAAGGCCGCCTACAAACCGGTATTTATTCTTTGAAGATTTGTTTTAAAAGATGTTTTTAGCTAATAGTTTATTCTTATATAATCTTTTTATATTTTAGAAGGTATACCTAAAATTTTAAATTATAATGAAAATAAAATTTTAATTTTTATACATGCATTTTAAAACCACTCCCTAATCTTACCTGAGAGGAGAATACTCACAGCCAAGGTAACAGCCAGCAGTATACTAGCAGAAGCAGACGCCACGGGAAGTAGCCGGCCCGCCGAGTAGAGACTGTAGGTGAGCACTCCAAGACTCCACGTTGAAGGCTCCGTTATGACAAGTGTTGCCCCAAACTCTCCCAGGCTCGCCGCCGCGGCTAGGAGAGTAGCGCTGGTGACACCAGGCTTTGCAAGTGCCAGCAAGTGCCTGGCGAGCTCGTGACCTTGTAGTCGGAGCTGGGCCAGGAATTGCATCGCTTCCCTCGTGACCCTTGATAGCGCTTGGTCCACGGCTCTGCTGGCGAGTGGTAACGCTGCCGAGGTGTGGGCTAGGACTACTAGGAGAATTGTGGTGAGGGTTCCTCCTGCTAGTAGTGATAGGGGCCTGTAGAGTACTAGGTATAGGGCTAGCCCCACTGTTACGGGGCTGAATAGGAGGGGCGCTAAGCCAGCTAGCCTCTGCTCTACTCCCCTGCTGAGAGCTATTGGGAGGCTTAGCAGGACCGCTAGGACTACTGTCAGGACCGCGTAGACTAGACTATTGGCCAGGGCCCTTGTGAAGCTTGCCCCGGGCGGTAGTGGTAGATTCCCGTGTATGAGCCTCTCATAGGCCTGCAGTGTGAAGCCGTGTGGACCCGAGATGCTCTCTAGGAACACTCCTAGTATTGGAAGGTAGAGGTATACGAGGACTACAAGGGAGTAAGCGTCTAAGACAATGACGGCAAGTGATCTTCTCCGTCGCACCAGTGAGGGTCCCTCAAGTGGGGCCCGAGGCCTGGACTCGCTAGCCCGTAGTATAGCGAAGAGTAGTATTGAGAGGAGGCCTGCCTGGGCAAGGCTTAGTGCGGCGGCTACCCGGGTGTACTCGGGGAACCCGGAGAAGATTGTGTAGATCCATGCCTCGAGAGTATAGTAGCGGTAGGCGGCGCCTTCAACCATTAGGGGGGCGGCGAGGCCTATAAAGGAGTAGGTGAACGCTAGTAGCCATGCTGAGGCTAGGCCCGGTAGGGCGGCGGGGATTAGGAGGTTTCTCCACAGCCTTGCTCCCCGGAGTCCTATGGTTTCAACGTATTCTACTAGCTCTCCTAGTATCCCGGCTACAGAGCTGTAGGCTAGTACTGCGGCTAGAGGGATGTTGTAGTAGCTGTGCACTACTATTATGCCTGTGGGTGCCTTGGCCAGGCCCGCTAGACCTGTTACCATGGAGAGCCACCGGAATCCTAGTATTACCGCGACGCTCGGGGCCATGAATACTGGGAGGCCGAGGACCCTGTAGGACCGGGCTATCCTGGACCCGTAGTAGGCGGCGGCTACGCCTATCGGGGCCCCGATTACTGCGGCGATGGTGGCGGAGGCTAGGGCCTGGAGGGTTGTCCATTCCAGTATCCAGGGGAGGTTTATTCTGTGGAGAATCCCAGCCTTGGCCCCGGGCAGGTATAGTGTTAGGAGGATTGGGGGTGTAATGTAGGAGAGTACTACTATTATTGTTAAGGCCTTGAGCCATGCTGGTAGTTTCCTGTAGAGTAGTGGATACTCGGGCGGCCTCAATCCACAGCTCCACGCCCGGGTTTTACTTTGAGGCCATTAACTGTGTCCATGTTAGTAGCCAGTTCTCGTAGTTCTTGCTAATCTCGTCCGGGGTGTAGAGGTTGTTTACTATTATCTCGGCGTCTTTGAGTGTGAGGGCGTACTTGTAGTAGCTAGGTAGCTGGACCTTGCTATTGGCTGGTAGCATCCACTGGTTGCTGGGTATTAGTGACTGGATCTCGGGGGAGAGGAGCCAGTCGACGAACTTCTCCGCGAGCTTGGTGCCTGGCTGTCCCTTTACTACTAGGGCTCCCTCTACTTGGAGCCATGCGGTGGGCTTTCCATTGTAGTAGATCAGGGTCGCCTTGAGGGTTGGCTCGCCCTTGTTCTCCCAAGCGCTGTAGGCGGGGTCGGTGCCGTAGCTTACTACTATCGCTCTGGTGCTCCCCTTTCTTAGGAACTCGTCGTAGGCTTTGCCCCAGCTGGGAGCTACGTAGATGTAGTTCCTGGTCTTCTCCCACCAGGTTGTCCAGTTCTTCCCTTCGAGTTTCTCAGATACTCCTATCTCCCAGAAGAGGAAGGCTAGGCCTGGGCTACTCTTGGTGGGGTCCTCGACTATTAGCCTGCTGGCTATGCTGGGTTTTGAGAGGTCTTCCAGTGTTGGCTTAGCTAGTATGCTAGTTATGTTTGCTGGTAGCCTAGAGGGGTCGTATACTATTGCTATTAGGCCGTAGTCTATTGGTGTTACGCACTTCTCCGGATCTAGGGCTTTGGCCACGTCTTCTGGCACGGTCTTCTCGGCGACTGGGCTGTAGTAGCACTGGATTATCCCGGCTTTCCTCGCCTCGTGTATGAGGAGGTTGTCCACTCCTATGATAAGGTCGGCCGTCCTCGCCCCCCTCTTGTACTCGTTTATCGCTGCTAGGAGGGCTGTTCTGGCGTCGTCGAATGTTCTCACCTTGACCTTTACGTGGTATTTCTGGCCGAAGGCGTCGAATACCTTTGCCCACGTCTGGTTGGGGTGCTCGCCCCAGGCCATGAAGTCGCTGTACACGTAGATTACTAACTCTTTACTCGAGCCTCCCCTGCCCGCGTAGAGGTAGTAGGCGAATCCCCCGATTATTATGAGTATGACTATGAATCCTAGTATTGAGAGTGCTGTCTTGTTCACTGCTTCCACCGGTGTGTCGGGGGTCCCTCAACGGGGTAGTAAAATCGTTTATCATTGTATTGATAACGGGGTTATCTTAGGCTCGGGGTTGCCAGGTCTTTCAGGTTGCTCGGGAGTATCTCTTCGAGGCCTAGGCGTAGCAGGGTATAGCTCGTAGGGATACCCCTCGGGTTCCAGCCCCTGGAGGCGTAGTACTCCCTCCTCATAGTGTTGAAGGCCTCCCTGTCGATGACCTGGCCCTTGCTTGGACCGTCGCTTATCGGCTCAGTGTAGAGCCTCTCTGGGAGAGTGTCGTCTCTCTCCGGGTCTAGGCCTAGCCAGAGGTTGACAAGCCTCTCGAGCGTGATCGTTCTCTCACCGGCTTCGAGCAGGTCTCCGGGAGCGTGGTCTATGCCTGTGACTGCTTTCCAGAATGGGGCGACGTTCTCGGGGTGTAGTGTGTAGCGGGAGAACTTGCATATCCCCGTGTTGTCATAGAAGGCCATTAGGTCTTCGCCAGCCTTCACGAGGAGGGCCTTACCCTCGTAGGAGAGCCTGTCAACTCCGCTGAACCGCCAGAGGCTTCCGGGTAGCTCAAAGGCGTAGGCCCCGCTCGTCAGGTGGTCAGCGCCCCTGCTCGCCACCGCGTATCCGAGAGCCATGCCGCGGAGCCCCCTGGCATCGTAGGCCGGGGGCTCTAGGCCCTTTACGTGCAGCGCTAGGTCGCCGCCTCTTCCCCCGAGGCGCTCCACCGCCGCTCTTACACCGTCCGCTAGCAGGCTTCCGAGGGTCCCTCTCCTGTGGGCCATGTCCACGATTAAGCGCCGTATCGCCTCGTAGTCGCCCCAGCCTGGAGTCCCCACAATTATGCCCTTCTCACCAGCGTGGATTGCCCATGCTATCGTTGCTCCCAGGCTGATGGTATCGAAGCCGAGCTCGTCCGCCAGCCTGTTAAGCGATGCTATCTCTCGTATGTTGCAGATTCCTATGTTAGTGCCAAGAGCGTACACAGTCTCATACTCCGGCCCGTCGACTCGTCCCTCCCCCGTCTCCAGGACTTGCGAGCACGGCCTCCCACAGCCCGTGCAGGGGTTCCTCGAGACTCGGTGCTTGGGGGCGAACCTGGAGAGCTCGGCGTGGGCTTTCTCGGGGTCTGGGCACCAGGAGAGGGTGCTTCTCTTCCAGTTCAGGCTGGGGAGCACGCCGTGCTTCTTGTTGGTGTAGTCCATGATTATGGGGGTCCCGTATTCTACGAGGGCTTTGCTCGCAGGGTGCTCCCGTGTCTCCCTGTTCAGCCTCCTCGCTATCTCCCTGGCTTCCCCGGGCTTGGCTGGCCTGAGGGTCCCCCGTCCCTTCACGAGTATGGCTTTCAGGTTCTTAGACCCCATTACTGCTCCGAGCCCTGTTCGCCCCGCTTGCCTGCCGTTCGTATCTATCATGGCGATCCTGGACTTGTTCTCGCCTGCGGGGCCTATGATTGCGTCTGCGTAGCCCTTGTACTCCTCCTGCAAGCGCCTCCGGGCCTCCCCTATTGTTAAGCCCCACAGGCTTCCAGCAGGCTCAACCCTAACGCCTTCATCGTCTACTATGAGGACTCCGGGCTCTTCCAGGCCGCCAGCTATGACTAGGTAGTCGTAACCCGCCTTCCTCAGCTCCCATCCGATCCTCCCACCGGTCATAGCCCTGCCTAGGAGGCCCGTCTGCGGGCTCCTCGCTACGAACGCCGTCTTGCTCGCCGTGGAGAGGGGGCTACCTACTAGTCCTCCAGGCGAGATAACCAGGGGATTACCAGGGTCCAGGGGGCTGGGAGGGTCCCTCGAGCCCGCGTGTAGGGTCCATAATAGGACTCCGAGGCCCCTCCCGCCGAGGAGGAGCTGGTAGTACTCTTGGGGGACCCTCTCCTCCCGGGCCCTTGCTCCCCCACCATCTAGTTCTACTACTAGGCCCTTTCCATGGAACCAGGCCACGGGGACCGCCTCCACGGTTAACTATCATAGTGCTCTGCCTCCATATTATTACGCCCTGAGGGTCCCCCACCTCTGTCGGAGGCGTAGTGTTGCGGGGGCCCTGTGTAGAG
Source organism: Thermodiscus sp. (assembly GCA_015521175.1). GTDB lineage: Archaea > Thermoproteota > Thermoprotei_A > Sulfolobales > Acidilobaceae > Thermodiscus. The sequence continues at coordinate 39,008 of WAOR01000009.1, forward strand.
GTTAGAGGAGTCTCTAAGAGGTTCGACGGAGTAGAGGTTCTCCGAGGAGTCTCACTCGAGGCAGAGCCCGGCAGGGTTACAGTGGTCGCCGGTCCTAGCGGGGCTGGGAAGACTACTCTACTCCGCATTATTGCCGGCCTGCTGGATCCCGACGAGGGCGACGTCGTATTCGACGATAGGAGCGTCTTGGGGGTCCCTCCATGGGAGAGAAGGGCGGTACTCCTAAGCCAGAGGCCGGTGCTCCTACCGCACCTCACCGTTAGGAGGAATATCATAGTAGCCGGGGAGTCCCAGGGCCTGTCTAGGAGCGAGGCTGAGAGGCTGGCTGATAGGCTAGCCAGGAGGCTGGAGATCGCCGAGGTGCTCGACAGGCTTCCCTCAACGCTCAGCGGCGGGCAGTTGCAGAGGGCCAGCCTCGCCGCCGTGCTAGCGGCTGGCCCGCGGGTGCTTCTCCTGGACGAGCCTTTCGCCCACCTAGACCTTCCCCTCAGGGAGGGCCTCCGCAGGCTCGTGGTTGAGGTAACCAGGGAAGAGGGTATAACGACTATCCAGGTCACTCATGACCAGGACGAGGCCCTCGAAATAGCTGACAAGCTAGCAGTGCTCATGGACGGGCGGGTTCTAGGAGCAGGGGACCCCTACAGCCTCTACTACAATCCCCCAAGCCTGGAAGTAGCCCTATTCTTCGGCCACAACGTTGCATGCGGTCCCCCATTCACTAGTAGAGGAATCCCTGTGAGCTTCCCCCCGGAAGCAGTATACCTTAGAGACGGCGACATCACTGGGGAAGTAGTCTACACCGCAATGCGAAAACACTACACACTAGTACACATTAGGATCAAGGGCTGGACTATTAGGAGCGTTCTAAGGGGCGTCACAAGGCTCTCACAAGAGGAAATCAACCTACATGTAGACGAGTCCCTAATTAAAGAGTGGCGCGGACTCCCCTGCCCAGAATAAATCTATAATCTATGAAAATATTAGAAATATCTTAAAAACCTACCATATAACCTTTAATCCAAGCCTTTCCGCAACAAATGATAAATCCATATCACCCGTAATGATCGGTAATTTTGTTTTCTCTGCTAAAGCTATTGTTGCAGAATCAGCGATAGACAGCCGTCGATGCTTAAGGCCTGGATCTCCGGATTCAAGCAATAACTTATCGCCTATAATTTTAACTTTTGATGCTTCCAATGCTATTCTCTCATCTATAGTAATAATAGTAAAATATTTATGTATAAATTCTAATAGTTCCGCTTCACTGGCAAAAGGCAACCTGTTTTTCCTCCAATGATAGGATAGTTCATATATTATCAAATAGTGAATTATCCCCTCAATGCGCCCCATTCTAATATCATCGAGGACTTCTACTGCTCCTCGCGGAGCTTGTCCAGTGAGATCCGCCATTATCGCATAAGTATCTACAATTGCTGTTGAAACCTGTTGAGCCAAAGCTCGTCCGCCTCATCGAGCTCTCTCTCAGCCGCGTCAAGGTCTACTCTTAGCTTTCTCCCCCTCTCTCTTAATTCCATCCATAAATCCTTAGTTTTTAAGATTATTGCATCTTTTTCTACTCTTACATCAAGAACCATTCCCTCTCTTAATCCGAGCTCCTCGCGTATCTCTTTTGGTATGACTATTACGCCACGCTTACCTATGCGGACTCGCGAATGTCGCCTCGGCATCCAGGTCACCAGGATCAATATCACTTAGGTTTTCAGACTCCGGTAAAATGTCTATCTGATAATTATAAAATACGTTATAATTTATTTTTATTAATTATTATTTATTAATATTCGAGTATTATAGACTAGGTGGCAGAAACGCTGTCAGAGTCCTCTTTCGCCCCCTTGTAGATTTCGGGGCTTATGCCGAGGGATTCGGGGCTTAGGTCGATTTCGATTAGCTTTCTCTTATCAGCTGTCTCGATAGTGTAGATTAGGTTCAAGGCTTCTATCATGCTCTTGAACTCTTCCTCGGTCAGGTCGCCTAGGTGTTTAACCATCTCAGCTATCAGCCTCTTCTTCCTCTCCAACGGGGATACCGGCTCTTCGAGCATCACCACTTTCACCAGGCCCGCGGCCAGGCTTGACAGGAAGAATGTGAACAATCCTATGCCTACGAGCATTATCATTCCTGCTATGGCCTTGCCGAGTCCTGTTACCGGTACCATGTCGCCGTAGCCTACGGTAGTTATCGTTGCAAGTGTTAGCCAGAGGGCGTCTAGGTAGGAGTGCACACTGCTACCCGGGGCTCCCGCTTCTGCAAGGTAGATTATCACGCTCCCTCCGAGAATAGTAACGCTGGCTAGTATGCCTGCCTGGATAATTATAGTGTCGAGCATCTTACCGAGCCTGCCCATGCTCGACGCGATGTACCAGAGATCATAGGCCCCTCGTCCAGCCCGCAGGGCGGCTAGTAGTATTATGAGGGGCCAGAGGGGGATGCCTTGTTGGACCACTAGGCCCGGTTGCGAGACTTTTACCGCGAGCCATAGTGGCGTGCTCGACACTAGTACTAGTGCTAGGGGGACCCCTGCTATTAGGCCTGCTAGGAGCATTATGGGGGTGAAGGCGAGGTCTACTAGGAGGAACTCGGGTGAGGGACCCCTGGCTAGGGCTCCATAGGCTACTCCCGCGGCTACTAGGCTCAGGAACATGTCTAGTAGTGATTTGAATCCCGGCGTCATGATAGCGTTGTCGGCGTCTCTATGCAACGAGTCTACCCCGAAGGATGTTGATGGCCTCCTCCCGGCATGAGGGGAGGAGACCCCCGTAATACCCGGTGTAGGAGAGGATTCATATCGCTCTGCTCCTAGTTTTTAAGAGAGGGAGGGGTCTCTGGGTTTGCCTACGCGCCTCTTATACCAGGAGGATAGCTACCTTAGGGAGTTCGAGGCTAGCGTTGTAAGGGTGGACGGCGATATCGTAGTCCTAGACGCTACTGCCTTCCACCCGAGGCCCAGCGGAGGCTTGGACGCCGACCACGGCTACTTATTTAGGGGTGAGGAGAGCTTCCGAGTCGAGGATACAATCCTGCTCGACAATGGAGACGTCGGCCACGTCGCCAGAGGCCACCGGCTCGAGCCTGGAGACAGGGTTAAGGGGGTGATCGACTGGGATCGCAGGTATAGGATGATGAAGCTCCACACCGCCAGCCACATCCTAGCCGCCATACTATACAACAGGTACGGGGCCCTCGTCACCGGAGGCCACATTGCCCCAGACATCGCGAAGGACGACTTCGACCTCTCAATGATCAGCGGTGACTGGAAGAAGGTGTTACTAGAGGCAGTAGAGGAGACCAACGAGATAATTGGCAAGTGCATAGAGGTCAAAGTATACTGGCTCCCCAGGGAGGAAGCCCTCAAAATACCGGGACTAGTAAAGCTTGCTGACAAGCTTCCTCCCAGCGTTGATAGATTGAGGATCGTCGAGATCCCCGGAGTGGATATCCAGGCGGACGGGGGCCCTCACGTGAGGAATACCTGTGAGATCGGTGGTATACGGGTTGTCAAACTGGAGAGTAAGGGTAGGAGGAGGCGCCGTATATACTATACACTAATGTATTGATTATATGTATACTTTTTGGGTTTAATAAACACTACTATATTAGTGAATATAATCACGTTATGAAATAATATAATACTAAATAAACAACACACAAGGCGCATCATATAGGTGGCTCGACAGGCTCTCCTAGAAGCCTCCTAGGAGACCTCCGTTTCAAGCCACCAGTAAGCCGAACGAGGTGTACTAAGCGTGGACCCTAAGTTAGCGGGGATACTCGTAGTAGTCATAATAGTTATAAAAAGGAGCCGGTACTGGCCTAGAAAAGCTCCCATGGAGGCAACTAAGGCACTATCCTCACAATTGGGACCGCGACTGTAACCCCCCACTATGGGCCAGCAGAGTACAGCGTCACATTGCGGAGTACGTCGAAAGAGCGTGACAGAGCGTCTACCGTGGAAAGTATGGGAGAGATGGTGGAGATGGGTCATAGTTGAGGAATGCCTAAGCCGATACAAGGGATGCCAAAGACTGCTGGGACCTACGTTGCGGGGTGGATACTGATCAGCATTGCCATCAATTGTTCTATGATAACGGTGGGTACCGCGCAACACAGACAATCATAAGCCAGGGCCAGAGAAGCCCGACACGCACTGCGTTAACCGCCTTTATAGTAGGAGGCTATGAGTACGCGGCGACATACCACCTAGAGAATTATGACGATGGCTGGGAGAATAGATGATTCGGGAGATAGTTGCCAACCGGAAAGAGGCCAGGTAGAACTATACGAGGATAGCTACGATAAGTAATGGAACCCGGGTACAGGCCTCGGCGTAATCGGCGGTCAGCCATTCCTGGCATATATAACCATATAGGTAACCAGTACTGGGACCGTGGATCTAGCGATACAGTGTAGCCGTATCAGGGTTGAACCCGGCTCCTACTCTAGGGCCTCTTTTACGCTTCCTTTTTCCTCCATTCTTCCTATAATTATCCACATGAACGATAATATTAAGAATACTATTCCTAGGCTTAGTAGCATTAGCCAGTCCAGGTGCCTTATCTCCACGCTAATGATCTCCCTGAGGACCGCTAGCATTGCGGCTTCTATGACTATTCTTATCGGGAACTTCCTCCTTACCACGGCTGTCAGTAGTGTTCTAAGTATGTCTATTGCTAGGATGAGTAGTAGTATCATGTCGAGAAGGGTTAGTACGTCGTTCTTAGTGGGGTTTGGATTTTCTATTAGGACTACATACATTTCCTCGAAGAGTTTGATCGATGAGAGCACTATTGTTAGGGCCAGTATTACGGCTAGCAGTAGTTCCAGCGAGTCTATTATTAGGCGCATAGCCTTGTAGCCAGCGTTATCCTCCAACCCCTCTCCCATTATGACAAACGGGGGGCAGAGTTTTATGCTTACCCGAAGAGACCCTCATTTAATAATGCCGGGATACCAGTGAATGTATCGGGGATGTATAGATGCCGTGGGGCAGATGGTGGCGCCGAGGCTGGGGGGCTGGGAGAGGATCCGGCTGGGGCTGGAAGAACTGGGGACCCGGTCCAGCAATACAGGTACCGGCCCAGCTGGAGCCCGGGACCATGAGCCTAAGCGTTGCGCCTCCAGGGAGCCGTGTTATCGTTAAGGCGATTGTCGCCGGGATGGGAGCTTATAACCGGATACTGAGCCTGGGCATTGCCCCCGGAACCGAGCTAGAGGTAGTTGAGAATAACATGTACTATCCATGGAGCCCCGTGATAGTTAGGGTTAGGGGCGTCGAGGTGGCGATAGGCAGGGGGCTTGCTGACAAGATACTGGTTGTCCCGGCGAGCAGAGAGGTTAGTGGAGGCGTTCGAGCGCCCGGCGAACAGCCTCAAGGCTCTCAGGGTTCTCCATCACAGGGCTAGGCTCGACCCTGTGGCCCCGGGCCATAGCCCTTATCAGCCTCCTCATTATCTTACCGCTCCTAGTCCTCGGGTGGTCTTCGACGACGAGTATTTCCTTGGGTTTGAAGGGCTTCCCGACCTCGCCAGCCACCTTGTCTTTTAGGGCCTCGAGCTCTTTTGTTGACAGGCTGGAGCCCGGCTTGGGTACGATGAGGCACACTATCGCCTCTCCCTTAACGGGGTCCGGTACGCCTACACAGGCGGACTCCTTCACTTTCTCGTGCTTGTTGAGGACGGCCTCTATCTCCGCCGGGCCGATCCTCTTCCCGGCTACCTTTATCACGTCGTCCGCCCTGCCCAGTATGAACCAGTAGCCGTCCTCGTCTATGAGTGCCAGGTCCCCGTGGTACCACATGCCGGGGAACCTGCTCCAGTATGTTTCAATGTAGCGCTGGGGGTCCCTCCACAGGCCCCGGGTCATACTTGGCGCAGGCTTCCTCGCAACGAGGTAGCCGGGGGTCCCCCGGACAGGGTTACCATTATCGTCTACTACGTCTACATCCATTCCCAGGCCGGGGCCCCAGAGGGTGGAGGGTTTGAGGGGTACTACTGGGCTTGGGAGAACAAAGCACCCGAAGATCTCTGTGCCCCCGGAGAGGTTTATCATGGGCCTCTTCTCTTCTCCCACATCTCTCACGATCCACAGCCAGGTCTGCGGATCTATGGGTTCCCCGGTGTTCCCGAAGGCCCGGAGCGATGATATGTCGTGTTTCTCCACCTCTTCTATACCGTAGCTCCGGAGCATCCTCGCGACTGTCGCGGCGAAGCCGAAGTGCGTCACCCTGTACTTCTCTATGAGGCTCCACACCCTGTCCCTAGCAGGATAGTCTATCCCTCCCTCCACTACTAGGTGGCTTGCACCATGGAATTGTGAGCCGAAGACTTGCCACGGGCCCATCATCCAGCCTATATCGCTAATCCACCACAGCCTATCACTGCTCCCGGGCTTAATGTCGAGGTTGAAGTAGTGCTCCTTGGAGGGCTGTAGTAGTGCTCCGGCGTGGCTTATCACTGCCCCCTTAGGCTTACCAGTCGTGCCGCTAGTGTAGAGTAGGAGGGCTGGATCTTCCGCTTCCGTCTCCTCGGGCTCCGGGGTGGGCCTCTTGCCTTCTACGACCCTGTGCCACCATACATCTACATCATCGTTCCAAGGCACATCCACCCCTAGCCTCCTGATCACCACGACTCTAGCCGGATAGCCTGCCTGCTTCCTAGCCTCGTCCGCGTTCTCCTTCAGGATTATCTTCCTCCCCTTTCTATAGTAGCCGTCGACTGTGACCATCACCTTGGCCTCTGAGTCTGCTAGCCTCTGGGCCACGGCTGGCGGGGCGAAGCCGGAGAATATGGGGCTCGCTATAGCGCCTATCTCCATGGCAGCTAGCATCGCGGCGATACTCTCAGGGAGCATGGGAGCATAGATGGAGACAACGTCTCCCTTACCGACTCCCTCCTCCCTTAGATAGGCGGCGAACCTCCAAACCATGTCGCGTAGTTCCCCGTAGGTGACCCGGCGTTCCGAGCCGTCCTCGCCGACCCATGTGAAGGCCTCCTTCCCGGCCCCGTACCTCTTAGCTGGCATGTCCACAACGTTGTAGGCGGCGTTGAGCCTCCCGCCGATATACCATTTAGCCCATTCTGGGCCGCGTGAGAGGTCTACGACGTCCCTGGGCTCCCTAAACCATTCTACTCCTAGCCAGGAGGGGAGGTTTCCCCAAAACCATTTCATGTCCCGGGTAGAGGCCTTGACAAGCTCCTTGTATGTTGGGAAGCCGTGTTTCTCCATGAAGCGTGTCACGTTGGCGGTGGAGACTACTTCTGGGGGAGGAGTCCAGATGTAGCCCACGATTAGCACCCTTTAGTATTTACTGGCAGGCTTCCAATTGTTAAATCTAAGTAGCAACATATTATAGACAAAGCGAGGTATCCCGTATTGGCGAAAGCCGCTATTATAGGAGTGGGCTGGTATGGGCCCAGGCCCACGACGCCCGAGGTCTCCTTTAGGGAGATGGTGTTCGAAGCCGCCAGCAGGGCCTACGCCGATGCTGGAGTAGACCCGAGGAAGGATGTAGACGCGTTCATCAGCGCTCAAGAGGACTTCTGGGAGGGCATAGCGATAGCAGACGAGTTCGCCCCAGAGCCAGTCGGGGGAGTCCTAAGGCCCACCTTCACGGTGGCAGGAGACGGGCTACAGGCCCTTGCCCACGCGGTCATGATGATCGAGACCGGGATGTTCGATATCGTGGCTGTGGAGTCCCACGCTAAGCCTAGCGATATTGCTACACTAGGAGAAATATACGATCTAGCCCTTGATCCCCTCCACATTCGCCCCGTGAAGCCCGCGAACCCCTTGTTCATGATGGCCTTGGATGCTCAGGCATACATGCTTAGGACTGGAGCTGACGCAAGCCACTTCGCCCTGGTCTCAGCGGAGGAGAGAGTCCGAGGCCTCAACAATCCGAGGGCTAGCTTTGCCGGGAAGGTCTCAATAGACGAGATACTAGACTCCGAGCCAGTTATGGACCCGCTGACCCGCTACGATATAGCAGGGTTCGCCGACGCCTCAGTAGTACTAGTAGTGGCTAGGCCTGATCTGGCCGAGAAGTATACTAGCAAGCCCGTCTATATCGAGGGCGTCGGGTTCGCCACCGAGACGGGGACTGGGACGCTCGAGTGGCACACATGGGGCAGGATGCCCTCGATGAGGATCGCCGCTCTAAGGGCGTACAGCCAGGCCGGGATTGGAGACCCCTTATCCTCGACGGACTTTGCAGAGGTCGAGGACAGGGCTAGCCCGTACCTACTGATGAGCCTTGAGGAGCTAGGGCTAGCGCCGGAGGGCGAGGCCCACAAGCTATACGAGAGGGGCGAGTACGAGTACGACGGCTACTACCCAGTCAACCCCAGCGGCGGTAGCCTAGCAATGGGCGTTGCCCTCGAGGCTACCGGCCTCCTGAGGCTCCTCGAGGCGGTGCTACAGTTAAGGGGCGAGGCTGGAGCCCACCAGTTGTCCGACGCTGAGAGGGCTATTGTAGCATCGTGGAGGGGGCCTCCAACCACTACGAGCGCCGTGGTGGTTCTCTCTGGGCCTAGTTGTTAGGGGGTGGTTCGTGTGAGGGTTAACTTGCACGTGAAGGATCGTGTAGCAATTGTAGGGGCTGGAATGACCCTGTTCCGGAGGAGGCTACTGGAGACTCCTAGAGAGCTCGCTTGGGAGGCGGCGCGCCAGGCCCTAAACGAGGCTGGGCTTACACTGAGGGATATCGATTGCATAGTTACTGGTACTGCGCCGGACGCCTTCGACGGTGTTCACTTTAACGGCGAGTACCTGGCTGATGGAGCAGGAGGCTTCGGCAAGCCCGTTAGCAGGGTCTACGTCGGCGGCGGAACAGGGGTTATGGTCCCCATAGCCGCGTGGTGGCATGCGGCGAGCGGTCACTGCGACACCGTTCTGGCGGTCGCAGAGGAGAAGATGAGCCCGGCTATGCCTCACCCGCAGTACGTCTTCGCCTACATCTGGGACCCGATACTGGAGCGCCCGCTGGGCCCGAATCTTATATGGATATTCGCTATGGAGATGAGGAGGTACATGTACAAGTGTGGCGCCAAGAAGGAGGACATCGCTCTGGTTAGCGTGAAGAACAAGAGGAATGCCCTTGACCACCCTGCGGCTCAAGCCGCCGCGAAGATTACTGTGGAGGACGTGTTGAACAGCGAGCTCCTAGTGTGGCCTGTGAACAGGCTCGACATAAGCCCGGTCAGCGATGGGGCAGTAGCCCTCGTCATTGCTAGGGAGAAGACTGCGAGGAGGATAACTGACTCGCCCGTCTGGGTTGAGGGCGTGGGCTTCACCCTGGATAACACCCACTGGTATAACAGAGAGCTAGCATACCCTAGATACGTCCAGTACGCAGCCAGGATGGCTTACAGGATGGCCGGTATTGAGAGGCCTTGGAAGGAGATAGACGTGGCAGAGCCCTACGATCCCTTCGACTACAAGGAGCTACACCACATAGAGGGGCTAATGCTTGCCAGGCCCTGCGAGGCGTGGAAGCTGGTCAAGGAGGGCTACTTCGACAGGGACGGCGAGCTTCCAACCAGCCCGAGCGGAGGCCTGCTAGGAGTAGGAAACCCGATAGCAGCGGCTGGTCTCATGAAGGTCGCCGAGATCTTCTGGCAGCTGAGGTACGAGGCGGGCAAGAGGCAGGTGAAGAAGCCCGTCCATAAGGGAGTCGCCCAGGCTTGGGGCGACCTCATGCAAGCTGGAACCGTTATTGTTCTAGGCAACTAGGAGGTGGTAGGGAGTGGCGAGTGAAGGGAAGCCTGTGAATCCGCCGGGAACCTATCTTAAGAGGCAGGATCTAGAGAGGCTCCCCGGTCTGATAAGGTATAAGCCTAGTGTCAAGTACCTATTCGCCGCTGGAGAAGCGCTGTCCCGCTTCCTGAAGGGGTTGAAGGAGGGCAAGATTCTCGGGGTGAAGTGCCCCGTCTGCGGCCGAGTATACGTTCCTCCCAGAGCCTACTGCGAGTACTGCCACGTTCCCACGAGCGAGTGGGTGGAGCTGCCTGGCACTGGAGTAGTGCATACTGCCGTGGTTAGCTATATCGCTACTGACAGGAGTAGGATGGAGAAGCCCGAGATCGTAGGGGTAATACGCCTCGACGCTCCCGGCTATAGGGAGGATAGCTACGAGTTCGCCGGCCTATTCCACAAGCTCTGCGGCGTGACCCCGGAGCAGGTTATGGATGGAAGCGTGATAGGGATGAAGGTTAAGCCGAGGTGGAAGCCGCCGGAGGAGAGGACCGGTAGCATCACGGATATTGAGTGCTTCGAGCCCGTGGAGGGTGGTGAGCAGTGAGCTGGTGGAAGAGAGCACTGCCCGGAGACCTAGTCCACTTCCCGGGTAGCCAGGAGGTCGACCACTACCTCTACACTCCAGGCCTCCACGGCCTCAAAGCCGCTGAGCTACTGAAGGCTGGGAAGGTCCCTGGAATGCTCTGCGGAGATCAGCTGATACTTCCACCGAAAACATTCTGTCCAGACGAGAGGCTGAGCGAGGGCGAGGTCGTCGAGGTGGAGGGACCCTTCATAGCGGCACTCGTCACAGTGATCCACGAGGACTTCTATGGGAGGAAGCTGGAAGAGCCCCAGGTCCTCGCATTCATCACGGCTCAGGGAGCGATAGGAGGCTACATCGGCGTTGTGAAGGCATCGCCGGGCGACGTCTACCCGGGCATGCGGGTTAGACCGGTATTCAAGCCCGAGGAGGAGAGAACCGGTGCGATAACAGACATCGCCTACTGGGAACCAGTAGCTGATTAACGCGTAAGCCTGTGTAACCCGCCAGTAGCCGCCACTATAGCGCCTGTAACGTAGCTGGCCCTCGGGGAGGCTAGGAAGGCCGCGATCCATCCAACCTCCTCTTTTTCCCCTATACGCCCGAGAGGTATGATTCTAGCCATATCCTCCAGCTCCTTGTCACTCGTAGTACCCTTCACCCTAGCCCTATTCTCGGCTAAGGCCGTGAGCCTATCTGTCAGTATGTAGCCTGGGACTATCGCGTTTACCCTTACACCTAAGGGGCCTAGCTCGCGGGCTAGTAGCACGGTTAGAGCGTGTAGGCTGGGCCTTAGCACCGTGCTGGTGGCAATCTCGGGGAAGACCTCCCACGCCGCTATACTCGTAACGAAGGTTATCGAGGGGTTCTCGGACTCGCGAAGGTAATCTACCGCAGCATTGACCGCTTCTATGGGGCCTCGACCAGCAACCTGTAGCTAAGCCTCCAGTCCTCAAGGCTAACCTCTAGGAAACGGCCTCCTGGGGGAGGCGGAGGTACGTAGACGAGTGCGTCTAACCCACCGAGCCTTGAAGCCGCCTCCCTAACTAAGCGTGAAGCGCACCCCTCACGGGCCAAGTCACAGGCGATGCCGCTGACCTCGCCCAGGCTGGATAGCCTCTCGACGCTCTCGGCTACCGTGCCGGGATTCCTGCCATTTATAACTACTCGGGCCCCACAAGAGGCTAGGACCTTGGCGATCCCGAATCCTATCCCCTTAGTTGAAGCCGTTACAAGGGCGCGTGTCCCGGTGAGGGCGAGTTCACACGAGTCTTCGCCCATAGTTGGAACACCGTCAATGATACTCTTTCGGGATAGGAATATGTTTAATCATGGCATGCTTAGATAACTAGCTGTCAGCACCCGACATCGATTGTCCCCAAGATTCTTAGACCCTCCCTTCTTGGATCCCCTGCTAGTATTGTGAAGCAAGCTGGAGAGCCCTGCTCTACTCGGCCGAGCTCGGCAACCGGGCCCCCGCTAGCCTCGGCCGCGCTACGAGTGTAGGCTAGAAATGCTTCCTCGGGGGTTAGCGCCTCGCTTGGAAGGCATGAGGGCTGGCTGCATTGTGATAAGGCGGCCCTGAAGGTCTTAGCCGGATCTATGGGTTCTACGGGGGAATCGGTTGAGAATGCAAGCCTGGCTCCGGAGTCTGCGAGCCTACGGAAGGGGTATGCCCATGTTAGCCTCTGTTGGCCGAGCCGGTCTGTTATCCACCAGTCGCTTACGCGGAAGTGCGGCTGGACTACGACGTGGACGCCTATCCCGGCAAGCCTCTTCTCCTGCCCTGGCCTTACAATACTCGCATGCTCTATCCTCCCGTTAGGCCCCGGTGATAGCGTCTCGTAGGCTTCTACTACATCATCTAGCGCGGCGTCGCCTATAGCATGTATAGCCACCCTCAAGCCTTTGCGGAGTACCGGGCCCGCCCTCTTGATTATCGTCTTCGCATCTAAGAGGCGCATTCCCCTGTTACCTGGATCGTCGCTATAGTCCATAGACAGGTAAGCAGTCCTGGCTCCAAGACTTCCGTCAGCAAAGTCCTTGATCCCTACTACCGCCGCCTTGCCTTCTCTTCCAAGGATTTGTAGTGCTCTATCTAGGTCTTCTGGGCGTGGATAGCAGGAGATCCTCGAGTGTAGCCTCCCAGCCTCTTGGATCCGAGCTAGTGCGGCTGCCTCGCTTACCGGGCAAGACATGCTCGAGACTCCCAGTACTCCGTGGGACTTGATGTATTCGAGTGCTTTAGCGACTAGGAGGCTTGCGTCTACTTTTTCGAGGAGAGCTTCAACCAGATGGTAGACAGCATCTTCTCTTACAATGCCTTCTTCAACATCTACTAGCCCCGGATATCTTGAGTGGATTTGAGAGGCGTGGAGTGCTAGTGTGTTGGCGACTGCTAGGTGGCCGCAGACTCTTACTGCGACTGCTGGCCTATCCGGAACGTATTGGTCTAGCAGCTTCCTAGTCGGCATCGCCCCTCTCACTATGAAGTTCTCCTGGTCCCATCCCCGCCCGTATGCAATCGGTCCTTGGGCCCCAGCTAGTTTCCTGGCTACGTCCTCCGGTGTTTTCGAGCCTTGGAGGTCCGCTCCCTGCAGTGCCAGGCCTATCCAAGTTATGTGGAGGTGCGCGTCTACTATTGCAGGAGCTATTAACCCCTGGTACTGCTTCTCCGTAGCATACCCGGCTTTAGGGTTCACGGATTTGACTCTCCCATCCTCAACGAGGATAGAATCCCCTATAGGCTCGAGGTACTCGTTTACAATACCCTCCGCCTTTAAGACCAGAGTGGGCAAGCCCGGGAGGCACCGTTTATAACTGGACCAGGAGAGGGGCTATAACGGTGTAGGTATGAGTGAAGAAACGCCCTCCATGCTGACGGCGCCATGGAAAATAATGCCTGGAGAAGAGCTACGCCTTGCCGATGCTAGAATAGTACGAGAGGCCAATGGAGACCTGGAGGCGTGCGACCGCTACGGGTGCGCCTCCGCGAGGGTCCCTCCCGAAAGACCGGTATACGCTGTACCCATACCAGCAGTCTACAGGGTTCTACCGGCTACTCCCTTTATCTACATCGACTTCGCCAAGAGGATCTTCGTAGAGCAAGGAGAGGACTATTGGATCACAGCTCCCTTCGAGATCGAGGTCTATGCTGGAGACCTCGCGCTTATCCGGCTGTCTCCCGTCCAGGTGAAGTACACCCTGATAGGCGACGTCATAGAGGGCACCCTCGCCCGTTATTATAGATCCGACGCGGTATTCGACTTCGAAGACCTAAAGTACGAAGACTATACTGCGATAGTTAGATTCTTTGTCAGGGGGAGCAGTGTCCTCTTGCCCGGAATAGGATTCAGGGCTGCTGGCGTCGAGTTCTACGTGGATGGCAAGGGTAGAATATACTATCCTATGATTGAAGTTACAGTGAGTAACGGTAATGTGAGCGTTAAGACGACAAACAGGCCTCCTATACCCGGCCTTAAACCCATACTCCTTACGCGGTACGCTAGGCCTAAGCGCGTCCTAGCATTCACCCAGTCATACTCCCAGAACTTCGAGATGAGGGTTGACGTTGTGAAACGCTATCTCCCACAGCCGTGAGGAGGGTGTTTGGGGTTGGAGGGCAATAGCACCCTTACGAGAATACTCTCTTCGGTTGAAACGAATGGTTACAAGATAATGGTTTCCATAGTGATACTAATCGCTGGAGTACTATTCGCCCTGTTCATTCGAGCCCTGATGAGGAGGTCATTGGGGCAGAGGCTCCCCCCTCATGTGTACAAGCCCTTTGAAGCAATAGTCTACTACTCCCTCGTTATTACCGCTGTTATCGGGGCCTTGTACCCCTTTGGAATAAGCCTTACATCGCTTATTATAGCTGGCGGCTTCGCCGGCATAGTAGTAGGTCTCGCTACTCAGAGCACACTTAGTAATCTTGTTAGCGGCCTGATGCTCCTCATAGAACAACCCCTTCGCATAGGAGACCCAGTCACGGTAAAGAACTACTCGGGGATCGTAGCCGGTATGAACGTCTTCTCCACACTCATAAGAACGTGGGAAGGCCCCATAGTTAGAATCCCGAATAATGACGTCTTCAACACAGTCATAGTGAATTATAGTAGGATGAAGGCGAGGAGAGTCGAGTTCACTATAGGAGTCCACTATGATACCGATATCGAGTACGCCTCAAAAGTTATCAAAGAATTAATGGCTGAACACCCACTCTGCCTCGTCAACCCGGCCCCCGAAGTCTTCGTAGAAGACTACTCCGACAGCGCCGTTAAGCTACGGATGAGGTGTTGGGCTCCGACACAGGCATGGTTCGCTACGAAAGTAGACATTCAAACAAAGCTGAAAAAACACCTAGACGAGGCCAACATCGTAATCCCCTATCCGCAGTTAGATCTACACGTAAGAGACCGTGTCCGTGTAAGCCTTGAAAGGAACGATTAGCAGTTAGAAACCACTTCAGGAAGTAAGTATACTACAGTATTAGACTGTCCAGCCGAAACACATGGTTCCCGGGAAGAAGGCTAGTGAACGCTGAAAGAGCGGTTTTAGAGCTACAAAACACCTTGAAGAGCTGTGACAGGCTAGTAGCTTTACTCGGGGCGCCAAATACTGGCAAGAGCGTTCTCTATAATACACTCACGAAAGGCAAGTCTAGTGTTGCAAACTGGCCAGGCGTAACCGTCGACTTACACATCGGAAGGATAAGGGCTGGTTCCCGGAGTGTTTGCATCCTAGACCTGCCTGGCGCTTATGGGCTAGTTCCAAGCAGCCCGGAGGAGAACGTCACCCTTGAGGCCCTGCTAGAGCTTAAACCGGACCTTATAATCACTTTACTAGACTCTACTAACCCGGATGCGGGGATTAACCTTGTCGTCCAGGCTATAGAGGCCTTTGATGGACGCGTGGTCGTCGCCCTTACTAAGTACGCCCTGGCCCACGCAATGGGGGTTCACATAGATATTGGGCACTTACAGTCCCTTCTAGGAGTTCCTGTAGTACCGGTTTCAGCGCTTGAAGGCCTGGGAATAGATAAGCTCATGGAGTTCATAACGGGAGAGGAGTCTCCGAGACAACGAGCGATTCTACGCATTGATTACGGTTTTCTCGAGGAAGACATTAGGAAAGTCGAGAAGAATAACCTCGTAGTGAGAGCGTCGGAAGAGTTCTCGATAACAACCCGGTGGCTGGCCCTACAAATAGTTAGTAGGAGTGAAGCTGTCCTTAGAATACTTGGAAAGCATGGCTACGACCAGCTAATAAGCCTCTCAGAGAAGGTATATGATGAGGCCCTCTCTAAGCTCGGCGTCCCACCGGAGGTTTACATTGCTGAGAAAAGGCTGGCAATTATTGAGAGCATAATTAGGGATACCGTCGTTAGGAGGACCCCTGCTAGTAATGTGTGGCAGAGATTCTCGGATATACTACTACACCCTGTGGCCGGGCCTATCGCGAGTATTCTAGGTCTATTCGCCACGTTTGGAGCAGTATTCTCGGTTAATACCGGCTTTCCTCTTAACATATTATTCGACTGGCTTGGGTGGAGAGCCGCGGCCGAATTCCTTGAAAAATACAATTTATCATCATTATTAATAGATTTATTTAATATAATCGGTAATATGCTAAGACCCCACATACCCCCTCCCTGGAACGGGCTCGTCGCCGACGGCATTATCGGAGGCGTAGGATTCGTCCTCAGCTTCCTCCCACTCATAATACTAGTCTACTTCTCTCTAGGGATACTCGAAGACTCAGGGATTGCTACGAGGATGGCGATAAGCTTTCACCCATTATTCTACCGCTTCGGCCTATCTGGTAGGAGCGTCTTCCCTCTCATGCTAGGCCTAGGCTGCAATGTGCCAGCAGAATTTGCCACGAGAGGTCTACCGGAAGAGGAGAGGTTTAGAGTGGTATTCGCTGTGCCATTCATACCCTGTCAGGCACGACTAGCAGTCATAATCGCTGTAACCAGTATTCTCATTAAAGGAGTAGTCGCCCAGACAGTTGCGGTCACAGCCATCTATACCGAAGCTCTACTAGCCGCTTTAATGACGGCTTGGATAGCCTCGCGCATAATCCAGCCCCGAATATACAGGAAGAAGGGGCTACCATACCAGGCTAAACCAGAGTTGATAATGGAATTGCCCCCCGTTCACAAGCCCCATCCGAAGGTTATCTGGTGGTATATCCGTGACAACACGATCCACTTCCTCAGAAAGGCTGGAACGGTTATCTTCCTACTAGCGATAATAACGTGGGGGCTTCTATACTATGGCCCGAACGGGTACACGACTAACCCATCTCAAAGCTATGGTGGGATCATAGGAGAATGGGTCGGCGATGTAACACACTTGATCGGAGTAGGCGAGGAAAGAGATCAAATACTTGGCGTCGCACTACTGGATGGTCTAATAGCGAAGGAAGGAGTACTCACGGCGATAGCAATATCGACGGGCGCCGGGCAGGAATCCCTCCAAACAGCTATTGAGAGCATAGGGCTTACCACGTCTCAAGCAATAGGATTCCTTGTACTCATAACACTATACTTCCCTTGCGTAGCTACGCTGGCCGCTATGAGAAGCATACTGAAGTCCTGGAAGCCAGTACTAGGATACGCTATATACTCTATACTCATAGCCATAACCTTCGCCACGATAACATACCATATAGCGACCCTACTCGCTGGTGCCTAAGGTATGAAGAAGAATACTGCCAGCCTACTAGCAAAACTCTTAGACTATATTAAACATGGGTACACGCTGAGAGAGGCCGCTATTAAATTAGGCATATCCGAGGAAGAAGCCAGACTCATATATTACACGCTGGCCGCCCAAGGACTAGTTACAATAATCGCGCCGAAAGCAAGTAAATGCTCTTGTAAAGGGTGTCCCTTCCGGAAATACTGCACATTAAATATTAAGGAGATAGTGGGAAAGAAGAAATCCTAGGTTACCTGCGGGGCACCCTTACTTTTCCTAGTAGGGCTTTCACTATCACCATTCTCTGTACCTCGTTAGTACCATCGCCTATCTCGATCATCTTAATGTCTCGATAATGCCTTTCCACAGGGCTCTCTCTACTATAGCCTATCCCTCCTAGGACTTGCATCGCCATCCTAACGAGATCAACTCCCCATTGCGCCGCCGCTAGTTTTGCTATACTGCTCCACATTGGGTAGTCATCGTCTCCATTGTCAACTTTGACTGCCGCTGTGTAAATTAAGGTCCTGGCGGCTTCTAGGCGTAGCTTCATCTCCGCTATCATGTATTGGACCATTTGGTGCTCTACTAGCGGTTTACCCATGGATTCTCTTTGCTTAGCGTAATTGAATGCCTCGTCGAAGGCCGCTTGCATAACTCCTAGTCCTGTTGCCGCAGTAATTATTCTGCCCTCGTTGAGGGCATCCATTACGATCTTGAAGCCCTTGTTTACCTCCCCAACAAGGTTACGCTTGGGAACTCTACAGTTCTCAAATACGACCTCGCTAGTCCCGCTACCCCGGTAGCCCATCATTTCGAGCTTGGATACCTCTATGCAATCGGACTTGTCAACGACGAACAGGGATACGCCTCTATGCCTATCCTCCGGCTTCCCGGTTCTCGCTGCTACTAGGAAGAAGCTGGCGTATGGAGAGTTCGTTATGAAGGTCTTTCTCCCGTTTATAACCCACTCGTCCCCGTCCAAGAATGCTCTAGTCGTTACGGCGGCCGCATCGGTGCCGCAGCATGGCTCTGTGAGGGCGAAGGCTCCTATCTCACCGTTTGCGAGGCGCTCTAAGTATTCTTGTTTTAGTTCATCGTTAGCATAGTGGACTAGCGGGTAGGCCACCATTGTCCCTGATACGGTGGCCATTATTGATACCGCACTACTATACCGGGCGAGCTCCTCGACGACAATGGCGCTCTCTAGAGTTGAGAGGCCTGGCCCTCCGTATTCTTCAGGGACCCTCAAGGCGAAGTAGCCCATCTCAGCCGCAGCCCTAATAACATTGTCCGGAACCGTGTTCTCACGGTCTATCCTAGCGGCTACCGATGCTAGGTATTTCTCTCCGAATTCCCTAACACTATTGCGTAGAACGCGTATATCCTCCGAGTCAAAAATATTATTCATAACAGGGAGCACCGGTTACATGTTAATCCCTAACTCAATAATAACCGTTGATTAATGTAGAGTAATGAATCGGGGGCTGTGAGGCGGAACCCGGGAACTAGAGCCTTGAACAGGTAATGATGACTGCTCGTTCACCGAGCCCCCAGGCTTTATAAGGGTGAACTCTCCGGCTCAACTAGAGGGTGTCTAAGCGTGAGCGTGAACTATGCAACGCTTGGCGAGCTCAAGAAGGGTAGCTACATCGTTATTGATGGTGAGCCTTGCAGGATCGTGGAGATCTCGAGGGCTAAGACGGGTAAGCATGGCAGCGCTAAAGCGCATGTAGTCGCTATTGGCATCTTCAGCGGGCAGAAGAAGACCCTAGTCGCCCCAGTAGATACTCGTGTGCAGGTCCCGATCATCGAGAAGAGGCTAGGCCAGATACTCGCTGATATGGGTGATATGCTACAGATTATGGACTTAGAAACCTATGACACCTTCGAAGTCGAGAAACCGAGCGATGACCCCAACCTGGTACAGAAACTACAACCGGGAGTCACGGTCGAGTATTGGCTGATAATGGGTAGACCAAAGATCATCAGGATAAGGGAGAGGAGCGCCTAGCACCTAACAGGAGGCTGGCCAGCCCAAATCCTATCTAAGATAATATTTAACACTAAAACAGTCCTCCACACTCCCCAATCCCGGACTTCGAACGATAAAGCACTCTCGGAATCACATGTAGTGCCACGGTGCAGACAAGCTGTTACGGGTGGCTCTACTCTCGTAATATCGAGCTTTTGAGAACCGGTGCGAGAATGACGGATCTCGATTCTCGTACCACTCTCGGGGATTAGTGGATTCTCCGATAAGAGGGCTCCCAGTTTTTTGCCCCGGAGAACTGCCCTGACCCATCCCTCGCTTGTATCGGCATCTGGGCGTAGATGACGGATCTTGTCGCCTGGTGCTATGATCCACTTAGCCCCTACCCTGACCTGGGCCAGCGTATCTCTCCTTGCATTATTACTTATGAGGAGGGAGTAGACTAAGAACCTAGCAGCATCATAAGTATTTCTAGGATCGGAGTATAGTAGTACCCGCTTGTACTTGTCTATCTCGTCTAATATCATGTTAGCCCCAGCCTTCTTAGGAGCCTTCTATCCCTCCTTATTCTTTTCATCATTACTTTAAGGTTCTTGTAGTATGCGAGTAGCTCCCTCACGTCTTCAGTTGTTGTTCCAGAGCCTATGGCTAGCCTCCTCATCCTGCTCCTATCTATTATCTCGGGCTTGTCTAGCTCCTCGTACGTCATACTCTCAATAATAGCGAGCCACTTCTTTATCTTCTCTTCTCCAAGCCTAGCCGTGTTATCATCTAGCTTCGCTATCAAACCGAAGCCCGGTAGCATTTGGAGAACCTTAGAGAGTGGCCCCATTTTTCTCATACTCTTAAGCTGCCTGTAAATGATTCTCATGTTTATTTTACCCTTCAATATGTCTTCCGCAGCCTTTTCTAGCTCTTCGGCTTCTTCAAGGCCCTTTAGCTTCTCTAGGAGTGACTCTATATCGCCCATGCCGAGTATTCTGCCGACGAACCTTGTGGGGCGGAATGGCTCTAGCTCGTCGATCTTCTCCCCGTTGCCAATGAATTTTACAGTGGCTCCCGTGGCAGCTGCGGCGGAGAGTACTCCTCCTCCACGCGCTGTACCGTCCATCTTGGTTACTATGAGGGATCCTACGGGTGTTGACTCGTGGAACCTCTTGGCTAGGTCGTAGGCCTTTTGTCCTATGGCGGCGTCAATGACCAGTATTACTTCGTCTGGTTTGACTGCGTCGGCTATCTGCTTCATCTCGCGGAGGAGTGCTTCTTCGCTTCCGAAGCCGTGGCGGCCAGCGGTGTCCACGATTATTATCTCGGCTCCCCTGTCGAGGGCGTACTTCACGCCCCTCTCAGCGATCTTGGCGGGGTCCCCCTTGTCCTCGCCGTAGAATATTGCCCCCGCCTGGTCGGCTAGAGTTCTCAGCTGATCCTTGGCACCCGGCCTATAGGTGTCTGTGGAGACTAGGGCTACCTTGTACCCCCGCCGTGTGTAGTAGTAGGCCAGCTTACCCGCCGTCGTTGTCTTACCGCTACCCTGTACTCCTACGAGTAGAATAATCCAGGGCGTCTTAGGGGGTAGTATCTGGGGCTTCTTGTCGCCGCCGAAGAGCTTGGATAACTCCTCGTATACTATTTTTATGAACCACTCACGCCTGCTGGCTCCTGGAGGGGGTGCTTCCTTTTGTGCTCTTTCTTTTATCCTCTTTGTCAGGTCGAAGACTAGTTTTACATTGACGTCTGACTTTATCAGCTCCCTCTGGAGGTCTCGTATGAACTCTTGTACAGCCTTCTCGTAGGTGCCCCCGCCTTTCAGGAACTTTGTTACTGCTTTTCTAACACCGTCTAATACCATTCCTACTCCTCGATTAGCCTATTGGGTGCTTGTAGAGGAGAAAAGTGTGTGGTTACTCGCTGGTTATCCTAGCATTAGATACTAGTATGTGCGGTAGCCTCGTAGGAGTAGAGACCTCCCACCACTGGATCTGCCAGAGCGTGGCTCCAACGCCTTCAATATTGCTTAGCAGCCTTTTCATTGAATCAGCTATTCGCACCCGACCTGCACAGCCTACGGGTTTCCCTCCCTCCACTATGATTACTGCGTCTCTGGCTACTGTTGAGAAGAGGCCTTCAGGGTAATTCTGGAACCTCGTATACCAGTTGTTAGTAATGTACAGACCGTCTCCTAGAGCTTCCAGCATTTCATCGTCTTTCAGGCCGCCGGGGGCAACATCTAAATTGAAGGGTTCCGGCATGAGGAGGCCGGCATTTCCCGTAGTTTTGGTCCCGAATAGTTTCGCGGTCTTTGAGTTATGTAGTATGTTCTTCAAGACTCCCTTCTCTATAATTGGTTTATCTCTTGTGGCTACTCCCTCATCGTCGAATTGCGAGTAGCCTGGAAGCTCCCTATCGTGGGGTTTATCGTAGAGGGTTAACTTCTCGGAGGCTACTGTTGCTTCGAGATCCTCCTTGTTGAAGAAGCTGAAGCCGAACAACATGGCTCCACCGCTAGCGGATCTTGCAACTATTTCTAGAAGGTTCCCTGCGACCATCGGAGACAATAGGACGTTGTAGTTCCCCGATTCGATCTTCCTCTTAGGCAGGCCCGAGCACTCCTCCGCGAGCCTCGCCGCGGCTCCTATCGCTTTCTTAGCGATGTCTGGCCTGTACATGGTCGAGGTCCAGCTCCACTGGCCGCTTGATTCGTCGTCGGCGAATACTCTCATGTAGCCGTTGAAGAGGGTTTTCTCACCGTGTAGGCTTGCTTTGTTACTGTTCACTAGTACCCTTTCTTCTCTTGCTAGCCTTATTGTTCCAGCCCAGTTTCCGGCCTGGTCTAGTTCTAGGTCTTCTGAGACTTTGCTTAGGTCTCCGCTCCTGACTATTTCAACGATTTTGTCATCGGTATTTTCATAATTCTGCCCTGTCGGCTCTGGTAGTGGAGCGTAGAGTGGTGAAGGTGTGAGTGTTGCTAGGATAGTGTCGAGTTTCTCTAAGACTTCTCCTGGACTGGTTGAGCTTAGTGATGTTTGAAATATCTTTCCGTTCTTCGCAACGTAGACAGTGATAGTGTACCTGTTCCACGACTGCGTCACACTAGGCTCTCCATTAGCTAGTTTTAACATTATCTCTTCCTCGTTTCCAACTATTACCTCGTACTCCTCGAAATGCTTCCTAAGGATTCTCGCAGAAGCCTCTGCTAGCTCCCATAACGTCACTTTATCACCACCCCCCTAAGCCTTATACTGGGACCACCCATCCACACCGGGACCCCCTGCGCCGGTTCCCCCTTGCCGCAAGTCCCAGCGTAGAAACGGAGGTCGCTTCCCACGGCATCAATACTTGAGAAAAACTCGCGAGTGTTCACCTCGAGTGCAGGATTCCTCACAGGCTCCTCCAGGCGGCCGTTCTTTATTTTGTAGGCTTCGAATCCAACGTAGCGGGCAACCCATCTGTAGTCGTCAATGTTCCATTCCATGTATTTCTTGATGTAGACGCCATCCTTTACATCCTCGATTAGCTCCTCGAGGCTATAA
The DNA here is from genome assembly GCA_015521175.1 of Thermodiscus sp. Taxonomy (GTDB): domain Archaea; phylum Thermoproteota; class Thermoprotei_A; order Sulfolobales; family Acidilobaceae; genus Thermodiscus. The sequence continues at coordinate 61,532 of WAOR01000009.1, forward strand.
TCACCTGGAGCCATATAGGTATTAGCCATCCTAATGATAGGCTCGCTCCACCACTCTTCCGCCCTAGCGGAGCCATTGCTATGAGTCCCCATTATTGCGGCTGTCTCACGGTTGTGAAGGTACTCGTTTAGTACCCCTCTAAGTATGAGGTACCGGGGTCTAGCCGGTACTGCCTCGTCGTCGTAGAGGTAGAACCCATAACTGCCCGGGATAGTCGGGTCGTCTATTACGGTGACCAGGTCGGAGCCTATTTTCTCGCCCGGCCTGATCCTTCTCCTATAGCTGAGGCCTGCCTGGGCTGCCTCGCGCCCCAGTACTCTGTCCGCCTCGCTAGGATGGCCTATGGACTCGTGCATGGCTAGGCCAACGATCTCTGACCCTAAGACTACGTCCATTCTACCTCTCGGCGGACTCTTCGCCGTCCTAAGATATAGTTCAAGGCTTCTCAGGTCGTCTTCGATAGCTTGCGTAACGCCTAACTCGTCTATGAGTTCTAAGCCCCCGGAACCGCCTATCTGCTGCCACCTGTTCGCCCTATTACCCTCTGATGACGCTGTTATTGTATAGAACACCTCTAACCTTGGTATTCGCGATTCTATGAGGCCTCCGTCGCTCGTAGCTATGCTTTTTTCCTCGATGCTGTACGATAAGCCTAGTAGGAAGCTGTTTATGTTAACCTTGTATCTACTTAGGTCGATAGACTTGTATAGTTCAACTGCAAGCTTGAATAAATCTTCGCCGCCATGATCTTCCGGGTCTTTCCTTGCTGATGCCTCATATCTAGCCCTGCCTAGTCTCTCGTCGCTCATCTCAATGCCCTTGGAAACGATGCTAGCGGTTGTCTTAGCGTGCTTCACGGCCTTCTCGACTGCTGTGATAATATCACGTTTTTCTAGTGAGTCTGTTGAAGAGAATCCGAGGGATCCTCCTGCGATAACCCTAACGCGGACGCCTTCCGAGAGAGTGTAGCTCGCTGTGATGGGAGATCCGTTCATTAAGATTATTTGGAATCCCTTAACCCTGTGGAAGGCAGCCTCCCCGTACGAGGCTCCGAGAGCTAATGCCTTATCGACTAGAGGCGTTAGCTCTTCTGGCTTCAGGATCAACTGTTTAAACACCGAGTCTCCTATGTATCGGAATAAAATATAAATCTAGGCCTCACCCGTTGTGGAGGGCCTCATTAAGCCTTGAGAGAAACGTCTTGTATGATTTCCAGGCCCTCTCGCTTGAAACGGTCGGCTCCCGTGAAACCTTGTATTTCTCTCCGAATAGGCTGCAAGTGAATGCTGGGAGACCCATCTTTAATCCACTAGTGTATCCTCCTTCTAGCACTATGATTACAGGTACTGCGAGATCCCTAACGCTGCGTCCTATCCGAGCGAATGTATGCTCGGTCGCTTGCATAGAAGCGAAGTCACCGATATATGCGTCGAAGCCTGCTGAGACTACTAGATAATCTGGATTGTAGTCTCTTAGGAGGTTTAGGGCTACTTCTACAGCGTCTATGTATATATCGTCGCCGGAGCCTGGAGGCACTATTATATTCACTTTGCTTCCCGCAACCCCTCCAATATCCTCAGGGAAGCCTGTCCCGGGATAGATAGTTGAGGGATCCTGGTGGATGTCGACGTGGAGAATACTGTCCCACCAGAGGATCTCCTGGGTCCCATTCCCATGGTGAAGGTCGAAGTCCAGAACCGCTACCCTGCCATGCTCGGATAGTCTCCTCGCAATTAACGCAGCCGTGTTGAATATGCAAAAGCCGAGGGTGGGTGCTCCCATGGCGGGGCCTCTCTTCCCAGCATGATGGCCAGGAGGCCTTCCAAGGATAATGGTAGTCCCTCCCCTAACAGCAGTATTTATGGCTACATCTACAGCGCCGGCGAGTCTTGCCAGGGCCTTAGGGGTTCCGGGCGAGACGTAGGTGTCGGGGTCTATCCAGGTTGGTGTAGGAGACTGAGAAGCCTCAAGCACTATTTGCATGTAGTCCCTATCATGCACGAGTGAATAGGCTTCAAAAGGGTCCCTTCGTGGAGGAGTAACGATTTCAATTGAGCGTCCACAGGAGTCCAGGAGAGATCCCAAGGCTACTTGTACGCGTTCTGGGTTCTCTGGATGAGGATACGGGGATGGATCGTGGAGTAGGAAATCATCGTGGTATATGATGTAGGGGCCTCCGCGATGCGGGGTTTCCTCATCACCGTTTCCGGTTCGATCATCGAGGTTCGACTTCATCGGCTCACCGTTGAGAGGATTATTGGATAGGTCTAATTTACCTGCTTTCTCCGGGTTCAGCTTCGTTGAATTTTGATATTAGGGCGTGGCATAGTATCACGTTTTCGACTATTTCTATGATCCTGGCTATGTCTATTATTTTTGCTAGTAGGTATGCGAAGGCAGGGGAGTCGCTCTCTACTACCTCCCTGAGGTTGCCTTCTAGGTCGAGTATGCTCCTGACCTTCCAGTAGGATTCCTCTGCTTTCTTAACGCTCGGCGGGTTTATGCTATTTACGACAGTTGATACTGCCACCTCTAAAACCTGTAATAGGAATGATAGTCTTTGCTTCTCGCTGTCCGATAAGAGGTCCGCCATGTAGAGTATGTCGATGCCAAGCTTGTATACTGAGTCATTTACTAGACCGATTAAATCGCTCGCGCTGGCTAGGTATCTCGCTTGGCGATCCTGATGCATGTCTATTACATGGGCCTTATTAGCCGCGCGTAGCAACTTATAGTTTGTGTTCTGGAGGATTGCATACTCCTTATCTAATTCTTCTTTTGTATAGACAACGTTTCCATCGAGGAAGCCGCTTAGCTTGTTTAGGACTCTACTAATACTTCTACCATATTCAATCATTATATCAAATACATTATCATTATTATAGTTAAAATTGATATTGATTGTATGCCTGTGTATTACATTCATCCTAACGCCTTCCAGCATCGCCTCTACTTTCCGGAGCCTTTCAATTACGTTTTCTTTAATATTTTTACTAGAATAATATATTAATTCATCGTAGCCAAAAGTATAAGAACAGAGCACGAGGCGGGGAGCATGTTTTTCTACATTATAATGAGATAAATTCATTTTTAAAGAAATTTTAGGGATTTTACCGTCTGGAGCGATTATTAATTTATCACCACTATCATAAATTTTAAGTATATCGCCTACTTTTACACCGTTTCGCCGCGCCCAGTCTTTGGGTAGAGTGACTATCAGGGAAGAAGCCCCAAGTCTTTGTATCTTCCTAGACAAGATCCCGCCGTTTTGCCGGGCCAAGCCTGCCACCCATTGGGTTCTAATATATGGAATAGTAGGGTTCCCTTAAAACTGTACCTGGACTTTTAAGGGGTGTTATGTATTAAGTATGTACGTATTACTCGAATAATGTAGAAAAGATAGACTCGAAAACGCTGGTTCTGCCTTAATGATAACCGAGAGATATATAAACCCGTAAATCTACAGTAATCAAGTAGAGAGGCTCGATTAAGAGGTGAGATAGAATGTTCGAGAACAGGACATGGAAGCTGGTGCTCAGGAAGACCGCGAGGGGCCCCGTGATACAATTCAGGAGCTCGACCCCTGAGACTCGCGAGTCAACAATGATAAGAATGGGCGGTAAGATGGCTGAGGAGATCTTCAAGAAAATGGTTGAGGTACTAAAGAAGTATGACTATGTGGCCGAGGAGGGAGGCGACGAGAAGAGGTACAAGTACTATAAGCTGAAGCCCGAGATAGGGCCGGTTGTAGGAGGCTACATTGTGCTAATCAGGAGGAGCAGGAAGCCGCAGGACTGGATACCCTACTTCGAGGGGTTCATTAAGGAGGACCCCTACAAGGGAGCTCACAAGGTACTAACGCACGCGCTAGCCACCGCCTTCGATCTAAGCCAAGTATACCCGCCGCCGGAACGGGTTAGAATGCAGCTACACCCCAAGGTTCTGGACAGCGTCAGCGCGGGCTTCAAGGTAATAATTAGGAAGCTCTGGGGTCTAAAGAAGAAGTAAGCACTCTTTAATAATTTTTAATATTTTGCTTCTACACTCTTCTCCTGTTAATACCATAACCCCGTCGGTATCCTCGATGATAAAGGCATTGCCCTCAAGGAGGCATAGCCCAGTTGATAGAGCGATGACAGCATCTACTATGTCACGATCAAAAGTGCTCTCCGCAAGACCTAGTGTTTTTCTCATCGAGCCGGGATGGGTTTCTACCACTACCCTACTCGCTTCTACCATGAGAACAAAGAGCGAGTAACCTACCCGTGATAGCTCCCGGACACCGGCCATTCCTCCGGGCAGGAGCTTTGCCCCATAGTACTTCTGCGCCTTTCTCTCAAGGCTACGGAATCCCTTGTAGGGTGGGTGGAGAGGGGCGTCTACTACTATGAGGTTTGCCATGGAAATATTTTTGGCTAGGTTAGAGTTATTTATTTTCCCGAGTTTGAGGCATTGGTATCCCGTCTTCGATGTTTTTGCTATTGCATAGGCGCTTGGTCTTTTGACCGCTAGGTCTACGCCCGCAACTATCCAGTCTTTCAATGATTTTATTGTTGTTATTTTCTTTAGGCCTATTTTATTAATGCGTATGCAATAATTGGTAGTATTAATGTCGCGTCACCATATACTACTGTTTTTCTAGCTGAAGGCTTAAGCTTCCCCCAGCTAACTGCCTCTCTCGGCCTCGCACCGCTCAGGCTGCCATCGTATTCTACCGCTGTTGTGAGGTATACTGCGTAGTCTAGCCCTCCTCGGAACTGGCTCCACCAGATGGCGTGGTGCTTGCTAATGCCCCCACCTATAATTAGGGCGGTAGCCTTGTCCTCCTGCGAAGGGAAGAATATGTCTGATAGCATTTTCATGTCAATGTAATAGTCTACCTCAACTCCGCGCCCGGCCTGATGTTCCATAAAGAGGCTAGTGCCGAAGGCGCCATCAGGCCAGCCTGGAACGAATATCTTCGCGCCTGACAAATGGGCAGCCCGCAGTATGCTATTAGGATCGTCGATTAGAGAGCCTGCTAGGTCTAGCAGCTCATATACGCCCCATGATTCCTTTCTCACCCGCGCCTCGCTTACTAGGCGCCTAACGAATTCCTCTACTTTAGGCCCATAATCCTCTACTGGTATGAAAATATTTCCGAGCCTGTGCTTCCCCTCTCGGAGAAGTAGTGTGTCGTCTGCCTCGAAGTAGCCTTTAAGGTATCTTCCACCCATCGCCCGTGCAATATCATGATCTAGTGTTCCCGCTGTAGTAATAATGACGTTGAATAAACCCTTCTCGATTAGCTGAGCTAGTATTCCTCTTAGCCCTGTGGCTACTAGATTCGCTGTGAAGGTTAGAACTCTTATACGCGATTCATTCAATCCCTCTCGGAGTATATCAATGGCTTCGACTAGGTGTCCAGCCATGAATCCATGAATACTTCTATACCACTCTATTAGGTCATCTATAGTAGCCCCCTTTCTAATTTTAACATCTTTGACTGGATCCGGCACCACTCCAACCCTCCTCTTAAAAGTATTCGCACATCAAACACCATTCACTATCCTCTGAGGATTAAAACTCCCGAGGTGAGTTCAGAGTGAAGAGGAGAGGTCTCTCACCCCTAGTAGCAACCGTTCTATTAATAAGCGCGACAGTACTGGGAGGTGTACTCGTATACCAGTACTTCCAGAATAGTGTCTCCCACGCTAAAGGCCTCCAGCAAGACCTAATGGTTACTGCAGATGCTACCACATTGAACGCGAATACAACGCTTGTTAGAGTAACTGTAGTAAACCAGGGTGATAACAACGTGATAGTGAAGAGTGTTACCTTGTTAGATGATAATGGCAACACGGTTAGTGCCACCCTCCTACAGCCGAAGAATTTAGGAGTGACCGTCGCGCCCGGAGACCGACTAGTAATAATATTAAAGACTAATGAGAGGCCCTCCGCCGCATACGTGGGATACGAGGTTAACGGGAAAAACTATACAACAGAACCGGTTCAAATCCCTAGCTAAACCCCTAGACGGGGATTCACATGATCGCCAAAATAAAAAATATTTTTTATAAAAATAAATCAAATGAAACAGTGGAACTCCTCCAAAGCCCCCGTCAGGATATCCCACAGCCATCCGGGCCCGAGCCACCCCCCATAGAAAGTGTCAGAATACAATACACCATCCGGCCAGTGGAATACTATATCTACGAGTCAGATACCGGGGCCCTGAGGCTACGCTTCATAGAACCGAGAGAGCCTCCGCAAGAGGTAATAGAGGAAATACTAATGGGGACGAGGCAACCATCCTCCACCATAGAAGCCTACTACAGGGACAAATCGCTGAGCGGCTACGGCAAGCTATACCCGCTGATAATAGATGATAACATTGAGGAAATAGCTGTCGACGGTCCAGGAAGCAATGTATCAGTAATAAACAAGCTACTCCCCGGCTTCTGGATAGACGTGGACCTATCACTAGGAGAACCCGAGCTAGACTCTATAGCAATACAACTAGCCCGCAAGGCTGGAAGACTGCTAAGCCTAGCTACACCCTACGCGGAAGGCATAACTGTTGAAGGCCACCGAGTAGCCGTCACTCTAGGTAGGGAGATTACAAGGCACGGCACTAGTATAGTTCTAAGGAAGTATCCGGAGAAACCGATTACTATCACCGATCTTATAGCTCAGAGAGTCTTAACACCGCTTGCAACAGCATACCTATGGATCCTAATTGAGGCCCACTCATTCCTCATGATCATTGGAGGCATGGGGGCGGGAAAGACAACGCTACTCCAATCACTAGCAAGCCTAATCCCCCCACACCACAGGATCGTCACAATAGAGGACACGCCAGAGATACGATTATACCATAAGCACTGGGACTCCCTAGTAACAAGGCCTAGAATCCCCGGTGAAGAAATAGAAGACATAGGCCTCGAAGACCTCCTACGCTTTGCACTCAGGAGGAGAGCCGACCATGTGATAGTAGGAGAGGTGCGGGGTAGAGAAGCAAGGCTCCTCGCCCAGGCGGCCGCCAGCGGGCATGGAAGCTTAACAACCTTCCACGCTGACGATCCCGAGTCAGCGATACTGAGGCTAAGGCTAGAACCAATAAACCTCCCACCACTCTTCCTCGAAGTCATAAACGCCTTCATCCTCGTAAGGAGAATACCAGTAGTAGGCGGAGGCTTCCTGAGACGTGTAGTGAGGATAACTGAGATTCACGACGATGAGCTTTTCGACATATTCAAGTGGGACCCCATGAGCGACAAACTCCAGCCAAATGATCCCGAGGAAGTCGCAGAAAAGAGCAGAGTTCTCAGGGAGGCTTGGACGAGGCTCGGAATGCCCGGAGGAGACCTCGCTTCCGAGCTAGCAGAGCGTGCCCGTTTTCTAGAAGAAAGACTAAACCTACCAAAAGAAACGTTTATTTCAAGTTTATTTAAATTCTATGCCACTAGATACGGGGTGCTCAGGGAGTGAAACCCGTCATAGTCACCTCGCTCGCTGCAAGAATAGCCAGCACTTATGCCAGGGATGCATCGATACTAAGCCGGAAACTAGCCAGACCCGACATCCTCGGACCGCAAATCACAATTAAAATGAGAAAAATACTTAAAAATCTATATATATTAAGCCTTCTAACATCCATACTCTCGCCTCTCATCGCGCTAGCCAGCCCAACGCTAGGACTACTACTAGCGCTCATAGCCATGGTCGAACTCGCACTACCCAACATCGCTGTAGCAACTTGGAGGCGGATGCTGGGCTGGGGGCTAGACCGGGAGACTCCAGCAGTTCTCACGTACCTTCTACCCTATGCGAGTGGGCCCAAATACCTGGCCGACGTTATTGTGGGTGCTCCTCGGGAGCACTTCACATGGCTCCGGTGGGAGGCTGACAGGCTCGAGTACCTGCTGAGTCTAGGACACGACCCCCTATCCGCCCTGAGAGAACTGGCAAGGACCACTCCCTCGAAGAAGCTGAGAGAAGCCCTTCTAGACTATGTTAACACGCACGAGCTCGGGGCTCCCAGGAGCCAAGTCACCATGAGGCTACTTGAGAGGGCCCTAGCAGAGGCCAGAGGACAATGGAGAGGCTATATAGAACTTGCAAAGGGGATAATTGAATCCGTCGTAGCCCTAACAATGTCCCTAGTAGTGCTTGCTCCTATAGGCTTCATGGCATCCAAGGACATAGCCCCTCTCACCCTAATCCCTGCCATACTGTCCCCTGTAGGAGCACTGGCCCTCATCTCTATGAGACCCGCCATCGGCGAGGGAGACACCGGAGGCGAGATTCCACTATTAGCCGTGACGGGGGCGTTCGCCTCAACAATAGCTTTCCTCGTCGTTGGCTGGAAAATAGCTACCATCATACTAGCAGTATTAACCATAATAGTCGAATATAGGAGCCACCTAGCATTCCGTGTCGAGGAGAAGGCCACCATGATTCTCCGCGAAATAGCCGTAGGCGCCAAATACGGGAGATTTACGCATGAGAGAATAGCAGAGGCGCTCCCAGCTGCGTCAAAGGTTCTCAGGGCTCTAATATCAGCATTAACATACGCTGGGAAACTGGGGATATCCGAAGCCCTCATCAATGTTTACAGAGTACTAGAAGAGGCGAGAGAGGCAAGGCTCAGCTCCAAAGGCCAGGGACTAATACTCACCGGAGTAGCAGTGCTCACTCCCCCAATCTCGATTTACATGATAAACATGCTCGCCAACCTCGCCAAGGGAGGAGAGGCGCTTGGAATAACCTCCAATCCCCAGAGCCTAGCCGTGTACCTCGCCGCGGCCTCACCGCTCATACCAGTAATAGGAGCGGCTCTATGGAGGGGGCGTAAGCTATCTCTTACTCCCTCGTTAATCGCCCTAGTACTATCCCTAGGTGCCTATTTCATGCTAGGCTAGACGAAGCCCTCGCGGAATAGTAAGTGACTATCCCATAATCATCGACTACAGCGATAATAGGCTCGTAGTCGTCCTTAGCCGCGGCCTTACTCCACTCCACTATCCGCCTAACCGAGGTAGGCCTGCCCTCGCTCAGCACTAGCACTTCGAGCATCCGCCTCCCCGAATACGAGACGATTAGCGTGCGCGGCCTAACACCCCTCCTCACACGCCTCCCACGCCTTCTCAAATCATAGTAGACTAGGAATAAGTCGACGTCTCGGAGCAACCTCCGGGCCACTTCGAGAGCTCCTACCCATCCACTATCAACGCCTTCAACCTCAAGGCGCCCCTTAGCCACCTGATACGCGCCCTCGAGCGGGTCGATCCTACCCTCACTCATGCTTCCGGCTCCCACCAACTGGTTGCAAAACCTCTGGCTAAGGCAATCGCGCAAAAAGAGGCCGTCGTCACGAATCTCGGCTACGGCGTCAGGCAAGGGCGTCCTACCTCCCTTCTACTAGCTCGAGCAGTCCCGGGTATATCCTTTTAATTAGCAGGTAGATTGCTGAGTGGTGACGGGGAGGAGAATGTCCCTTCCAGAAGACTTCAAGGAGAACCTAGTCAAGAAATTATCCAACGAGGCCAAGAGATCCCTCACAGAGGCTAGGGGGAGGATAGAACTACAATACCAGCAATGCGGGGAAAAGCTAGAGTCGCGAGCCGAGAACCTCGTAAGAGATTTCGCGTCAGCCTTATCCTCCTAAAAGTCCATCCTCTTAACCACTACATAGGCCAGTAAGCTCAACACTATTATCCACGCGAAGAGGCTGACCAGGGCTAAAGCCAGATAGCCACCGATATCGATCTCAACAGTCTCACCAGGGCCGACCGGAAGTACTACCGGGTTTCTTGGGTGAAGATACCCATAGAGAATAGAGGCGGCCCCACTAACACTCGTAAAGGGGATAGTAGCCTTGAAGATAATAGAGGCCTTAACCGCGGCTTCAATATTCCTTGCAGCTACTAGGTAATAAGCTGACAACAGGCCAGCTGCGACTGATACTCCAAAGTATACGACGAACCCTAGAACGTAGCCGATCACGGGCTTCCTAAACTTGATGCCTAGGAGTGCTGTTGCGAGTAGCAGGGGGAGGGCTCCAAGGCCGGCCAGGACGCTTTCAACACTCATCTCAAGAAAACCCGCCTGTCTACCTGCAAGTATCCACGAGGCGCCGTACACGCTCAGGCCGCCAACGTAAAACACTATGATCATCATGACTAGGGCCGCAATGGTTTTCCCAGCAACGTACTCCGCCCTAGATATAGGCCTAGATAGGATGAATGCTATACCGGAATCCTCCAAGTCTGAGGCGAAGAGGTCGCCTCCAAAGAGTATTGCTACGAGCCAGCCCCAAGCGACGACCGTTAGCGGCATAGCTACCGTTGCAGTAGTGTTGAAGCTCCCGCGGAAGCCCATAATAGTGGCCCACAGGTAAGGGTCTGAGACCCTGTTATGCGAGAAGCCACGCACAATAGCCGCGGCTATGAAGGGGAGAATCATCAGGGCTACAACGAACCATAGGCTCTTCTTATTACTCTCCCGCAATAGCTCGTACCAGGCAACTCGTAAAACACTGGAGGCGTTCACTACTATCCACCTCTTACTAGGCGCAAGTATGCGTCCTCAAGGCTATACTTCGAGTACTCGAAGCCCTCCACCTTGAAACCGGCTTCCTCCACTACGGAGAGAATGCTGCTAGGAGTCTCGCCTTCCGGGGCCTCCACCTTAACCATGCTCGGAGACGTGGCTAGTATCGTATACCCCCTCTCAGCGAGAAACCTTGCAAGGCTAGTAGCGTTAGGCGACCTTATCGTGACAATGGTTTTACCGCCGGCATACTCCGAGAGCTCCTTTAGAGAGCCTTGAAACACTACCTCTCCACGCCTTATTATTACAACCCTGGTAACGATCTCCTCGAGCTCCCTTAGAATGTGGCTACTAACTAGTACGCCGGAGCCCTCCCTCGCCAGGGCTACTATCTTGGCTCGAACCTCTGCAACCCACTCTGGGTCAAGCCCCGATATGGGCTCGTCCATTACGTAGTACTTCCTCTCTCTTAGGAGGGATTGAGCTATTAGGAGCCTCTTACGCAAGCCTTTACTGAGAGCCCCAACCTTATAGTTACAATACTCGGTTAGGCCTAACTCCTCGGCCGAAGCTCTCGCCCTCCTCCTAGCCTCATTTTTACTCATACCCTCCAGGTATGCTAGCTTCTCGAGGAAATCACATACCCTAGGCCACCTCGGCGCTTCCGGGGCCTCAGGCACATATCCCAGTATCCTTCTAATCCCGGGGTCCCGCTGGGGGTCGACGTCATCTACGAGGATCCGTCCCTTGTCAGGTACTACTAGGCCTACGATAGACTTTAGCGTAGTCGTCTTCCCTGCACCGTTAGGCCCCACTAATCCGACGATCTCACCCTCACCGACAGTGAAGCTCACGCCTCGAACAGCCCGGACATATCGGTACCTTTTCTCCAATCCTTCAACGACGAGCAAGGGAAGCGTGACACCGCTTAAGAGTCCATATACGCATGGATATTTAGTACTTATCCGTCATGACCCGCAATAGCTGATATAATTACCTTTATGAAACCCCAGACGGTGGCGCGGGAGTGCTAGAAGATGAGCCGGAAGGTAGTTTACGCCTCGCTGCTACTAATAGGGTTACTGCTAACCCTTCTACCTCCAATTTACCTCTCCATGAAGACCTACTCAACCCTTAGACCCGTCGCTAACGAGACCTTCACTTTCTCCAGCGCTGCAGGCCTACTCTCAACATTCCACGGGGAGAAGGGCGATATACTAGTCCTAGTGGTCGCCAATAATGCTGCGAAGAATGGGAGCACGCTGGTCGTAAGGCTCCAGTCAGGGAGAGACGGGAAAATAATACTACAGGACAAGATAAGCGGGGGCGATCGGAAATCCTACCGGATAGCCCTCCCCATCACAAGCGACTACTCCCTCTACATTCTCAACCCCCTAAACGTGACCTCGACCGGACTAGTCGCAGCGGCTATTCGGAGGCAAGCACCGCTCTACGAGTCCCCTAGCGCTTCCACGCTAATGATAGTTAGCGTGATAGGAGCGATACTCCTAGGCTTCGCAGCCGGGTATAAACCATGCAATGAATGACGCAGATAACCACTAGCAACTATGAATTATGCCATGGTGTACATAATGCCTCCAGAAGCTGGTATCGAAGCCGTATTCACAGATAAGGCTCCCAGACCAGTAGGCCCTTACAGCCAAGCCATCAGGGCGGGGTGCTTCCTCTTCGTAGCAGGGCAAGTGCCAATCGATCCCGCTACCGGGAAGCTGGTGGAGGGAGGTTTTGAGGCTAAAGCCAGGAGGGTCCTAGAGAATCTTAAAGCAATAGTCGAGGCTGCTGGAGCAACACTGGACCAGGTAGTTAAAGTCACCGTGTATATTAAGGATATAAACAGGTTCTCGGATTTCAATAAAGTATACGCCGAGTACTTCAAAGGTGTTAAGCCGGCTAGAGCAGTAGTAGAGGTTTCCAACCTGCCGGTGGGAGCTGACCTGGAAGTAGAGGCCATAGCCTACCTCTGCTAGAAATAAGGAGGCTCGCCGGGATGAGCGAACTAGTCCGGGAGATTGCGAGAAGGGCGAAGGAGGCTAGAGAGGTAATAAGCGAGTATATCCACGTAACGCCTCTAGAGGAGTCTGCAACATTCTCTAAGATGAGCAACGCTAGAGTCTACCTGAAGTACGAGAACCTCCAGAAAACGGGAGCGTTCAAGGCTCGAGGCGCGCTCTACAAGGTCTACAAGATTAAGGACGAATACAAAGGCATAGTAGCCGCCAGCGCGGGAAACCACGCTCAGGGCGTGGCCTATGCGGCCAAGATCTTCGGGTTGAAAGCTGTTATCGTGATGCCGGAGACGGCGAGCATCTCTAAGATAGAAGCAACAAAGAGCTACGGTGCAGAAGTAGTCCTAGCCGGGAGGGTTTTTGATGAGACACTCCAAGTCGCCAAGAGGATAGCCCAGGAGAAGGGCTACTACCTGGTACACGCCTTCGACGACCCCGACGTTATGGCTGGACAGGGCACAATAGCCCTCGAACTACTCGAGCAGGCCGGCGATTTCGACTCGGTAGTAGTACCGATAGGGGGAGGAGGCCTGATATCGGGGATCGCATCAGTGCTCTCTACTGAGAAGCCGGAAGTCAGGGTTTACGGTGTCGAGCCAGCGGCTGCACCCAAAACTCTCATATCCCTAAGAGAGGGTAAACCGGTGCGAGTAGAGCCCAAGCCGACTATCGCCGATGGCCTCGTAGTTAAGATGCTTGGCCACTACACCTTTCAAGTGATAAAGGAGACCGTCTCGGGGGTCTACACGGTCGAAGAGGACGAGATAGCCCATGCCATCTATCTCCTCTTAGAGAGAGGCAAGGTGCTAGCTGAGGGAGCCGGCGCCGCCAGCCTTGCCGCGATAATACATGGTAAGGCCCCTGTCCGGGGCGATACGACGATTAGCATAGTTAGCGGCGGGAATATCGACCTCACGCACATCTACAGGATAATACTTCGAGGACTGGCGAGGGCCGGGAGGCTGGCTAGGATAACCGGTTTCGTACCGGACGCCCCCGGACAGTTGAGAAATATCCTCGATATTATTGCAAAGCATAGGGGGAACGTTATCGGAATATACCATGATAGGACGAGTGAGAACCTGCCAGCCTGGAACGCTATGGTCACGATCACCTTCGAGGCTCCAGGCAGGGAAGCTATTAACGCGATCCTCCAAGAGCTTAGAGAGAAGGGATACGAGTTCTGGGTTAGCCTCTAGCGTCGTAGAGATTCCAACAGCTCTTCCCTCAAACCCATCCTAGTCTTCTTAAACAGTCTCTTATCCATGACCTCAAGCTTTTTTGAGATTATTGGCTTGAACTTCATCTTGGATAGTATATCCCTCTCTAAGTCTACTCCGGGAGCTATCTCGTAGAGTTCCAGGCCTCCACTGGTCAGCTTGAAAACTGCTCTTTCTGTTATGTAGAGGTGCTCTCTCCCTTCTTCAACAGCGTTGCAAGGACAGTATAATATCTTGTAGAGATTCTCTACGAATTTTGGTATATCTCCATCCTTCACTATCTTCAACCCGTCCTCCTCTACCCTAATGTCTTGTTTACCGGCAGTAAAGCGGCCGGCGAAATAGAGTCTGGGTGCCCCGGTGCTTATGCATGGAAAGCCCCCGGGACCAGTCAGCCTTCCAGGGAGTATGCTCGCGTTAACCTTGCCCTCCCTATCTACTTGGAGGAATCCTAGGCTCGCCGCATCTATGATCCCGCCCTCGTAGAAGACGAACTGCTCGCTTAGCGGGACTATTGCCTTCGGAGAGAGTGCTACGCCGAAGTCTGCTCCTTGGAGTGCCACGCCTCCCCATGGACCAGACTCTACAGTCGGTATAATGTAGTCTTGTAACCCCTCTTCCACTATTAGGGTGCTGACGATGCTGGGGATACCTACTCCCAGGTTTATCACGATATAGTTCCCCTTCTCCATTACTCTCTTGACCATTTCGAGGAGGACACGTCTCGCGATCAACTTCTTTGCAGTGAGAGGCTCTGGTTTAACGTCTAGATACTCTGTTGGGACGCTGACCTGACCACTGATTCTTGGATCGTATTGTATGGTAGCGCTTTGCCAGTGCTTTGAGGGGGGAGCCTTGATTATGTAGTCGACGAGTGGGCCGGGTATGACTACCTTCTTTGGCTCTATTGTGCCGCTACGAACGGGGTAGAGGATTTGGGCTATCACTAGCCCCCTCCTACCCTTTGACTTTGCGGACTGAGCTATCTGTAGTATGGGGCCTATGATGCCTTCCTCGTCTAGGCTAATATTGCCGAATTCATCGGCCCTGCTACCCCTGATTATCGCCACTTCTGGTAGGGGTGCCCGGTAGAGGAGGAACCCCTCACCGTCCACCTCGACTAGATCTACTTTCACTGTCCTCTTTTCTTTTGCTATTTCATTGAGTGCTCCGCCGTCTTGCCTGGGATCTAGGAAGGTTCCCAGGCCGACCTTGGAAAGGGTCCCAGGCTTACCCGACGCTACATCGCGGAACCATGAGGCTAGGACGCATATTGGCCAAGTATAGGCTTCGAAGAGGTTCTCCTGCGCCATCTTCTGGAGCCACTTACTCCAGCCATAGTAGGCTACCAGCATGCCCCTGATGAACTCTTGGCTCTCACCCTCCTCCTTGTACAAGCGCTCTGCAACCCAGTCCAGCCCTCTACCCGGGGTGCCCGGGAAGGTGTCGCTTATGATGAAGAGATTCTTGGGGTGGCCACTAGTCCTGTAGAGCTGGTAGAGGCCTTGTATGAGGTACTCGGGTGTGAGTGGCATATTGAACCCGCTAATGGCTACAACGCTATTATCCTTGATGTGACCAAGAGCATACCACGCTTCCACGAATTTCGACGCAGCCCTGGGTAGCATTCCGCTATACACCCGTTTGAAGCCTATTCTTCCAAGGCAGGCTACTGGTAAAATAATTAGTATCTAATTCGCCCCCTATTATTTGGGCCGCCGATGAGGAGTGCCCGGTCCCCCTATCCGAAACATCGGGTACTCGTGAGGGACGGGGCCTCTACTCGTCCAAGGCGGCTCTGGACGTATTCGAGAATGGTTTAGCGGGGGAGGGCATGCGTATTGGCCGGCCTGCCTAGAGTAGTAGCCCCAATGATTACACCCTATAACCAACACTTAGAGGTCGACTATGACTCCGCCAAGAGGCTTGCTAAGAGGATCACTACTAAGGGCGTTGGAGTGCTCTTAGCTGGTACTACCGGTGAGATGCCCCTGCTAACGGTTAGTGAGAAGGTGTCGCTACTACGAGAAGTGGCGGGCGTAGTAGGCTGGGACTCCCTGATCACCGGTGTCGGGGGTCCTAACCCCTTCGCAGTGCTCGGCGAGGCTAAAACCCTCTCCGGAGAGGGAGCTAGGTACCTCCTAATACCCCCGCCGTACTATTACTCTCCGCCCCAGTATGGCATTGAGGCCTTCTATAAATGGCTGGCCGGCAACATTAACTCAGGGATACTAGTCTATAATATACCGAGCCATACCGGCACGCTGATAAGCGTCTCGACCCTCGAGAAGCTATCATCGGTAGATAAGATAGTCGGCGTTAAGGCTACAGTTGATAGTGTAAGCTACCAGGCCAGGCTGATTAGAAAGTTGAAGACGAGGGCCCCGGGCTTCACGGTGTACTCGGGGAGCGATGAGCTACTCCTATTCAACCTCTCCTCCGGGGGCGATGGAGGCATTACTGCTGGAGCCAATCTCACGCCAAGGCTCCACTCTAGGCTTGTCGAAGCCTATGAGAAGGGCGACTACTCCAGAGCAGTGGAACTCCACAGGCTACTCCTAGACATACCGTGGATCCTGGAGCCTGCCAGGTCCCTCCAGGGAGGCATTAAGACAATACTTGTAGAAGAGGGAGTTATAGATACCAGCGAAGTTAGGCCGCCGCTACCGCCGGAGGATGAGGAGAGTAGGAGGGAAGTAGTTAGGAGGTGGAGGGAGAGCGGGCTAGAATCATACTTCTAGGCAAGCCGTATACTGAGGGCATCGCTAAGCACGCTTGAAACCAGGCTTGCATACCTGGCCTCCCGGTCACCTAGCCCCGCCTCTCTAGCTATCCTCCAGGCCAGGGCTAATGGGTCCAGGAAACCCCGC
>WAOR01000010.1 GCA_015521175.1 Thermodiscus sp.
GAATAAGCCTCTCGCGAGGAAGCTAAGGCTTGCCAGGGCCCACAAGCAGAGCAGGCCCCTTCCAGCTTGGGTCATAGTGAAGACCCTTAGGAAGGTAAGGTATAGTCCAGTGAGGCGTCACTGGAGGACTAACAAGTTGAAGGTCTAGCCCGCGGGGTGACTGGGTAGTGGCCGATAAGGATAAGGAGAACGTTGTCCTGGCAGTAGTCTATAATGTTAACTTATCCCGCGTATACTGGGGTAGGAGGACTAACAGGGCTGACAGAGCGGTCAAATACCTGAGGAGGTTCATAGCAAGGCATACGAAGGCCGACAAGGTAGTAGTCACGAACGAGGTTAACAATTATATCTGGAGTAGGGGCAGGGAGAAGCCGCCTCGTAGAATCTCGGTCTTCGTCAAGGTCGTCGAGGAGAAGGAAGAGGAGGAAGAGGAAGAAGAAAAAGCTACCAAGAGGGTCGCCAAGGTATACCTGGCATCGAAGAAGAGGAAGCCAGGCAAAATCGAGGTAGCTGCTGAGAAGAAGTAAGAGGGACCCTCCAACCCCTCTCCGGGCAATCTACAATATTCTCCCACTCATACTAGCATACTGGCGGGTGGAATCTTATGGCAAAATTCGACGTCCAGGCAATGTCCATCATGGGTAACCCGAACGTTGGAGTATACATGTTCGCCACCGATAAATACGCTATAGTCCCAGAGGGGCTAGAAGAGGAGAAGAAAGAGGCTGTCAGGGAAGTCTTGGGAGTCGAGCCTATCGAGGCGACTATCGCGGGCACGAGGCTAATCGGCGTACTGGTTGGCGGCAATGAGAGGGGCCTACTCGTATCCTCGAGCGCAACCGATGAAGAGGTCCGAGCCTTAAAGGAGGCCCTAGGAGACGGCGTGATTGTCGAGGTCCTAAAGTCTCGCAATAATGCCGTGGGGAACCTGCTAGTCGCTAACTCGAGGGCGGCACTCCTCTACCAAGGGGTCGAGAAGGAAGTGGTTAAAGTGGTCCAGGACGTATTAGACGTTGAAGTATACCAGAGGAGCATCGCCGGGGTCTCAACAGTGGGGAGCGTTGTAGCAGTCACGAATAGGGGAGGACTAGTACATCCAGACGCGAGCGAGGAAGAAGTCAGGTTCCTATCGGAAATATTCGGGGTGCCAGTCTTAACCGGAACGGTTAATTTCGGCATAGGATTCGTGAGAACTGGACTGGTGGCTAACTCGCGGGGCGCCATAGTAGGGTCTGAGACCAGCGGCCCGGAGATAGCTAGAATACAAATGGCGTTGGGAGGTGGTGAAGGGTGAGTGAGGTTAAAACCTTCCGGATAACAGGTAAAATGCTACTATCCCACGACAGGTTCCCCGAGTGGCGCAAGTTCAAGGTATACGTGCGCGCCCTAAAGGAAGAACACGCGAAGGAGAAAGTCTACAGCGAGCTGGGTAGCAGGCACAAGCTCAAGAGATACCACATTAGGATCGAGAAAGTCGAAGAGGTCCCGCTCGAAGAGGTGGAGGACCTCTCAATCCTAAGGCTGGCAGAGCTGACCAAGTGGGTGAAAGAGTAGTGTCAAAGGAACCCCGGGAAAAGATAACCGTTGATCCCAACGTACTACTAGCGCAAGCCCAAGAGCTAGCAAGGTACATCGAGGCGCTACAAAACGCCCTAGCAGCTGCGGAGGCAACGCGAACCAACATACGCACAGCTATCGAAACAATAGAAGCAGTAAGCCAGGAAAACGAGGAATTACTCGTACCAGCCGACACTGGAGGTACGGCCTATTTCAAGGCGAAGCCCTTGGACACGGGAAAGGTAATCATACACCTAGGAGGCGAGTACTACGCCAGCCTCCCAGTAGACCAGGCTAGGGAGAAGCTAGAGAAAAGGCTCGACGCCGTAGAGAAACAGGAGGCCGAGCTGAGGAAGAAGCTTGAGGATGCAACACGCCAATACCAGGCCCTCCAAAGCCTCCTACAGCAACTAGCTATAGCAGCTCGCCAGGCCCAGCAGGCGAGGCCTGCAAGGGAGCAGTCAAGCTAGCTCTCCAGGCCTTCCTACCTTCCCCGCTTTACTCACTAGTCCTCAGCTCGTCATCCTTGGGATAAATCGAGAATGCGGCTGGTACTAGTATAGTTTAACAACTGTCGAGTAAACGCTGGGAGTAATCAGGGGTACTAGCCTTGTTCGACAGGCTGAAGAAGACTCTCGCAAAGGCTGTCAGGGAGATAAAACAGGTCGTCTCGGAGAAGGAGATCAAAGAGGAGGATCTCGAGCCGATACTTGAGGAGATAATGATTGAACTAATCGAGGCCGACGTAGCCTATGAAGTCGCCGAAGACCTAGTCAATACGATAAAGGAGACCCTCACGGGTAAGAGGGTCCCCCGAGGGGCCAACGTAGAGTCGATAGTGAGGGATGCCCTCAAGAGGAAGCTCCTCGAGATACTAGACAAGCCGGCCCCCGACATAATAGCGGAGGCGAAGGCCAGGAAGCCCGGGCAGCGGCCACTGGTCGTAGTATTCCTAGGTGTAAACGGGGTAGGCAAGACGACGACGATAGCGAAGCTAGCATACCACCTAAAAAAGAACGGCGTCGTCCCGGTACTAGCGGCGGCTGACACCTTTAGGGCTGGGGCCCAGGAGCAACTGGCACGCCATGCTGAGAGGCTGGGGGTCCCCCTAATAACCGGTTCCTACGGCTCTGACCCGGCGGCGGTGGCGCATGACGCGATAAGCCACGCCTCCTCTAGGGGCTACCGAGTCGTCCTCGTAGACACTGCTGGCAGGATGCATGTTGACTACGACCTAATGGGTGAGCTCCGGAAGATTATCCGAGTCTCCAAGCCCGACTACAAGATACTCGTAGTAGATAGCTTAACAGGTAACGACGCTGTGGAGCAAGCGAGAACATTCAACGAGGAAGTAGGGGTAGACGCTATAATACTAACCAAGACGGACGCCGACGTCAAGGGCGGAACAGCCATAAGCACAGCCGCCGTTACCGGTAAGCCAATTGCTTATATCGGGACTGGCCAGGGGTACGGGGATCTTGAACGCTTCGACGCTAAAAGGTTTGTTGAGGAGCTCTTGGGCTAAAGGCTGGCGATCGCCTTAACTATTTCCCTCTTAGTTACTAAGCCCGTAGCTCTCCCCTCCTCGTCGACAACGATGAGGGAGCCTATACCATTGGTTACCATTATTCTCGCTGCCTCGGCGGCGTCAGTGTCTGGCCTTATCGTTACGGGGTCTTCCGTCATAATGTCCCGTGCTAGTGGTACGAGGTATTCTCTTAGCGCGACTATCTTATCCCTGCCCAGGTAGTCGGGCTTCTTTAACTTCCTATACCTATCCTTCCCCCGGGTCAGCCGGGCCTCGAGGGGGATGTTGGCGAATGCCAGGTCTCTCCGCGTTATTATACCGATGGGTTTCCCATCGCTGTCAACGACTACTACCTTGCCTGCCGGGTCGAGCATTGCTAGCCTGGCCACGTGGAAGATCGCGTGGTAGGGGTCGGCTTTTGCATAGATCTCTCTAGCCAGGTCTCCGACCCTGTAAGCCCCTTTGTAGTGCTCGGCGTATGCCCTGGTTAGGTCTGTGCGAGTGATTATGCCGATTAGTGTGCCCTCATCGTTTACAACTGGTAATCCGCCAATATTGTACCTAGTCATGATGTGGGCGGCGTTCTTGATCGATTTACGGGGTGTTATAGTCTTCGGGTCCGGCGTCATAACATCCTTAGCTGTTAGGGTGTTTATCGGTCTGTGAGAGTACTTGCCCATTAGGGCGTTTATGAGGTCTGAGAGCGTTATTATGCCGACAGGCTTGTATTCTTCGTCGACAACGATTACCCTGCCTATATCGTAGCGTAGCATTAGCTTGCGAACGTGGGCCAGGTTCTCGTTGGGCCTGACCGCTACTATATCCCTCGTATAGTAGGAGGAGACTCTTGGCGGCATCCCTATACCGCCTCCGCTACACGATTGAAAGCAGTATATCCCTCTCCGTGAGTATGCCGATTATCTCACCCTCCTCGTTCGTAACGAAGAGGGTGTTAGTCTGGTTGTCTTGCATGGCGCTGGCTGCCTCGCCGAGATCGGCGTCCTCGCTTATCGTGTAGATTCCCGGCTGCATTATCTCGTAGACTGGTATCTTTAGAACCTCCTCGATATCGGTTGTTGATAGCTCCTTGAAGGCGGTGTGGCTCCCGAAGAACGATACGTAGTCCTTCGCTGTAACCACGCCCCTTATCTCCCCGGATTCTTCGCTTAGGACTGGTAGTCTGCGGAAGCCGAATTGGGTCATCTTCCTCGCGGCTTCCTTCAGCGTGGCCTCGATGCTGATAGTGATTATTTGCTTGGTGGCTACGTCGCCCACCCTAACGCCGAGCTTCTTTCCTGCTACGTGGCGTACTATGTCGTGTTCTGTGATGACTCCGTAAACGGTGCCATCCTCGTAGACCACTGGTACAATCCCTATACCGTTCTCGGCCATTAGGCGTACCACGTTGTCCAGTGGCTCCGACCTTGTCACGAATAGCGGCGTCGGGTTGGCTATTGACTCGACGTGCTCGTCTCTTAGGGCCGAGTAGATATTCCTCTTGTGCCTGTTAACAACGATGTTATAGTACTCGCCGCCTCCAAGATAGTTTACGAGGTCCATAGCGGTGAGTAACCCCTTCAGCAGCCCCTTAGCTGGGTCGGCTACTATGAGGCCTCGCACCTTCTTCTCATGGATAGTCTCAGCTGCCTCAAGGATAGTGGACTGCGGCGCTATGGTCACCGGTGGCCTGCTGGCGATGAGAGCGGTCTCTCCCTCCCTCCTAGGAATCCAGTGCCTCCACTCGGGGGTCCCATCAGCTCGTAGGTATCGTATACCCTCCGGCCTTACAACTACCCGGGGCCTCGCAACCCTCCTACTAACCCTGGCGACATTCACCTTCTTAACTGGGGGCCTCCTAGCTCCACTACCCTTCACTGCACACTCACCTCCTAACCTAGAGCCAGCCTGACAATATCCTCCCTGTCAACGATACCGGCGAGCCTGCGGGAGGTCTCAGACTCGACAACAGGGAGCCTACCATAGCCCCTTCTTACAATAAGCTCCGCCGCCTCTTTAACACTACTCCAAGGATAAAGATACTCAACGCTAGTAGTCATGACTTCACGAACCCTCGGCCCGTGGTGGGGGCCGCCGCTCGACTCGAGAGCCAGCTTCACACCGGAGGCGAGCAAGTCATACTGCGTAACTATACCGACGAGCCTACCCTTATCATCGACGACTGGGAGCCCTGCGTAGTTGTACTCCCTCATAAGGTCCCAAATGCTTGATACGAAGTCCTCGGGGGATACACTCTTCACCTCCCTAGTCATAACCTCTTCTACTTCGCGGCCCGCCAGGTAATCGGGGTTCTCCTCCAGCATAGACTGGATAATGTTTTCGAGGCCAAGGCTTCCCTTAAGGATCCCGCCCTCAACTATGGGGGCGTACCACTCATCGGCCCTTAGCATGGCTCGGAGGGCCTCTTCGACCTTGGAGTCCTGCTCGAGGACTACGGGAGGCTCCTCCATAACCGACTCTACTAGAGCATTGCTCTTGAGGCTGGTGATAGCTAGAATATCGGCCCGAGTCACTCTTCCCAGAAGCTTACCCTTCCGAGGGTCCACAACGTAGGCTATCCTAGCCCTAGTAGAGCGGAATAG
This sequence comes from Thermodiscus sp., assembly GCA_015521175.1. Lineage (GTDB taxonomy): Archaea > Thermoproteota > Thermoprotei_A > Sulfolobales > Acidilobaceae > Thermodiscus. Next base: position 5,686 of record WAOR01000010.1, read on the forward strand.
AGCCCTAATCCTAGTAAGAGGATCGTTCGGGTAGACTCTTATCGGATTCTTGTCCATGAGGAGTGAGACGGGCGATGAGAGAGTCTTCTGAAAGAATCCTGTGGTCAAGGCGGTTATGCACCATTATTATAATGGTTGGAACGGGTTATTATGTCTTAACAAGGATTTTTTCCATTAACCCTCAAGGGGGATGACTAGGATTCTATGAGGGCTATCTGCCCGATCGCCTGACCGGGCAGGTTCCTATCGAAAACAGCGATTACGAGAGGGTTACGGCGGCCATGCCTCCTGATCACCCGGCCCTTGTACACGTTACCCTTAGCGTCACGATAGATTACCCTCTTACCTGTGAGGGCCGAGACATCGCCATTATAGTCTAGCACACGGAGGATTACCTTATTCGGGTACTGCCTGCCGCCGCCCCGGGCGTAACCCTCTATCACAGCCTTGACTACCACCTATCCGCCACCCCACAACCGCTATCCGCACCGATAGATTACATAAAGCTATCCTTAATCAACACCCTGTCTTTCCAGTACACGTATCCATAGTACCTGGAGAGGTATTCTATGATCGAGGAGGCTACGCCCAGCTTGACCCTCTTGGCTCTGAGGTCACAGGAAATCTTACCCACGCATCTAGGCTCGTCTAAGTCGAAGCCGATGAGCCTTATCTCACGGAAGCCTAGAGCCATTGCAAGGGCCACAAGCCTGTCGCCATCGGTGAATCCCCCTATCCCTATGAGAGGCCACAAGCAATACCTCTGACTAGTGTATACTATGCTCCCGTGAATACGGTCGGCTAATAGCCTGCTCAATGGAAGATTATCCCCGTGTAAGTGGACGAGCCAGAACCTAGCCGTGGATAAGGGCACGGGGGGCGATAGAAGAGCGTCAAGATCCCCTGTGACTATGTCAAGGCGTGGTGCGAGCCATGCTGCCTGCTCTACCGACATTACCAGTCCAGGGCATTGTGGGACCCTCTCGGCTAGGGGGCCTATGATGCATGCCGCTTCACTATCTACTGCTCTTAGGAGCCACTGTGAGAACTCGCATGTCTTAGCGGGATCTTGGAGTTTCGCGCCTAGCTCTGCGGCCTCGAGTTCGCGCCTAGGATCCAGGCCGAGACGCCTCTCTGCTATGAGCATGTAGGCAAGCCTAGCCGGTTCGAGCCTCTCGCAGAGGCTCCAGTAGGCTCTGCACGACCCGCCTCGCAGCCTCGTGTAGCTCTCTACTCCAAGTGGTTCTCCGGATGCACCCCTCGAGGTACTCGAGTACTTCCTCACCGGGTTCCGCGACCCCCGCTAAGACCTTCGTGTAGAGTACCAGTAGCTCGACAAAGCACCCGTACCCCCTCACATAGCCGTTGTACTCCGCTAGTAGCAGGGGATTAAGCCTGTTACAATAGTAGAGGTCGTACTCTACCCCCTTGGCTGCCAGCGAGGGGTTGCAGGAATACCAGGAGCCCATCTCTCTAGAGGGGACCGGGATTCCTCCTTCATAGTCGACCCGCTTCTCCAAGTCATGATCTAGGCTCTCGAGGAAGAGTAGGGGGTCCCTCGGAGCTAGTAGCACTAGGCAGTCATACCGCATTCCTCTGAGCCTAGCCCCCTCATAAACGCGGTAGAACCAGGGTGGACCCCCTAGGAGGCCTAACGGTGTAGAGTATCTTGTGTTGCAGGGGAAGGCTATGAACTCGTGGAAGCTCCACAAGCCTTACAACCCCTAAGTAATACGTGAGTCACGGGCCAATGAGGTCCTCTGCCGCTAGAGAGGGCTCTTCAGGTATATATGGGGAGCCCGGTGATGTCAGCGAACCCCTGACCGAGGCCCCTCACCGGCGATAAGCCAGGTTCTCAGTAGGGTTACGGCCGCGCTTACTAGTGATAATCCGAGTACTGCGGCGAGTAGGCTTGCGGCGACTCGCGGGGGAGTGGCTGTTATGAAGGAAACACTCTCTACTAGGAAATAGAGGCCTGCGATGATTAAGAGTATTGCAGTGCTCACCGTTACTA
>WAOR01000011.1 GCA_015521175.1 Thermodiscus sp.
CCTATTAAACTGGCCTCTTCTTCCTCCTCCTAAGCTCTACTATCCTGGAGGCAATCATCCTCAGGGTCTCCTGCTTACTGTACTTTCGGAGGACTATCACGCGGCCCTTAGACCTGAACCAGGCCCTCGGATAGGCCTTATCCTCCTCGATAATGGGGTCTAGACCCAGCTCCTCCGCCGCCGCGGCGATTTCTTCGAGGCGTGGTGAGAGGACTGCTAGGTCTCGGGGGACCCTCCTTCCTAGCCTCCTGGGAAGTCTCTTGTCTAGATAGGCGGGGTAGAGGACTATTCTCTCCCCGCGGTATTCCTTGCTCAACCCTTAGGGCACCAGTCTACTTCTTCTCGGCCCCGGTTAGGAGGACAGCGTTAACGACGCCGTCCTGCCCGGGCCTCGAGGTCACAACGGCCTTGCCCTCGGTAGTCTCTATAATAGCTCCCTTAACGATGATCTGCCTCCTGGCGTACTCCCTGTTAGCAGGGGTCTCTAGAACTCTCAGTATTCTAGCCTTCACACTCTTACCCGTCTTAGGATCGGAGACAACCGCCACTGCAACCTTCCTAGCCCTCACCTTGACGTTCCCGCCCCTAGCCCTGATAATCTTCCTCTCCTCCTCGCTCTCCACTACGGCGGGCACGAAGTAGCGGCCATGAGCGTACTTCCTCTTAACCTTGTAGTACCAGTTCCTCTTACCACCGGTAGGCCTCTTATGATCCCTCCACTGGTAGACTCCCACTCCTAGCGACACCCTCTTGCCATCTCGAGCCTAACCGGGGTTTAAAGGATTAACCGGGGCTCAACTATTTCGGAGAGCCTCGACTAGACCCCGGTATTCCTTAAGCGTAGGTAGCTCCTTGTAGTAATCGTTAACCCAGGGTAGCAGCGCCATGATAATGCTATACTCCGTGAGGTCCTGCCTCGTAATCCTACCCCTAGACAGGAGGCCTACATAGCCGACGCCCTCACCAATATCTCCCGGCCTATCCCTAACAAGCGCTCCAAGCTCAACCCCCCTCAGGACTGGCTCTAAGAGGCCTCTTGGAAGCTCGAAGCCCGGACTCAAACCTATACTAACCCGGTTCCCCGGCCCCACGATTACGGCTACCTGAACCTCAATGAAGCCAGACCCAGTGTAGAACTCGATGGGTCCTGCCTCAACCCCTACACCCATATCTCCGCTCCCACGGGCAACCTCAGCCCTCCTCAGGGCGCCACGCACGACTTCAAGGGAGCCTGAAGGCTGCGGTGGAAGATCCTTGGGCGGATCCACGGGGATCACACGGTTAGTATTGCATAGCGGCGTGAACGCTCTCTCAACAGCTCTCAGCTTAACCGGGTTCCTTGTAGCAACAGCTACGAGAAGGGGCCTATCGCATATCGTAGCCTATCACCCGGGGATTAATCCTTCTGGGATGTGTTTCCTAATTAACCCCTAATAGAGGCTATACGAGACGCAGAAAACACGGGCCCTAGCGCCAAGGCTCCCGAGGATCCCCGCGGGGAGAAAGAATAGTGTTACCGGGCCACGTAGGGATAATACCGGATGGTAATAGGAGATGGGCTAGCAAGAGAGGAATATCCCTCAATGAAGCCTACAAGATAGGGCTTGATAAGCTCATACAAGTAATAGACCACCTCTTCGACAGGGACGTAAGGTATGTAACGGTATATGCTATGAGCATGGACAACTGTAAGAGACGGGGCAAGCTGGAACTAGCAATTCTCCGGAGAATATCAAGGATAGCCTTCCAGAAAGTCATGAGTAATAAGCGTATACGCAGCGGTGAGGCCAGGGTCACCGTTCTAGGAGAACCCTGGATCGTGGGGAGAGAAATAGGCGAGATGGCGAGGGAGGTCATGGAAGAGTCTAGGTGGGGGAGAGACTACAATCTAACAATCCTATACTGCTACTCCGGCCAGTGGGAGATAGAGCGGGCCCGCCAAGGCTATACCCCGGCCTCACTAATAATGCTCCCACCACTCGACCTCGTGATAAGGACTGGGGGCTATCCGAGGCTGAGCGGGTTCCTACCTCTTCTAGCCGACTACACTGAGCTATACTCCACGACGACGCTCTGGCCAGACATCACTCTGGAAGAGGTGGATAGGGCTCTGGAATGGTACGCTAGCCTACCCAAGAACTATGGCCGCTAGGAAGCCCTCCTCATATCCAGTATCCTCTTAGCCAGCTCGATGAGGGCGGCTAGGCCTGTGCCTATTATTATCGCTTGGATGAAGCCGCTGTCTATGAACGCCTTGAGGGTTATCTCGCTGGAAGCGTTAGTAGTCATGGTGGACTTCAAGTAGACGCCCATGTTGTAGAGGGCGACCGTTACGGCTATGGTAACTATTATGCCGGCGGCCTCGTGGAACAAGTTAAGATCGCCCATACTGGCCTTCGTGAACACTCTCGATACCAGTATGTATGAGACGATTCCCGCTCCGAGGAGAGGCATGCTTACGCGGAGGACGTCGACTAGCGTCTTCTCACTATAACCATACTTCTCGTAGGAGCTGTAACCCGCGTAGATAGAGCTAGCGAGGAAGAGGGTGAATACTAGAAGGCCGACAGCGTAGAAGTGGGGCTTCTCCACCAGGGATCGAGTCATGTTATTGAGCCAGCGCTCCAATGGCTTCTCCAGGTTAAACCCCACAATCACCATTGCAAACCCGATGAGTAGTGCTAGAAGCTCCAAGGCCAGGTTAGCAACGTTAAACAGGGCGGTCAGGCCTAGCAAGGCTATGGCAGCACCGGGAATGCCGACGACGTACTTAGAGTAGCGGGGATCCTCGACAGCCTTCTTAATATACCTCAGTACCAGAAGGTAACCGCCCTCGATGCCCAAGTGTTGCTCGACTATCACCCTGTAGAACCCTGCTACCACCCCGTACTCGTGGAGTAGCTGGGATATCACGAACTCGTCCTCCCCATCGCTAACAATATAGAACTCCGGGACAGCGCCGAGACCCTCTACGATCTCTCCTACCCTCCTCTTAATATTCCGCTGAGCCTCTACGAAATCAACCCTATGACCTCCGACAACAGCGATCTCCGGATCGAGCCCTCGCTCGCTGAGCTCCCGGTAAAGCTTTAGGCCAGCAAGCATGGCGTTGACATCAGCGTCCTCCGGCCTCTCTACACCGTAGTCAATAACAGCCTCCTTCACGTTATCAAAACCGACGATAACGCTCTTACCAAGGACCTCCCCGATATCGTCATCTATATCTACGACTAGTATTAGAGGCCTTCTTCGCAGAGCCCTCTTCGGGGAGGTCCCCTCTATGGACAACCACCCTTAACGCGTAATCCATTTGAAAGAAACGGCTAGCAGGCCCTTTATAGTGCCTCCTATTGTGATTCTGGAGGGAATTAGTATTATTTTTACTCTACTCAGATATGAGGCTAGTAGGCTAGAATTCTCCGTAGAGTATTTTTAGTTCTTCTAGGGTTAGCGGCTCGCCCCTCTCCATCTTTTCCTTGATCTCCTTCCTCTTCTTTTCTATTAGCTCGAGCTGGATTCCCTGTTGTTTAGCTATCTTTAGTTCTTTCAGCTTTATCATGGTCTCCCTGTACTCGTTGTAGAGCTCGTCTAGCTGTTTTGACAGGTCGTCTATCAGCTGGCTCCTCTCATTGATCTCCTCGCTCAGCTTGTCTACCTTGTTGTTCATCTCATCGTACTTGGGGGAGAGGGAGGCGATCTGCTCCTTTATCCTCCCGATCTGGCTCCTTATCTCGTTGATACGCTGGTTTAGCTCGCGTAGCCTCAGCCTTAGAGCTTTGACCTCGGCTTCCAGCTCCATAACTGAGAGGACCTGCTCCCTTGCTTTGCGGACTTTCTCGATCATTTCCTCGAGGCGCTCTATTCTTTCTATCAGGCGTCTCTCCTCCTCGGGGCTTAAGACGCTGGTCATCTGCTTCCATTCGAGCTCCTCTAGCCTTTTCTGGAGTTTCCTCAGGCTTATCCTAGCCACGTTCCCCTCCTTCTCGGCGATCTGTTTAGCTATCTTCAACTGTTCCCTCTTCTGCTTAAGCTCCTCCGCCACGCTGCTTCTTTCCTGCTTGAGCTTCTCGAGCTCCTCAATGAGCTCCTTCCTCCTAGCCCTTAGCTTCTTGAGCTCGTCGAGGAGTACTCGCTTGTCTTCTATCAGCTTCCTCCTCTGCTCCCTTAGCTTCTTGACCTCATCTATTAGCTGGCGCCTCTGGGTCTTGACTTCTATGATCTTCTCCCTGAGTTCTTCGGCGCGTTTAAGCAG
>WAOR01000012.1 GCA_015521175.1 Thermodiscus sp.
GGGGTCAAGAAGGTGAACTTCGCCTACCCCTGCCCGGATGGGTCCCTTACACTTGATCCTAGGAACGAGAATAAGGTCTATAGTGTCACGCACCTTGCACTCAAGATACTCCTCCGCATCCGGGGCGGGAGAACACAGTGCCCTACAGGAGTAAGGGAAACCCAAGTAGTCCTATTCATCCTAGGATTACAAGCAGTCATATCCGCTTCTCTGCTACTCCTCTTAGTGCGCTAGAGCACTGCCTCGCGAAGCGCTCTCTCGGGGAAAGCGACCTCGCGAAGAGTGTTCCAATATTGTCTTAACAGTTCCCTCGGGGGCTCCTCATAGAACACGTATGAGTTAAGACTCTCACGGACAAGATGCTTATCAAAACCGATGATCCTGCTATAGGACTCAGCTAGTAGAGGGTCACTGAGCTTTCTCCGTACCTCCCGTATGGATTCAGCGAAGAGTTTCCTAATAGCATCGGCCTTGTCGAGCAGGGCTCTATTAGCTCCTAAAACACAGCAGAAGGGGAGGTCGCACTCTCTAGTCTTTAGCCCTCTTCTCTTCGCGATGGTTAAGTATGGCTGCCATAAAACTCCGTACTTAGCGTTGCCGGACTCTACACTACCTAGTATCTCGTCTCCGCTCCTAGCGTATTTTCTTGGGAAGGGGAGGCCTTCTAGTTCGGCGCAGAACTCCATTGAAGACGCCATGGTTGTAATGTGGCCTTCCCCGGAGGGTCCCTCTATTATTCCTGCTCCGCCTCCGCTCCCACCTGCTATGATGTATGAGAGGCCGCCGCTTATCCTATGTGTCAGGAGGTGTGATACGGCTGGCGCCATTCCAAGGTGCACTTTTCCCAATGCTATATCGAAGGCTAGTTGGAATGCCTCATCGTAAACTACTAGCTCTACATTAGCAAAAATATTCCTTAATTTTTTAATGAATGGTAATATGTATGGATATTCTGTCGCACGTAGAATACCCACCCGGAGAAGGTGCTTGTATGCTTCGCTAGAGGGCCTAACTATGAGGGTCCCTCCACGCTTCTCGATAGTAACTACACCATCAGAAGCCAGCCTTCTAACGGACTTCCAAGCCCAGCTTCTAGAGTAACCACTAAGCCTAGCCAGCTCGCTTAACGTAAGCGTGCCGTAGTCCAGGAGGAGCCGGATCATCTCGATAGAGCTTTTACTCTTCCGCAACCTACCTCCCCAGATTATCTTAGCGCCTAGGCTTATATATTAGGTTAGGAAACAATCATTTCCTAACCGGGTGGATACGATGAAGGTGGTAGCATCACTATATCTTGTACTACTCGCTCTCATGTACTTACCTTTAGCAATCCCCAGCCATTGGAGGGGATGCTTCCTCTACTGCTACTGGACGACCATAGCTCTAGTCGCACTCATAGCAGGATGGCTTATCGTGGGGAGGTGGAGCAGGAATGCATGAGAGACTAGTAATAGGCCTATCAATCCTAACCCTGTACCTACTCCTAGGCACAGTCCTAGCATTAATTAGCAGGAAACGGCTAGCAGGGGACATACAAGACTACTTCATAGCAAAGGGTAAGCTCGGAGGCTTCCTCTCAGCAATGACCTACGCCGCGACCACGTATAGTGGCTTCATGATTGTAGGCTTAGTGGGCTTCGCCTACTTTACCGGGACAGGTGCACTAGGCTTCGAGCTAGCCTACTATGTAGCAACGATCGGATTGCTCGCCCTATTCGCTAGAAGAGTCAGGAAACAGGCATTGGAGAGAAAGTGGGTTACACCATCGCAGATGCTCGGCGACATATATGGTAGTAGAGTCCTAGCGGCATTAGTAGCCCTCATCTACCTAGTAGCCCTCATACCCTACGCATCAAGCCAGCTAAAAAGCATCGGAGAGTCATTCGCGGGCCTAGCAGGAGGCTACTATGAGTGGGGAGTACTCCTCGGCCTAATCATCATAATAGTATGGAGCTCTATCGCGGGAATCTGGAGCGTCGCCGTAACAGACGCGCTCCAAGGCCTCTGGATGATATTCTCAGCATTACTTTTGACGGGCTACGTGCTCTACTTCTGGAGCCAGACGGGCCATAGCCTGGGATACGCCTGGAGGATACTAGACGAGAAGCACCTAGCCGGTTTAAGCCCCTTCTGGACCGTGGAGAGATTCCTAGCATTCACGATACCATGGATATTCTTCGCTGTGACCAATCCACAAGTCGTGCAGAGGCTCTACATGCCCAAGGACGAGAAAAGCCTAGCAGACATGGTTAAATGGTTCGCAGTCTTCGGCCTAGCATACACATTAATGGTGACACTCGTAGGCCTCTACGCCAGAGCAGCAGTAGAGGCAGGTACACTCGCAATATCCCCTGCCTCGAAGGATCAAGTAACACCGCAGATACTCAGCGTTATAGACCCGTTGTCAGCCGCGATCATATTCACAAGCATAATAGCTGCAAGCGCTTCCACGGCAGATAGCATACTCCTCACGCTATCAAGCAGCGTAGCAGTAGACCTAGCGAGAGGCGACGATAAAAGAAGGCTGAGGATAGGAGTAGTATCAATCACAATAGTCGCCGTAATAATGGCGGCCATCGCCCTGGCCAGAGTAAGCTACATAGTCAAGCTAAGCGTACTCTCGAGCCTAATACTCCTAAGCCTGGCACCAGCAACAATAGCAGGCTGGCTCGGGGTAACTAGGAGAAGCCCTCTATGGTCTGGGGCATCCATCCTATCTGGCCCCGTAATAGTGGGAGTAGTGGCGGCCATTAAGGGGAGCCCCTTAAAGGCGTTCGGAGCAGTATACCTCAACATCCCCATTGCGGGCTGGATTCTAATTATCTCGACAGTACTTTTACTACCAGCCATAGGGCGGGCGAGGGAAGCATAAGAGTGCTAAAGATACGAATACCTCTTAAAGTTACAGCCAATCGTGCGAAAACGATAGCAGGCCCCTACACACATCTCAAAGACAACGTATACTTGCTACTCTCGCTCGTTTCAACCGGAGCTACTGTAAGGTGGGAGCCACATCTTCTAGTCGACAGGATGGGCCTGCTAGACAGGGAGGGGATATCCGTGGCTACGGGGCCGGTAGTCCTCGTAAATTACGAGGGTGATAGAAGGAGGTTGCTGGAGGAGCTACAGGCGATCCTGGGAAGAGTCTACATTCCCCCATGGGGGTTCCCGCTAATACTAGTATTTGAAACCTCTCCTCCCAGCAATGAGGTTATGATGGCCCTACACATAGCGGGCTCTGAAAAGGCTAGTAGAGCATTACGCCTCTTGAAAGAGAGGTTGAGTATCGAGATCGTATAGACACGTATGTATGGATGATTGTTGTGTATTAATCTTACACAAGTTGTTTTAACACTGCTTCCCACCGGAAGAGGCGGGTTCCAGTTTAACCCGGAGTAGCATGTAATGTCAATGGGAATAATGTCGAGAGTCTATAGGGATTCTAGGATTAGGGTTAAGGAAAGGGAAAAAATAATAAAATTAATAAAAATATATAGTAACAATGAAAACATAAAAGATGAGGGAAAAGCCGTGTCCCTACTCATATACATGGGCTACCAGGCCTGGATAACAGGCAAAGCAGGAGACAGGGGAGATGACCTACTAGTCAAGTACTACACGCTCACTCAAGACCTCCTCGGGCTATCCCGAGAATTACTCATACTAATACGCGAATTAGAGCGCTTAATCACAGATAAAAAGGTAAAAGATAAAGTGCAAAAATATCTAAGACAAGTCCAGCACAGAGTAGACACCGCTATAGTAGAAGCCTCATCCCTCAACAAACAGTAAATTACTCCAGTATACACATAGAGGAGAAACACATGGGTGATGAGGGCTAGATTGGCCGAGGGAGATGAGGTCAATCGCCCGGCTGACCAATACGCGGTAGTAATCGGTGGCTCCAGGGGTATAGGAGCAGAAACCGCTAGGCTCCTAGCAAGACGTGGCTATACAGTAGCAGTATCCTATAATAAGTCGAGAGAACAGGCCGAAAAACTAGCCCAAAAGATCAGGCAATACTCCCCGGCTTCATTCGCCTTCCACGTAGACGTCTCCGACCCGGCAAGCGTAGCTGAGGCACAGAAGAAAGTAAAGAATAGGTTCCCCCGGGTGGACGCCCTGGTTTACTCGGCAGGGATACTACAGCTAGGCGGGATCGAGGAGCTAGAGCCTGGAGAGTGGGACAGGGTCCTCAAGGTAAACCTCTACGGCGCATACTACACGATACGCGAATTCCTACCACTCCTACGCAAGTCAAGAAGCCCAGCAATAGTGGCAATATCAAGCATCGCGGGTGAAACAGGGAACGTGGTAGCAGGCCCAGCATACGCTGCCAGCAAGGCGGGACTAATAGGCCTAGTAAAACGACTAGCAGTAGAACTAGCCCCACAAGGTATCCGGGTAAACGCGGTCGCACCAAGCTTCGTGGAAACAGACATGACCCGGAAAATACTAGAAGACCCCGAGAAACGGGAGGAGATAAGAAGGCTCCACCCGCTAGGAATAATCCTAAAACCAAGAGACGTGGCGGAAGCGATACTCTTCCTACTAAACCCCGAGAAGGCCAGGGGAATAACAGGCCACGTACTATCAATCAACGCAGGGAGAAGAACCTAGGACGCCCCTACGGGGAAAACCAATAAACCCCCAACAAACATAACTCCTAGAGAAACCGGGAGCCGCCGTAGCTCAGCGGGCAGACCCCCTGCGCGGGGCCCAAAGCGCCGGCCTTGTAAGCCGGTGGTCGCGGGTTCGAATCCCGCCGGCGGCTCCACTACTTCCTCGTTGCCATACACATCGCATAGAATGTAGCCGGTTAAAGTGTCGACAACCGACAACTCTATGCTGCCATTGAGCAGTAAGGTTCATCTTAGCAGTCTTCTTCATACGCTTTCAGGAATTCCTCTCTATCTATTTCTGCTAGTTCAAGTACTCCAAGAAGGGTACCAGGCTTTAGCTCTGGGTGGAGTGGCACGATAGTTACAATCTTCCTATCACCAGCGTACTTGACTAGAACCACGTGGCTCCCACGTTGTCTTCTTACGGTGAACCCGAATTTCCTGACGAGTAGCTCTATAACTTCACGCCCTGACAGCTTTGGGAGCTTTCGCCTCAACCTCCAGCACACCCACAATGCCCTGGTTGAGCTGCTCTAGCTTCTCCAACGCCTCAGGAGCTTCCTCTAGGTACAGCTCTAGTGCCTCTTGGAGATTCTTGATGGCCTCATCGACAGTCTTGCCTTGGCTGGTAACTCCTGTAGCAACCTCTCTAGCAACATACATGTCCTCCTCGCGCCAAACAATGACTCTTACACGCATTCCGTGACGACACCTCCTAGAGCTATAATGCGGTTCCAAGGATAAAATTCTTGATAACCCGTAGAGGTTTCAGTTTGCATTAATGAACATCTTCTTGGGCATTACATTCTGCATAGATGTTTCAGTTCTCCATGGCTTAATGAAACACCTGTATTTGTATTTCTGGCCTTGTAAGCCGGTGGTCGCGGGTTCGAATCCCGCCGGCGGCTCCATCCTAATTATGTATCCTGTTCAGGATTTTGATGCTGTAATTGTGCTAGAGCGGGTACTTAGAGGCGGCTGCTAAGAAGCGGTCTGAACAGCTTCGCTCAATGCAACATTTAATATATTGGCTTAGCCGGGTTGGATAGTGGGTGAACCGGGTTTGCCTCTTAAACTGAGAGTCGGAAGAAAAGGATACATAATACTGCCGAAAGCCGTCAGAGAGGCTGTCGGCATAGATGAGGGTGACGAGGTTATAGTTGAGATAAGTGATGGGATCATACTTAGGCCTGCAAAGAGAAGAGTCAAAGAGGAGGAGATTAGAAAAGCCCTAAGGGCGCATCTAAAGAAGCTTAGAGAGATACGAGGCCAAAGGGAGCCAAAGCCCGGCGAGCTCGCTGGAGCATACCTTGAGGAGGAGTTCGAGCAGTGAGGGCTTTCATAGACGCCCCGCTCCTCATATACCTAAACACAATGTCGGATCCTAGAGCTAGAATGTCCTACGAGGACTTCTATATAAGAACCCTAACAGACTACAAGCTATATACAGACGTATTCGTACTCGACGAAGTCACCTACATCTCCAAGAGGAAGTATGGTATCCCATATTATGTTTCGTCGAGATTTATAGAATCAATAATACTCCCCTATATATCTATAATTAATCTGGGCGAAGACGAGTACAAACTAGCGGCGAGGATCCTCGTAGAATACAACCTCAAACCATCAGACTCTCTCCATTTAGGGGCTATGTTAAGTAACGGTATTAACCTAATAATTAGCGAGGATAGGGAGTTTGACAGAATAAAGGAAGTAAAAAGGTTATGGATATAGGCCAATGCGCAAACGTCTCATATTTCCGTCACCTACAAAAAGGCAATGCTTCAAGCTTGTATCCCTCCCCGTTACCTTTCCTCACTACTATTATCCCGCTTGCACTACCGTTGATTGTTAGCCTCTCTACTGTAACCTTCTGTTCCTCCCCGTTTGGCAGGGTGTACTCGTAGTGTGCTGTGTCTAGGGACTCCCCGATGTTGTCGTATCTTTTCTCCCCGTCCTCCGCTACTATTATCTGGTATCGTGGATAGTTTTGGTTGAACCATTTGGGTAGGGCTTCGTCTATACTCCTGTCGTTGTATGATGGTACTAGTATTAGGACTTGTGGGTTCCTGCCCGTGTACTCCTCTAGTATCTGTGGGTCTCCTGTTGCTAGGGGGTTTAGATTCTCCTCCTTCTCCAGCATTGTTAGGTGCTTGCCGGTGGCGTATGCTGTGAAGAACCCTGAAAGCGGGGCTCCAATGATGTATGGTAGGGCCTAAATCATCCCCCTGGCACCCTTTGGGCTATTACCAGCGATGCTGCGGAGTTCTCCCTCATATCATACCTTGAGCTGGCGATAGTCCAGATCGGTTACTACACTAATACCTTTATATTCATAATAGTATCATTTATTCTATATTCTACCATAGCCGTTGAGGCTAAGTTTTCTCGTGTAGCATCATTGCCATGATAGCGAGGGGAGAGTGGGGTAAACTGATAACCTCTTCCTACCGGCTTATGGTTAGAAGGGCTAGCAGGTTTGCCGATCGAGATGCGTGTGCGGTATGATAAGGTTGCTGACGCCCTCTATATTAGATTCAGAGATGATAGATAGAATTGTAGAAAGTGAGGAAGTAGAACCCGGCGTCATAATTGACTATAATGATAGAGGCGAGATTATAGGAGTAGAGATGTTATGGTTCTCACGACGAAAAATCGACCTCAACAAACTCGTCCTAGAGGGCCCAGAGGTCTTGGTGGCTAGGCTTGAGGACACGCTATACGCTTCACGCCTTGGAGAGAATGAAGCAGAGAGGCATAGATAGAGCGAAGTAGAACTGTGCATTAGTAAGCCAGATAGGGATGAAAAGATAAATGACGAGAGGAGATGTGTAAGGAGGTTAAATCACAGAGCTTTAATTGTAATATATAGGATTGATAATGATATTATAATTATCATTGCAGCATTCGTAACGTCAAAGCTACATAAGTACTTAGGTCAAGGGATAGGGTAGGCAGAAACTATAAAGATATAAATTTAAAAATTATTTATTTAGAAATAATTCTTTAGGATCTTGGGGTTAACAGACTGATAGAGGATGCTGGTTGGAAGCCCCAATTATGCCTCAGCAATGCTCTCGCTACAATATTGCCTAAAATAGAGTGCAGGTTCTAGTGTTGTTTCTCCGTTACAATATATTTCTTATTATATATTATTAATTATATTGATAGTTTTATGAGGTTTTATAGTGTGATTGCTGTTTTGCCCTGGCTCCTTCCTGGGCCAATAGATTTTAGGGGCTGTTTGACTATTGGGATTGACTAGGTGGTCAGTAATTGGGTAGGCGAGTGCTCAGTGCCGCGGAGCATTTGCGTAAGTATTTATTAGCCTATATTGTTA
>WAOR01000013.1 GCA_015521175.1 Thermodiscus sp.
CTAGGCCACCACCATGGAAGGTGGATCCATAGAGGAGAGAACCAGGGCCCCAGGCTAGCGGTTTACACGGGAAGCCTCTACCCGCTCAACATACGGGAGGCCAGGAGTCAGCACACGAGGGGCCCAATACTCGTAGACTTGAGCGGTGACGAGCCAGTCATCCAGGAGGAGTACAAGGTTGAGGTAGCCAAGCACATAGTCCTCCGAGAAGTAGAGGTCCCCGACTCAACCAGCGTCCGGAAGAGGCTAGAACCAATCGTTTCCAAGGCTGTCAACAGGGAGGGGAGGATAGTAGTACACCTCCCACTAGCAGTCTACCCCGCAGTGCCCAGAGCCCGAGTGGAGAACGCTGTAGCCGACCTAGCAAAGAGACATGGAGTCATAATCGTTCCCCACATTAGGAGGGTGCAGGCTGGGGGACCCTCCGGTGGAGCCCGGGAGGGAGAAAGGGGGGAACCGGTACTCGACCCCGTGCAGATCATAGTCAGTGCCTACGGGGTCTCCAAGGCGACAGCTGAGCTCATCCTCGAACTGAAGAATGCCCTGGTAGAGGGGAACCAGGAGCGGGCCGGGGAGATCATCGAAGAGCTAGCCAGCAGGGGGGAGCTAGTAGAGGTTGCTAGGAAGAAGAGGTGGTTAAGGTGAAGAGGTACAGGATAAAGTCAATAGTATTAAGGAATATTACGAGCCACACAGACACGAGGCTCAACCTACCAAGCCAGGGAAGCATCGCACTAATAGGCCCCAACGGCGCTGGGAAATCAAGCATCGTGGAAGCAGTATACACCGCGTTAACACTAGGCTCCCTCCGAGGCGAGGGGAGGGGTGGAATATACGAGCTAGTCCGCCGCAACCAAGCAATCGGCGAGATCCAAGTCCAACTGGAATCCCCCGGTGAAACGGTTACCGCACACGTAAGGCTCTACAGTGGTAGGAAGAAGAAGGAAGCCCGCCTCCGGGTAAACGGCAAGCTCGTAGCCAACAGTGACAAGGCCTACAAGGCGGAGGTGGCGAGGCTACTCGGCGTCTCTAACCACGAAAAACTCGACAAGCTCCTCGAATCAAGCGTGATAATACCACAGGGGAGCCTCCGCGAGATAGCCAACAAGATGTCCAGGCCGCGCGAGTTCCGGGAGCTAGTCGAAAACGCTGTAGGCATACCGGACTACAGGAAGGCCCTGGAGAAACTCCCAGGCCTCTACATCGAGTACGAGGGCGAGGGAGAACGAGTACCCAGAGTCTCAAGCAAGGACCCGACCAGGGCCCTCCAATCCCTAAGCAGGAGCCTAGACAAGAAGCTTAGGAAGCAAATAGAGGAGAGAGACAAAGCGAAGCAGAATATCACGCTATACACCGAGGAGAAGAGGAGGATCGAAAAGGATCTAGTCAAGGTCACAGAGTCTATCAAAGCCCTCGAGGAAAAGCAGGAAGTCCTAAGAGAAAAGCTGAGGAGGCTAACAGGCGAGATAGAGAAGCTAAGGCAGATAGAGGATCAAATACGAGACAAGGAAAAAAGACTAAGAGAACTAAGAGAAAAGCTCGAAGAATCCCGGAAAGCCATAGAAGAGCTACCAAAAGTAAAGAGGATCGCTGGCCTACAAGAGGAACTATCAAAGCTGAGAAGCCTACGCGAGGACCTTGCAAATCTAAGGGCGAGGCTCCGAGAATACGAGGCACTCGTAGACGCGTTGAGAACCTACAATGAAACCCTGGAGGAGGCGAAGCGCTACGATGAAATACAAGCGAAAATCCAAAATCTCGAGCGAGAGATAGCAAGTATTACAGCCAAGATAGAAGCCAGGGAAAGCGAGCTAAAACGCCTCCGGGAACTAGTCCGGAAGGGAGAGTCCCTCCTCGAAGAGCTCTCCCGGATAACCGGGGCCAGTATAACGGGGCTAGAGCAGGCTAGAGAGGTTCTAGACGAGCTCCAAGGCGAGGCGGAAAGGGCCAGGGAAGACCTTAATAAGATCGAGGTGGAGCTCGCCACCATAATGTCGAAGAGGGAAGAGGCCGAGAAAGCACTCGACGCTCTCCGCAAGAGCACCGAGGCCAAATGCCCCGTGTGCGGGAGCCCCCTAACCATGGAGAGGAAGAAGAACCTGGAATCAGGCCTCGAAGAAAAGATACGAGAACTCCGGGAGCTAGAAGAGAGGCTACGCAAGAAACAAGCCGAGATAAGGAAGAAGGCTAAGAGAATAGAAAACATCATCCAGAAGGCAGTCAAGATCTACAATAGGGCAGAGGCAATACTATCACAAGTCGAGACTGGCGAAGCTGATAGGCTAGAGGGCGAAATCCAGAGTCTCAGGGAGAAGTTAGACGAGCTAAAGCGTGAGCTAGAGAACCTGACCTCGGAGGCTGAAACCCTGGAGAGCGCAAAGAAGCGTTTCGACGCCGCTAAGGCGCTCCTTGAAAGCAAGAATGTGAAGCCAGAAGACTATGACAGGATCATAGGAGAATACGAATCCATCAGGGAGAAGATTAGGGAACTAGAGGAAGAGGCCGGGCATATCGAGGAACTCCTACTTACAGCTACTGGTAG
Organism: Thermodiscus sp.; assembly: GCA_015521175.1. Taxonomy (GTDB): domain Archaea; phylum Thermoproteota; class Thermoprotei_A; order Sulfolobales; family Acidilobaceae; genus Thermodiscus. The sequence continues at coordinate 2,543 of WAOR01000013.1, forward strand.
CGGGTCCCTCAAGGAGGCTGAGAGGAGAATCCTGGCGGCGGTCCGCGACATGGGAAGGCTCGAGGAGATGGCGAGGCAGAAACCATTATTGGAGGAGGAGGCTAGGGATTTAGAAGAAGATATCCGGAAGTTGAAGGAGAGAGTCGGCAAACTACCCTCTCTACTCGGGGAAGAGGAGAAGCTTGAAGGGGAGCTTGAGAGGCTAGAGGGAGAGTTAGCCGGGCTAAGGAAGGAGGAGAAGAGGCTCGTAGCTGAGAAGGAGGGGAAGGAGAAGCTCATAGAGGAATATGGTAGGAGGAGGAGGGAGGCTGAAGAGGCTATTCGGAGGCTCACGGAGCTCCGGAAGAGAATTGTAACCGCTATCGTAGCCGGGGCTATACTGGCTGATGTGCAGGAGAGGTTGTTGGAGAATGCTAGGGCGGCACTGGAGGATACCATGACTAGCTTCCTCGAGAAGTTCGGCCTCGAGTATCACGCTGTGGAGATCGATGATACCGGTAAGGGGTTCGAAGTGAGTGTTCTATCCAGGAGTAGTAGGGTTGGGACTCCTGTACGCCTCCTTAGTGGCGGGGAGCAGACCGCCCTTGCCTTGGCCTACGTGCTGGCGTTGCAGCATAACTTGGCGTTGAGGACAGGGTTTCTGGTTCTCGACGAGCCTACCAGTGAGCTTGACGCTGAGAGGAGGGAGGTGTTGATGAATATTTTCCAGGAGATTGGCGGCGACCTCCAGCTTCTTATAGTGACGCACCACGAGGATGTGGTTGATAAGGTTGACATGGTTTGTAGTGTTAGGAAGGAGGGCGACTCCTCCCGGGTTGAGTGTGGAGGGCTATGATAGGAGTACTGGGAGTATCGCGTCCTTGATGTTGACTGTTTCTTCTTTAACGTTTGGCTTCCAGTTGTAGTAGAGTATTCCTATCCAGTCGTGTACAGCGTCGTCTGGGCCCCGATCGTTTTCTTCGAGGTACATTGAGGGCCATCCTATTGTGCCGGCGCTTCTCCAGTTTAGGTCGTCGAGGTATACTATCATGTCTGGAGGGTCCCCCTCGACCCTTGGGTATAGCTCTGCGGGTGTGTACGCTTTCGTATTCCATTGTTCTCCTTCCGGCCCCCTCAGTCTGGCTAGCTTCTTCTTGAGTTCTTCTATGAAGCCTGGCGCCTCTTCTGGGTCTATGGTGCCTTGGGGTTCCCTGCCCTTGATGTTTAGGAATATTCTGGCGTAGTAGCCTCCCCAGGCCCATGCCTTCGTCTTCTCCCAGTCTACCATGTCCGGCCGTAGGTCTACGCCTGGCTTTTCTGGCTTCTTCTTTAGGGTGAGTAGTTCTTCCTCTATTAGCCATTGGTTTATTGCTAGGGCTCCCTTCATCGCTTTTGCCCCGTGGTCTGAGACTACGATTACCTTGGTGTCTCTGGGTATTTTCTCTAGGAGTCGGCCTACGAGCTTGTCTACTAGCTTGTAGTAGTCTTGTATGACGTTCTCGTACTTGTTGCCGGGGCCTGGGTATCTGGGGTGGCTGGGGTCGTAGTATTTCCAGAATGCGTGTTGCACCCTGTCGACGCCTATCTGTACTATCATTGCGAAGTCCCACTTCTTCGACTCCACGAGGTGAGTGAATACCCTGAACTGTTTCTCGGTCATCTCCCATAGACCCTTCACTATCGAGTCCTTGTCCTCTACGCGGAAGGGGACGTCGAACATGTAGGGGCCCCGGAGCAGCGCCTCTATCTCGCGCTTGAGGCTAGGAGGCCACGTGTAGGGCTTTTCCGGGCCAGGGGTGATGAAGTCTGTCACCATGTAGCCCCTTATGGGCTTTGGCGGGTAGGTTGGAGGGACCCCCACGACTATACTGTTCCTCCCAGCCTTGGTGTAGAGGTCCCATATCCTCGGGTACCTGACGTGCTTGGAGTTAACAATGTACATTGAGGAGTAGTCACCGGGCTTCCTGTGCCGGAACCCATACATTCCCAGCTCTCCAGGCGTCTTCCCCGAAACCATGACTGTCCATGCTGGTATTGTTATCGGAGGGTGGCTACTGTGGAGTTTATGGGCCTCAACCATGAGGGACTCGAGGTTCTCTAATTCTCCCCTGAGATCCTCGTAGACGAGTCTAGGGGGAGCGGAGTCCAAGCCTATGACTAGTACTTTCTCCTCTGGCAGCTTGTAGTTGGCCTCCAATACTATCAGTCCCATGGAGTTGTATAGGTGTTCGTGGAGACTTTATCGTATTAGTCTTTATAGGGTCTAGGATTAGGCTGGGGAGGCATAGGCCGGGATGCTGAGTAGCCAGGGCTTCGAGAGGCTTCGGGTGTGGATACCTATCCCCGCTCTAGGACACGTTAACTCCTACCTCTTCCACGGCGAAGACCCCTCGATTATAGATCCCGGCATGCTCTCGGGGAGAAGCATACTCGACCTGACAAGGTCGCTGGCAAGGTATGGCTATAAGCTATCCGATATCGGCAGAGTAGTTCTTACACATTTCCACGTCGACCACGCTACCGGCGCGGCCCTGCTGGGGTTCGAGGGGGCAGAGATCTACGCTGGTTGGAGGGACGCCTGGCACCTTAATAGGGAGTTCAAGGAGTACGTCGAGGCGGCCATAGTCCTGTTCCGTCAACACGGTGCCCCTAAAAGCGAGGTCGAATTAATGATAAAGAGCCATCCGGGGATGAGGCTCGGCTACGCTTATGAGGCCCTTAGAGAGCTGGGGGTCAAGCCTCTGCGCGAAGGGGACCAAGTTAGGCTAGGCCAACTGTCCCTACGCGTTGTTGAGACGCCGGGCCACACTCCAGGAAGCATTATCCTGGTAGATGATAGTGAGAGAGTCGCCTTCGTGGGAGACACCCTACTGCCAGGTATAACGCCCCACATAACACTCCATGACCCAGACTCGGACCCGCTAGGAGACTACCTCTCGAGCCTGCGCCGAATAGCCAATATGGGGCTCCGTCTCGCCTACCCGGGGCATAGGGATCCTATTCCGGACCCGGCTAGGCGGGCTTTGGAGCTAATTAGGCACCACGAGGAGAGGCTCCAGGAGATTCTCC
>WAOR01000014.1 GCA_015521175.1 Thermodiscus sp.
ACTTACGGTTCTCCTCACACCCCTTATCTTCCCTTCCCTTACACGCAACGTTTAACGCCTCGAGAAATCGGTGAAGGACTCCCTCAACAGTGCTGATGAACCCTGTACTAGCAGGGCCAGGAATCATCTCGTAGCCCTTCTCGGGGATAGCTAGGTAGGCGTAAGCGCTTTTCACGAGCAAGTACCGGAGCTCCCTCTCTCCCTTAACCCTGACCACTATCTTCTTGGGCTTTGTGGTTTCGGCTAGCCTAACATCACGGTAAGTATAGCCGCATTTAGCGCATTTCCCTGCTGAGATAAGTATCCGGCCGAAGTAGGGTACTTCGTAGAGGTACTCTCGCAGGTTTAAGGCCTTCGCCCCGCATACGGGGCAGGTAACCGTTCCCTCGTAGAGTAGGATAGGCTCTTTAATCTCGCCAAAGCTCCTCCTAAGCTCCCTCTCTATACCCTCCAGGCCCTCTCTCATATTAAAACCCCTAATTCCCTCTAAGGGCTGATTCGATTTATATTCCACTGAGACTGGCTCCCTCGTAAAGGCCGCCCGCCCAGGAAACGCTTCTGGGGTGGATGGTAATGGCTCAGGTAGATGAAAGAATGATGCTCTATAATGGGGCATCGAAGAGTAAACCGATAACTGCTAAGATTAGCGAGGATGCCTTTAGAAGATTAGAGGAGATCACTAAGGCGTATGGAGTTACGAGGAGTGCTTTCATTAGATATGTGCTTTTAAGTGTATTAGAATTCCTTGAGGAGGCGAAATGTGGCAATGGTGACGAGGCGAGGGCCGCGGAAAAACTCGTAGCTAGATTAAAAGCTTTCTGTTAATCAGTATTATTTATATTGAGATTTCTTGCTATGTCTATTAAGGACTTGGAGAAATCTCTAATAATCCGGTCTTCCTCTGTCAGCATACAAGAGTTAATGCATTTCCAGCGCTCCTCCAGCTTTTCATCGATGCACTTCTCATATAGGCATTTCCTCCTGAGCTTCCGCCTGTCAATGTAGTAGACTATTATGTTACCCTGGGCATGTCGGTTGAGTACTCCATCATAGCCGGATAGGCTTACTAGACGGTCGACTATCTTCGTGTCAACTAGATTTTTATCAAAAATAAAAGCTTTAAGGCTAGAGTTGAAGGATTTGATGATTCTGGAAGCTATCTTAACTGGATCCCTCTCTGGGTGCAATGGGCCAAGCCCCCCTAGACGAGCAAGTGTCCCTGTTAGTTTTATTAGGCATGTGGATACTTTGAGAATAGAGGCCGATTGGGGGTTGTGGAATGGCGGATGAGGGCAAGCTAGTCGACATTGTAACCTTCTCTAGTGTTAGCGACTTCTTCAAGGACCTAGACACTAAGCTCGTAGAGATGAGGAGCAAGCTCGGAGAGCTGCTAAGAAGGCTTGAAGATGCAAAGGCGAAGGCAGAGGTACTAGTTAGGCTAGAGAGCCTTCTCGCGGAAGCCGCTAGAGGCGCTAAGATTGGCGGTACAGAGATCAGCCTAGGCTCGGCGAAGGCTATAATCAACCCTACTCCAAAACAGGAATTCGACCTCCTAGTCGATGTTGTAAGGAGCCTTCAAAACAGGATAGTAGCTTTAGAGAGAATAAGAAAAGAAGTAGAGCCGTTATCTAAGCTAGGAGATCTCGAACTAACCCTAGAGGTTGTCTATGAGAACGGGTTGCCAACAAGAATACTAATAAGAATGTAATAAATAGGAAACTAAGATATCTTACACTAATTCTACTGCGAGAGCAGCAGCGCCGCCTAACCCGTGGCATATGCTAGCAATACCTCTCCTTCCACCATGATGTAGTAGAACGTTTATGAGTTCTAGAGTAATCCTGGCCCCGCTCATCCCCAACGGGTGGCCAATCGCTATCGCTCCTCCGTGGACATTGATTTTATCGTAGGGCACATCGAGGTACTTGTGCAGTAGGAAGTTGTTTACTGCAAAGGCCTCATTATTCTCCCAAAAGTCTACATCACTAGCCCTCCAGCCTAGAGCCTTCAGAAGCTCCTTCACAGCTACGACCGGTGCATAGGGGAAACGCCTCGGGTCAACCCCGCCCACAGACCAGCCCCTTATCACAGCCAGCGGTTTGAGGCCTAACTCCTTGACAGTGTCTTCCGAGGCGACTAGCAGGCTCGCTGCTCCATCACTCAACTGGCTACTTGTTGCAGCCGTATGGGGTCCCTTCTCCGTGAATGCTGGGGGTAGCCTGCGTATCTTCTCGAGGCTCGTATCCCACCTTATACCCTCATCCTTCTCAAGGAGTACTCTACCCTTATACTCGAAGGGTTCAACAAATCTCTTCATGTAGCCCTGCTCCCACGCCTTCGCCGCACGCCTATGGCTCTCGTAGCCTATCCAGTCAAGCTCCTCTCGGTTTGCACCGTGCTCCCACGCCGTCTCGTCGGCCTCCTCTCCCATAACCATTCCAAATATCGGGTCGTAAAGGCCCTCATGGACCATAGCATCCCTAACATCTAGGAAGCCCTTGTAGACTAGCTTAACGCCCCAGCGTATCTTGCTAGTAATAGTAAAAGGCGCATTGCTCATGGACTCCATGCCACCAGCAATGGCTAGGCGGAACGCTCCGGACTCGATGTACTGTGAGGCGTCAATGATTGCTTTCATCCCGCTAGCACAGACCATGTCAATCGTAGTTGAGTCGATCCCATACGGTATCCCCGCCTTTATCGCCGCTTGCCTAGCAGTGTTCATCCCTGTACCAGCCCTGATAACGTGGCCGAAGAAGACGTGGTCTACGGAATCCGGGGAAACACCAGTTCTCTCCAACAGTTTTCTTATCGTGAAGGAGGCTAGATCAACTGCAGGTACATCTTTCAAGCTTCTACCGAACTTGCCAACAGGAGTCCTGACACCATCAACAATGTAGACGGGCTTGCTTAGAACGTGGGCCTTAGCTCCCTCATTGGACACCATTTAAACACCGATATTCCGGTGTTCCCGTGGAGCATAATTAGCAATGGGATATGACGCAATATATGCTAGCGGTCCCCAAGATAGTATACTTCTCCCGGGTTAATGTTCTATGAGTAAGAAAGCCGACAGACTTAACACCTTATCTTAGGAACTCGACCTAGAGGGTGTGGGAGAGTACCGGTTCGGGCGAAGCAATATGAAACTATTTAGAAAGAATAGTAAAAATGACTCTAACTGTCAAATAAATGAAAACCTAAAAGAAATAATTAATTACTATGCTACAAAAAAGAATTTATCTTTTAACGAAGCCATAAACGAACTAATAGAAAAAGGATATAATTATTGGTTGTTAGAGGAAAAATACAAGGATAAAATAAACACCGAGGAAGTTTGGAGTAGTTCGCACAGGATCCTAAGAATCGAGGCTGGCTTCCTCTATTA
>WAOR01000015.1 GCA_015521175.1 Thermodiscus sp.
CCTCGAGGGTCAACGGTCGGCTCATACACGATATACGGTTTGAAGTATTACGGCAAGGCTCCAACGGCTATTATAGTGGAGAATGATGCGGACCCCATCCTTGTGGCTGGAGCGGTTCTAGCAGGGATACCCCTGGTGGACCGTGTAATGGGGGCCTTATCCGCTATAAGCGACGGCGACCAGGTTGAAGTGCTGTCGAATGGCGTGGTACGAGTGTATAAGGAATAGGGCTTAGATCCTCTCCACGAGTGAGAGGGCGAAGTCGAACACCTCGTCTGCCACGTCTTCTATGGGGCGTTCTCTCCCGGATTCAACCATTGGTACCCTCTTTACGATTATACCCTCGTTGGTTGCCCTCTCCAGGACCTCCTCGTAGGCCTCCTTTATCTTTTCTAGGTAGGCTCTTTCCTCGTAGGCCTCTATAACCGCTCCATTTCTCGCCCGTTCCCTCACCCTCCTTATGGCGACTTCAACTGGTACGTCGATGTAGATTATGGCGTCGGAATGGGGGACCCTCGAGTTAACGCTCCAAACCCAGTCTATCCCGGCGAAGGCTCCCTGGTATGCTATGCTCGAGTACTTGTACCTGTCACTTACGACGATATAGCCTCTCTCCAGCATGCCCCGGATACTGCTGGGAGAAGAATAGTAGTTCCACCTCCTATCAGCGGCGAAGAGCAGGGCCATCATTACATGATCCGGCTCACCCCGGCTGGCTAGGAGCTCTCTTATCAGCCTACCAATGGGGCCATTAGTCGGCTCTTTTGAATAGAATGAACGATATCCTCTCTCGCTAAGCCTCTCCACCAGTAGTCTTGAATGGGTTGTTAGCCCACTACCATCAATACCCTCGAAGGCTAAGTGTAGTCTCGGCACAGTCCCCGCCCACCCCGCACTGAGACACTCTAAGGTATTTGGGTGCTAGAACCCTATACTATCATGGGGTCTAGTTTGGAGAAGGTCTTCCAACTGTTGGATGCAACTTACGACGTCATAGGCAGGGAGCCTGTGATAGTTATCTGGGCTAGAACTGATGATGGCCGCAGAGCACTCCTACACTACAGGGGGTTCCGCCCTTACTTCTACGCCCTACTGGAAGACGGCTACGACCCGGAAGAGGTAGCGGCTAGCCTGAGGAAGCTATCCAAGCCCTCGAGCCCCATCACTAGCATTGAACTCGTAGAGAAGAAGTACATAGGTAGGAGAGTTAAGGCACTGAGAGTAGAAACAATGATACCTAAGGCAGTCCGCGACTATCGAGAGCTAGCGGCTAGGATACCGGGCGTGAGGGAGGTACTCGAGGCTGATATACGCTTCACCATGAGATACCTTATCGACAAGAACATCTACCCTTTGAGATGGTACAAGGCCGAGGTTGAGGAGAAGCCTAAGCCGCCCTCCCTTAGAGCCGACGCATTCTACATTATCAAAGGGGAACTGGAAGAGGCAGAGGGCTACGAGTCCGTCGACCCTCTTGAGGGTCTTCGGCTTCTAGCTTTCGATATAGAAGTATATAACCCCCAGAGAACGCCCGACCCCAAGAGGGATCCCGTCATCATTATAGGCTACATGACTCCAGAGATGGACGATGCCGAGCTCCTAACGGCAAAGGATAAGGATGACAGGCCAGTGATCCGAGGATTCGTAAAGAAGATTCAAGAGTACGACCCCGACATTATAGTAGGATACAACCAGAACAGGTTCGACTGGCCCTATCTTGTGGACAGGTCGAAGGTGCTGGGAATAAAGCTGGACGTAGGCAGGAAAGCTAACTCCCCGCCAACTCCCAGCGTGTATGGACATATCAGTATTGCGGGGAGGCTCAACGTAGACCTTTACGATTTTGCGGAGGAGATACACGAGGTCAAGATGAAGACGCTAGAAGAAGTGGCAGACTACCTTGGAGTGATGCCAAAGGATAAGAGGGTTATACTCGAATGGTGGCAGATAAGCGAGTACTGGGACGACCCCGAGAAGAGGCCAATACTCCTCAGATACGCTAAGGACGACGTGGTCTCCACGCTAGGCCTCACAGACAAGTTCCTCCCCTTCGGAGCCCAGCTCAGCCAGGTCAGCGGCCTCCCCCTGGACCAGGTCATGGCGGCCAGCGTGGGCTTCCGCCTCGAGTGGAGGCTGATAAGGGAAGCCTACAAGCTAGGCGAGCTCGTGCCAAATCGTGTAGAACGCCTTGAGGAATCCTACACGGGGGCGATA
>WAOR01000016.1 GCA_015521175.1 Thermodiscus sp.
GACAACGCTCCTACAGGCCTACGCCTCCTATAGGGTTAAGAGGGACGGCTGGAGGATCCTCTACCTAGTCCCGACGGAGAACCTGGGGAGACAAGTAGCCGAGAGGCTGACCAGCCTTTTAGGAGAAGAAGCTGTAGCCTACTACTTCGGAAGCATGTCTAAGAAGAAGCGCGAGGAAGCACTAGAAAGGATAAAGAATGGGGAATACAAGGTTCTAGTTGTTACGACGAGCTTCCTCCAGAGGAGATTCGAGCTATTATCTGGGAACACGTTCAACCTCGTAATAGTGGATGACGTCGACAGCCTTCTAAGAAGTAGTAAGAACATTGACCGAGTCCTAGTCCTGCTAGGCTACCCGGAAGAGGCCATAGAAACGGCGCTAAGCATTGTACGCATGAAACTAAAGCTATACGCCGCTCTAGCCGCCGGCCTTGAAGAGAAAGCTGAAGACGTAAGGCGAGAGATAGCGCTCCTGGAATCAAAGCTGAGGGGATTAACCCCAGAGCTTCCAGGCCAACTAGTAATAGCATCGGCTACCGGAAGGCCTCGCGGCATCAAGCACCTCCTCTTCAAGGAGCTACTAGGCTTCGAGGTGGGAGGCGGAACCGACTACATGAGGAATGTCGCTGACACCTACCTCATAACCGACACTCCCGCGGAGGACCTCTTGAGGATCGTGGAGAAGCTAGGGGACGGAGGCATCATATTCGTATCGCAACTCTACGGTAAAGCGATGGCGAAAGCCATCCACGAGAAACTAAAGCAGGCCGGGATAAAAGCAGAGCTCGCCCTCGCAGGATCAAGAAGGAGCATCGAGAAGCTAGCGTCAGGCAAGGCGAGCGTTCTAGTAGGTGTTGCGAGCAGATACGGCGTTGTTGTTAGAGGAGTAGACCTGCCCGAAAGAGTAAGATACGCAGTCTTCCTAGGGGTCCCCGCGAGGGAAATAGGCTTCTGGGACGCTGTCTCCAGCCCTAAAAGGCTCCTGTCAATACTATACTACATGGCTGACCAGGGCGTCAAGGAGGCGTCCAACTTCATAGACAAGATGAGGAGGCTGCTCGACAAGATCCCGGACCAGGTAATAGTCTCCGCTGCCTTCAAGGGTAGAATAAAGCCGGAAGGACTACTCGAGGATCTAGTTTCCACGATGCGGGAAGCGGCATCACTGGCCTACTCCTGGCTCCATGAACAGGTGAGTGACGAGGAAACCCTCCGGATAGGTGGTATAGTTGTTGAGAAGAGGAGGGGCGATCTACTCATAGTAATCCCCGACGCTCCCACGTATCTCCAAGCGAGTGGTAGGACTAGCAGGCTCTATAAGGGTACTATGACTTATGGCCTTAGTATCATACTCGACAGGTATAAGGACAGGGTCGATGCGCTGTGGGAGAGGCTAGCATGGTACACGAGCAGTAAACCCATAGACTATAGGAAGCTAGACATTGACGAAGTCTTGGTGAAAATAGAGGAGAGCAGGAGGGGCAAGGGCAAGAAGGTCACCGTCAAGTCAACCCTCCTAATAGTCGAGTCACCGACTAAGGCTAAGACGATAGCATGGTTCTGGGGGAGGCCTAGTAAGAGGAGGAAGGGAAGGCTCACCATATACGAGACTAGTGCCACAGACGAGGAGACAGGCATAGTCTACCTGCTCACTATAGTCGCTACGAAGGGCCACCTCTACGACCTCACAATAGACGGTGAAGGAGAATACGGCGTAGTCTACAAGGATGGGAAGGTAGCACCCATCTACGCCCCCATAAAGAGGTGTATAAACTGCGGCTACCAGTACGCGGGTAGGGGCCCCTGCCCACGGTGCGGTTCACACAACGTCAGGGACGCCACTAGGACTGTAGCAATACTTAGGAAGCTAGCCACAGAAGTCGACGAAATAGTGATAGCGACAGACCCCGATAGGGAAGGAGAAAAAATAGCATGGGACGTGTACCTCCTACTAAAACCATACAATAGCAACATCAGGAGGGGACGGTTCCACGAGGTGACACGAGAAGCAATACTCCAAGCCCTAAGAGAAGCCGGAGAAATAGACGAGAACCTAGTAGCCGCCCAGATAGCACGGCGGATCGAGGACCGGTGGATAGGATTCCGCCTCAGCAGCCACCTCTGGACAGTCTTCGGGAAGAAGTGGCTTGGAGCTGGAAGAGTTCAGACCCCGGTCCTCGGCTGGATCGTTGACAGGTACAGGAAGTACCAGGAGAACAAGGGTTACAGGATAAGAGTAACTCTAGCCAACAATGGCAGACTCTACTTCTTCACCGAGGATAAAGAGACAGCGCTCAAGGCAAAGAAGGCAGGTCACGTGGTGGTCAAGGATGCCAACTACTGGGAGGAAGAGAGGGTCCCCCCGCCACCCTTTACAACGGACTCGCTGATATACGAGGCTTCGAGGCGTTACGGCTACCCAGCCTGGCTAACTATGAAGCTAGCACAAGACCTATTCGAGAGCGGCCTCATAACATACCATAGAACCGACTCTACTAGGGTCTCGAAGGCTGGAATGGCGATCGCCGCCGCCTATCTCGAGAAGAAGAGATTGAAGCACCTCTACAAGCCAAGGCCTTGGGGTGAGGGTGGAGCCCACGAGGCGATCAGGCCTACGAGGCCAATCGACGTTGAGGAAGTTGAGAGAATGCTGGCCCAGGGACTACTCAGAGTCCCTATAAAGCTGAAGAGAGCACACCTCAAGCTATACAAGCTGATATTTGAAAGGTTCATAGCGAGCCAGATGAAGCCTTCAACAGCCGTCCGCGTGAGTGCAGAGCTAGCCTTAGAGGGCCTAGAGGAGGTAAGCGAGGAAATAGAGGGTATCGTGGCCTTCAGGGGAGAGGGATTCCACCAGGTATACAAGCCCAGGCTCCTGGAATGGGCCCTGGGCCTCGTTAAGGGCCAGAGGCTTACGGTAACCGAGGTGATAGTGAAGAGAGCCAGTAAGACGGTACTCTACAAGAGCGGCGACATAGTGAGACTCATGAAGGAGCGAGGCATAGGCCGGCCGAGCACCTATGCAAAAGCTATAGAGGCAAACAAGAGGCACGGCTACGTGATCGAGAGCAAGAAGAGAGCCTACCTAATACCGACGAAAACCGGGATCACAGTCTACAAGTACCTCGCGAGAAACTTTTCCGAGATAGTATCAGAGGAGACGAGCAGGAGAATGGAAGAGGAGCTAGAGAAGATAGAGAGAGGAGAGAGGGACCCTCTAGAATACCTAGAAGAAGTCTCCCAGCTGATCACGAGCCTGATGGAGTCAGCCCCTGCAACAGGAGAGAGCGTTACGGCGTAATACTGTAAACCCTCAGCAACCCCCCGGGAGAGGCTGGTGCAGGAATACGTGCCAGACCCCCTGAAGAGTCTTCAGGACTACCTGACATGGCTAGAGGAGAGGGGGTCCCTCCTACGAGTGAGGGACCCCCTCTCACCGATCCTTGAAATACCCTCCTTCCTACGAAGAGTCATGTACAATAACGGTCCAACCGTGCTCTTCGAGAACGTTGCCGGCTATCCAGGCTGGAGAGTGGCTGGCAACATCTACCAGAGCTTGGGAACCGTGAGGGAGGCATTAGGTGCTGAGAAGCTCGAGGACATTGGCGAGAGGCTTGTAGGCCTCGTGCAATCTCCTCCGCCCGTCAGCCTGGGAGAGAAGATCTCTAGCCTGTGGAAAGCCAAGGAGGTATCATCGCTCCTGCCGCGGCGTGTGAGGAGCGCCCGGTTCACCAAGAACGTGATCGAGGAAGGGCCTCTTGCAAACCTACCCCTCTTCAAAACCTGGCCTGGGGACGGCTCACGCTACATAACTCTAGGCCTCGTGATGGTGAGGGACCCTCAATCCGGAGTCACTAACATGGGTGTGTACCGGGTAATGGAGAAGTCTCCCCGGGAGGGGGTGGTTCACTGGCAGGTCCACAAGAGAGGGGCCCTAGCGTACAAGAAGGCTCTCGAGGAGGGGCGGAGGCTCCCCATAGCCGTAGTGCTCGGGTCAGACCCTGGAACTATGCTGGCTGGCGTAGCACCTGTCCCCTACCCGATGGACAAGTTATTCTTCGCTGGCATCCTTAGGGGTAAGGGAGTCGACGTATACGAGCTCGACAATGGAATACTTGTTCCGGCCAACGCTGAAGCAGTTCTAGAAGGGTACATCGAGCCGGGCAAGTCATCGCCCGAGGGGCCCTTCGGGGACCACTGGGGATTCTACGATAAACCCGTCGAGGAGTACCCTGTAGCCGTCTTCGAGAGGCTCTACCACAGGGATGACCCGGTCTACCCGGGAACAGTCGTCGGCCTTCCACCCCTCGAAGACGCGGTCATAGGGAAGGTTATTGAGAGAGTGTTCCTGCCAGTTATGAAGATGGTGTTCCCCGAGATCGTTGACGTCAACTTCCCCGTCCATGGCGTCTTCCAAGGCTTGATGATAGTGTCGATAAAAAAGAGGTTCCCCTGGCACGGTAAGAAGGTCTTGATGGGACTGTGGGGTGTAGGGCAGACGAGCCTTACAAAAATGATAGTCGTCGTCGACCACTTCGTGGACGTGCACGACCTGGGCCAGGTGATGTGGGCGGTCACATCCTTCGCGCACCCGGCGAGAGATATAGTAGTCTTAGACAACGCGCATACTGACTCCCTAGACCCCACCTCTATAGCCTCCGCTGGGGCAAAAATCGGCATAGACGCTACCGTGAAGTTCCGCGAGGAGGCAGGACGGGACCCTCCAGATATAGTAGCTCCGGATGAGCGTGTGGAGGAGAAGGTAGCCCGCATAGCAGAAAAGTACGGTGTGAAGGGAGGGGATCCTTGGAGGAGGCTCGTCAAGGAGTACCTAGATTCGATCCGGGTATGGTACGAAGCCAGGGGAGGCTCCACGCCCTAGCCAGGCTAATCAGGGTTGAGCACACCCTATTCAGCCTACCATACGCGTACCTGGGAGGACTACTAGGGGGCTCCATGACGCTGAAGGAGCTAATACTAATCACCCTCGCAGTATTCGGACTACGCACTGCCGCGATGGCCTACAATAACATAGCGGACCTAGACATAGACCGGTTGAACCCGAGGAGTTCTAAGAGGCCGCTGGTAACCGGGGCTGTAAGCCTGAGGGACGCGTGGCTACTAGTAGTCCTTGGAAGCATACTATACTACTTATCGGCGGCTCTCCTAAACAAGTACGCCCTAATACTAAGCCCAGTCCTCTGGATAGTAGCTATGACCTACCCCTACGCGAAGAGATACCACAGCTTCCCCCACATACACCTGGGCCTAACGCTGGGACTAGTGGTATTCGGGGGCACGATAGCAACCTATGGGGATGTGGCTAGAAGCCTCTACGATGCACTAGCAAGTGTCCCATGGGACCTAGTAGTAGCAGTAACCTGCTGGGTAGCAGGGTTCGACGTTATCTACAGTATAATGGACGTGGAGTTCGACAGGAGACTCCGGCTAGGAAGCATACCGGCCCGCTATGGTGAGAGAAGGGCTCTCCACTCTAGCACCGTGTGCCACGCAGTCTACCTGGCAATACTCGGCCTAGCTATCCCGCGCTACGGGCTCGGCCTCGTAGGCATAGCCACCTATATAGTCACGGCGGCACTCATAGCCTACGAGCAGTACCTGGTCTACCGGGAGGGCTTCGAGGCTATACCCAGAGCTTTTAACATGAACCTTCTAGTAGGAGTGGTTGTCGGAATAGGGTACTCGCTCGCTCTTGTTGTTTAGAACTTGGGCCTGTACTCCAGCTCCACGTACAGGTACGATTCTCTCCCATTACGGGTCCGCCTATTATTGATGTCCCAGGCGACAATCTCGACGCTATCGCCCAGCCTCCTCTTGACCTCTGCAACCGTGTCTGCGAGAATACAAACATTCCTGCCATATGCTATGAGGCCTATCCGTTCTAATCCCCTGTTAAAGTCGACTATTACCTGTAGAGCGTACTCGTCGGGCTTCATACGGCGAGTTATAGTGATCCGCGGGACCCCCTTATTCTCGGCCACAATCATTCACTCTCCTATCCGAGCGCTCCTCCCTTTTCACAGTTTGGAGGGGCGGGATTAAAGCAGTAGGGCCTGGAGTTTAACCATGGATTCCAGCCTCCCTGGCGAGCGCTCGGAAGAAGCTGGTGGAGGGCCCGTAGAACTCTACCTCGCATATTCCAGAATACCTGTTGGCCTCCAGGTTCACATTCACCAGACGGGCCCCCCTACTCTTAGCATATAATGGGAGGCTCCCCGCAGGCTCAACCACTCCGCTCGTGCCTACTATCAATACGAGGTCGGCCCTGGAGAACTCTTTCAGAGCCCTCTGGTACGCCTCTACAGGTAGGGGCTCTCCGAACCACACCACGTCGGGCCTGGCTAGGGCCCCGCACTTGGGGCACCGGAGGGGTAGTTCGTCATCGCTGGGTACTCTTGTTATCTCCCATTTGTACCCGCACTTAGTGCATCTAGCCCGGAGTATTGATCCGTGTAGCTCTATAACGTTGACGCTTCCAGCCCTCTGGTGTAACCCGTCGACATTTTGAGTAATAACACTCTTAATAATACCTTTTTTCTCCAGTAATGCGATAACCTTATGGGAAACAGTAGGCTCAGCCCCGAGTACGAGGCTTATCCTCCAAGCGTACCATCGCCACACTTTCAAGGGATCCCTAGCAAACGCCTCCGGAGTAGCAAGCTCCTCCGGCCTATACCGGTTCCATAGTCCATCTTTACCGCGAAAAGTCGGTATACTCGCCTCAGCGGATATACCCGACCCAGTGAATAATATAGCATAGCCGGACTCCTCCAGGAGCCTCCACGCGTGCTTAGCCGCCTCAACTGGATCCTTGTAAACAGCCATCCGCTAGGACACCCCCGATTAACTATGGGCGCCTCAGCTTCCGGCGCACTCACCATTACCCTCTCGTCTGTGACGAGGTTGATCTTCATCGGCGCCCTATTAGTTAAACGGGAGAGTAGGCATTATAGTGTGCCTAGTAGGTGAGCTCCGGGTTATCTATCGCCTCGTACTCACCCGTAGGCGGCTCAGGCGTCTCGGGACCCTCTGGGCACCCCTTACCGTGGCGTATCGGCTTCTCAATGCTACTGAGCAGGACAACCCTGCTAGCCCTCACCTCGCCATATACCTTGTAGCCTATCCTCTCAGCCAGCCTCCAAGAGAATCTCCGGACCTCCTCGTGGCTTGGCATATTGGTCTTTGAGAGCCTCTCCCTGCTGGCGCCGACCCACATGTAGGCTTTAACCTCTACGTACGTTGGGGAAGCAGTTCTTATTAGGCGGGCGAAGCCGTCGAGGGCCTCCTCCGTGTCGTTGAAGCCTCTCACTAGTGTTATCCGGAGTACAGTGGGGCTCGAGAAGCTTGGGAGTAGATGGAGGGTTTCCATAGTGAGCTCCCAGGCCCTGGGTACGAGGGGCCTGTTGAAGTAGTTGTAGCTCTTCTTGTCCCATGCCTCCATACTTATGTAGAGCTGGCTCGGCTCCTCCTCAAGGTTGGCTAGTACATCGGGCCTTACACCCCTGGTCACGAGGAAGGTTGTCATGCCTCTCCTATGTATCTCTTGTATGAGCTCGCCTAGCCTCTCGTATAGTGTAGGCTCACCTGTCAGGCTCATGGTGACATGTACAGGGTTCATTGCCTCCTCTACTCTCTTCGGGTCGGCCTTCGGATGCCCTTTGTAGCCACTTATGATGCGGCGGTGCGCCTCGATTATACCGTCCACTATCATCTTGGGGTCGTCGGCGTATGGCATTTTCGTGTCGTCAACGTCTATGCCAATGTCCTGGGGCCTTATCCTCCAGCAGTGGAGGCAAGCGTTCCAGCACCAGAAGGCCACAGGGCTCATTTGGATATCCCGGTGGCTCTCGATACCGTAGAACTTGCACTTGTAGCAGAACCTCCCCTCAACTATGGCGGCGTGGGTCCAGTAACACTTCTTCACAACAGTGTGGCGGCCGACGAAGTGGTACTTCTGCTTGAGCATTATTTCAGCTAGCGGCTTATACGGGTCCGGCACGCTCGCTAGCTGGTCTACTAGTTTCCTACCCATTACTCCCCTAACCCGGCTAATCACATTCTTCCAAGCCTATTATTGCTCGAATATAGTCCCCTTAACTTCAGGTTTCACAGGCTTATACCAGCCCTTCTCAACAATGTAGTTGTAAGCGCTATAGGCGGCGACTGCTCCCATCGCCGCCGCAGTTATGACCTGCCTGAAGCCTGGCCACAGGCTTGTGCAGTCGCCCGCTGCGAATACTCCCTCGAGGTTGGTCCTCATCCACTCGTCTACCTTTATGTAGCCACTTTCATCGGTTTCGAGTCCGAGGGAGTGGAACCACTCCTTGGGGGGCTCGAACCCTATCTCGATGAAGACGCCGTCTACAGGTATGACTCTCTCTTCCCCAGTGACCTTGTTTTTAACCCTTACGCTATTTACCTTCTTATCACCCATTATCTCGGTTACAACGCTATTCAATACGAATTCAATGTTGGGCTTAGACTTGGCGACCTCGACGAAAAACGGCTTCGCCCGGAACTGGTCTCTACGGTGGACTAGGTATACCTTCTTGACATAGCCGCTTAGAAGTATTGCGCCTTCAAAGGCGGCATCGCCGCCTCCCACGACTACAACACTCTCCTTTCCCCGGAAGAAGGGGGCGTCACACACGCTACAGTAGCTTACACCCCTACCGGAGAACTCCTTCTCCCCTGGCACCCCAAGCTTTCTCCTCGTAGATCCTACAGCCATTATAACAGCCTTCGCGGTCACATCCAGCTTTCTCCTACCCAGAACGCGGTATCTTCCATCGCCGAGTCTCTCGAACTTAGTTACCTGCTCGGGGTAGAAGACCCTGGCGCCGAACCCCTCGGCGTGCCTCCGGAATTTTGCGACGAGCTCAGAGGCTTTTATCTTGCCCATTCCAGGGTAATCGTCAATGTAGTCCGTAAGGTTTAGCTGGCCTCCGACATCCTTGGATACTACTAGAGTCTTCAGAAGGAACCTCTGAGAGTAGATGGCTGCGCTAAGGCCTGCGGGCCCCGCGCCTATTATTACAACGTCGAACTCCTCCCCCTTCTTCACTTTCCCACGTCCTA
>WAOR01000017.1 GCA_015521175.1 Thermodiscus sp.
AAGGACGTCAAAGTCCCGACACGATACCTGATCGGAGAGGAGAATAAGGGCTTCTACTATGCTATGGAGGGCTTCACGCTTGCAAGGATCCTCGTGGCAGCGGCGAACATAGGAGCCGCAAGATGGGCCTTGGAAAGGATGGTAGAGTGGGCGAGGACTAGAGAGCTATTCGGTGGGAGGCCGATTGCATCGTTCCAGGGGGTAAGCTTCCCAATTGCCGAGGTGGCCATGGAGCTAGAGGCCGCCAGGCTACTAGTCTACGAGGCCGCTTGGATGGCTGACAGGATCTACATTAAGAAGGAGCCCGGCCTCAAGCCCAAAGACCTCAACTTCTACTCTGCCTCAGCGAAGCTCAAAGCAGTTGAAACAGGCTTCAAGGCTTTCAAGACCCTAATGCTAACCTACGCCGCTAACAGTTATGTAAAGGAGACAAATGTTGCTAGGGGCTTCCTAGGCCAGCTCAGCTATGTAGTAGGGGCTGAGGGCGCCCAGAACATAATGAGGTACATCATCGCTAGGGAGGTTATAGGTAAGGAATACGTCAAGGGCTAGCAGTTACGGGAGACCTCTTCAATTATCCTCCTACACCTCTCTACTTTTTCCCTGGAAACCTCCGAGCCGTGGCTACTCGCTTGTAGGAGGGCTTTAGCCGCCAAGCAGGGTAGATCTTCTTTTTTAACCCTCAAATTAACGTGGTCCAGGTACTCGTCGGGGACTCTCCTCTCCACTGTTCTAGCGAAGGGTAGATCGTCGTCGATTACAACTTGCTTAAGAATTAAACCAGAATTAGTAATTATTAATGATAAATTATTAGTTACAGGTATGTCTAACTCGTAATCACCCCTAGGAGGCGCCAGGCACTTGGCTAATTCTAGCCCTTCGAGCCCCTCACATTCGCAGTTAGCCATTCTCCCGCTCCCTCTCTACTACTAGGATTAGGCCAATATGATTGACTACTCTTACCCTTTCTCCAGTGTTTATTTGTTCCCCGCTCTTCGTGATTGCTTTCCAAAGCTCGCCTTCAACCTCGATTAATCCCTCCGGGTTTAGGGGCTCGATTACGACGCCTTGCTTTCCTACGATTGATTCTGGCCCTACTGCTGCATTACTTGTTTGGACTTTGTATAGTTTGTATGTGATGTAGCCTGCTATTCCAGTATAAAGTAATAGTGCGATTGCCGCTTCAGGGGGCTAATCAATTTCTTGATATATAATAAATATATTATTATAATAATTATTATTGTAAAGAATAATATCTCATCGATTAGAGCGATAGCTGCTTCCAGACGGCTCTTCGCAGCCATACCCTAGTACCTACTTCAACGTAGTGTCCTTTCAAGAGTGAAAAACCTCGTCTGAGGGCTTCCATCCTGGGAAGGTCCCCCATGGCTAAGGGACAGTTTGTAAAGACTACGGAGGGCTCTAGGCGGTTAGCATTACTCGGGCTTATACTGGGGGTTATTGAGGAAGTCTCCGAGAATGTGGGGGTCCCTCCAGAGGACGTGGTTCTACAGGAGAGCGCCCTCGAGTTTTATGACGTGTCGGATTATATCCTTTATTACAGTATTCAAGGAGTAGGCCCTATAGGTCTTCCAAGGGTGGAGAAAGAAGTAGAAGTAGCTGGCAGGAGTGCGAGGTTAGTAGTAGAGCCGAGGGAGCACCTTGAGGGTATACCCGCAATGGCTCTCTACGAGAGGGTCCCTCACGTGGTTCTATACAATGATTCTTCGATGTGGAAGCGTCTGGCTCTTGATACTACGAGGACGGGAGTAGAGTATATGGGGATTTACTTAGATAATGGTGAAGTACTCGTTGTCGAGGGGGAGAGGTTTCGGGTTAGGCTCCCCTTCGTGAGGTCTCTCGCTAGCATTCATACCCACCCGGACCCGTACTGTGAGCTGTCGGTGAAGGATATCGAGTCCGGCCTAGACCTCCTCGTGGAAGGGGGCTTATTCGAGGCGGCTGTAACCCGGTCCTGTGCTAGCGTTATGCACCGGGTTGGTTTTGTCTCGGAGGATGACTATGTTAGCGTTAGGGAGTTTGTCTTGAGTAGGGGGAGGAAGCTGGATAAGCTACTTAGATTGTCTTCTATTCGCTTCTTGAAGACGGCTTACTGAGGTGGGAGCCGGGATGGATAGCCTAGTGGAGATGCTGGAGGCTCTTTCAAGCTTGTCGAGGACTGGGTGGATGCTCCGGGGGGTCCCTCACGTCCTGGCGGAGACTGTCTCGGACCACTCCTTCTGGTCTGCGGTGATTGGTTACGAGCTAGGTGTTTCCGCTCGTAGGAGGGGGGTTAGGGTTAACCCGGAGAGGGTTGCAGTTATCGCATTACTACACGACACCGCGGAGTCTGTAATAGGTGATATCCCTAAGACGGCGGGTATTAGTGAGGCTAAAGAGGAAGCCGAGGCGCGAGCTCTCGACTCCCTCCCGCTTTCCCCAGAGGCTAGGTCTCTAGTGCGGGGGTTCATGGAGGGGGAGACGGTTGAGGCTTTGTTCGCGCGGGCTGCTGAGGTCGCGGCTACTATTGTCAGGGCCAAGGTTTACATGGATGAGGGCTTCGAAAGGGTGGGGGAGATATCTGAGAACTTAGCCGAGTATCTTAGGGGAATCACTAGGAAGATGCCGGTCCTGAGGGAGGTTTTAGCCGAGGTGTTGGGGTTAGAGCTTTGAGATGACGTCGAGTAGAGTGGGTATTATCTTGTACCCTCCTTCTAGTACTCCCAGCGTTCCCCGCTGGCATTCCACCTCGCTGAAAGCCTCATGCTTCTCGGGGAACTCGGGGTTCGAGAACATTAGTGGGACTGGGTCGTCGCTGTGGGCCTTGAGGTGCCAGGGGGTCGCGTGGTCGCTTGTAACAATGATAATGGTTTTATCGAGGTCTATCTTATCGAGTATTGTCCCGAAGAAGTATTTGTCAATGTCCTCTATCGCCCTGACCTTGCCTTCGAAGTCCCCGTCATGGCCCGGCTCGTCCGGCCCCTTCAGGTGCACGTAGACGCCGTCGAATTCCTCTAGAGCTTTAGCGGCTAGGTGTGCCTCCTTCTCTAGGAGCGTCTTCTTGTCAACCTCCTGTGGGTCCTCTACCGCTTCGAGCAGGCTTAGGCCCAGCACCTTTGCTATACCCCTCTCTACGGGCATCTCCACGATGCTAGCCATGTTGAGGCCGTAGACTTCCCTGAAGGGTGGTGCCTGGGGCAGCGCGTCGCCAGCATCGCGAAGCAGTATAGCGTTGGCTGGGGGGAGCCCCTTCCTCCTCCTCTCAACATTAACAGGGTGCTTGTCCAGTATCTCTATCGCCTTCCTAGTGAACTCGTTCACCATCTCGGCCGCCTTAACGGCCCCGGGATCGTCTACGAGGGGCTTGGCCTCCTGGATGTAGGG
>WAOR01000018.1 GCA_015521175.1 Thermodiscus sp.
ATATACCTCTCCGCAACACCGTGAATAACATCGGCGCGCGGGTAGGGCTGGGAGGGTCGCCGCCTCCCCCACGGCCGGGGCGGCCGTGGCCGAAGGCGCAAGGCGGGGCCAGTAACCCGGAGCCAGCGCTACCAGCCGCCCGGAGAGCCCACGGCTACAATGACCCCCGTCCCGCGGGGCTGGCGGGGCAGGAGGCGCCGCTGGAGAGCGGCGTCTACCGCCGATACCGGGGGAACCTGGCCAGGCCCGGAAGGGAGCAACCTGGCCCCGGACGCCAGCGTTCGCGGGGGTGCGGGGTGAGGAACCGTGGGGTTTAACTCTCCGGGTGGCTGGGGTGCTGGTTGTCCGGGGGCCGCGCGCTGCCTCGAGATTCCTCTAATAGGGGTGCCCTGTTGGTGGCGTGCGGTGGGTTGGAGAGGCGGAGGGTTTACGAGGTTATGAGTACTCCGCCCGTGACGGTTGGGGTTGACGCTTCCCTGGTCGATGCCGCCCGTGCAATGTACGAGAGTAATGTTGGTAGCGTTGTTGTAGTAGATGATAACGGTGGGCTCGCCGGCATTGTTACTAGGAGAGACGTGATATACTTGGTCGCGACAGGGGAGGCTAGGAGGAATCCGAGGGTTTCCTCGGTGATGTCTGCTAGCGTGATAACTGCGAGCCCCGAGGAGGATTTAGCAACAGTGCTTGACCGTATGCGTAGTGCTGGCGTGAGGCATATAGTGGTCGTTGAAAGCGGGAGGCCTGTTGGAGTCGTGAGCATGTGGGATATCATGAATACCGTGTGGCGGGAGTGCGTAGGTGATAGTGAATCATAATATTGAGGCCACGCTAGACTATAGCCCGATGGGGAGTCTCACGGCGTGAGGGTGCGTGGAGTTGAATACTAGAAGCCTCATAGTAGTCTTATCGCTACTTGTCCTGCTATCCACTCCGTTACTGTTAGAGGCGAGCAGTGTTAATGGGGTACTGTCTCCAGGCCAAGAGTTATACTCGAAGCAGTTCTATAGCGGCATATCCGGTATCGACTGGAGTAGTGACGGGGAATATATAGCCGTCCTGCTCACCTCGTCTCGACTCGCTATATTCAGGAGCGATGGTAGCCTCGTCGGCTCCTACAGCCTACCCCACGGTACCGGCCAGGTAGCATGGAGGCCCGGCTACGACCTCGTAGGCTTGGACGCGGGAACAAAGGTTCTAGTATACTCGACCTCCGGGTCTATTGTGCATCAAGTCGACCTCGGGTCTAGGACTGTTTCCATAGCCTGGTCTTTCGACGGGTCCAGGCTGGCGGCGGGTACCGATAATGGCACACTTTACATGGCAGACTTCCTGCTAGGTAGGAGTTGTAAGTGCAGGATGCCCGGCGCTAGTATTACGGCTCTCGCCTTCACCCACGACAAGACCAAGTTATTGATCGGCGATAGTAATGGTTTCGTAAAGGTCTATAGTTTGGAGACTCTACGCGTGGTCTCCTCCATCCGGCTGGGTAGAACGATTGTCCGGAGTATAGCCGTGAGCCCTATCGATGATAAGGTAGCGATAATGACTGATAACGCTACCTATCTCGGCTTATTCAACGGCACCCACGTTACGATATACGCGCAGGAGCCATACGGGGGGATAGGAAATGTTGAATGGTCCCCCGACGGCTCGGTGGTCTTCATCCCCGCGGAGAACCGAGGGGTAGTGGTAGCTTCTAATGGGACCATCATAGACTACGTGGCGCCACCGGAAGACTACCCGATACTATACGCGGCCTGGAACCCGGTTGAATACTCTAGGCTCGCCATCGCAGGGTTCAACTCGATCTACGGGACTGGGGCGATGACCGTCATATATTCGGGAGCACTTGTAACAGTCGTATCATCCACTCCAGTGAACGAGGCCTGCTGGGGAGGAATGTGCTCTAGCAACCTGACTTTTTCCCCCGACGAGCAAGACACGATTGTTAAGCTAAACGTAGAAGCCTACACGCCAGGTGGAGCAAAGACCGTAGCCACGGTAGACTTACACTTACACCTAAGACCCTTCCAGAGACTCGTCATAGACGCTGGAAAACTACTGGCGTCTGGCAATGCTGATCTAGCGGTTGAGAATGGTAAGGCGCTAATAATAGTCCTCCACTCACCACAGGCAAGACTCCTCGTAGAGTCTCATAAGGGTTGGATCGAGGTGCCAGGCATAGCAGTGCTTGTAGAGCCAGGCTCCTACAAGATCTCCCTCCAGCTCTCCAAGCCAAGCGATTACCTCGGCCCTGAATGGGTTCTCGTGAGAAACCAGACCGTAGAACTCTCGAAGGGCCAGGTTAGGCTCCTAAACTATACGTGGTTTAAGGTTAGCGCGGTTACTGCAAAGCTCCACGTGTCAAGCGAGAAGGGAGCGACTCTCAAGATAATATTCCCCAACTCTACCGCCTCCACGGTGCTGGAAAGCGGAGAAGAAGACTACACAATTCCCACAGGGAAATACGAGGTCCAGGTAATCCTACCCCAAGAAAATGCTCTAGTTCCCAGCAAGGACATCCTGTCAACAACTGAAGAGATAGCAGTATACCCCGGCGACAAGGTCACAGTGAGCTTCCACTACTCTGACGTAACAGGGACCCTCCAAATCCGGGCCCCAAAAGGCTCCCAGGTCGTAATCATACCCCCATGGAGCACAGACCTCAACCCGGTAAGATACAATTTCGCTATGAAGGAGGAGCAGGCCTCATTCAGGGCATACCCGGGCACATACAAGGTAATGGTTAAGCCACCCGAACCCCCCAACTTCCTTGGCCCGCACGCTCCAGTAGGTACCGCTAACGTGACCGTAGTGAAGGGTGAAGCCGCCGTTGTAGATGCCTACAGTATTAGCGAGGTCGCAGAATACCTGCAACTGGTAGACTCATCGGCCAACGTTACAATACTAGCCAACAAGGGCTACATGATAGTAATCAGGGCTAGCAACGAGACCTACAGGTTCAACGTCACCGAGAACGTAACCCTACTATTACCGCCGGGAAAGTACAAGATAGACCTAGTAAAGCCAGGAAAGAAACTACTAATAGTGAAGTCGAAGCAGTTAGAAGTAACAGGCCCCGGCAAAATAACAGTAAACCTCCTCGTGAAGAAAGCCCAGGGACCCTCCAAGCCTGTAAAACCCGTCTACACGCCAGAAGAGGGCGGAACCAGCAAGAAGAAGCTGGCGGCCGCGGGAGTAATCCTGGTCGTCGTGATCATAGCAGTGGCTCTCCTCTTAAAGTCTAGGCGGGGAGGAGAAGAGCTAACACTCTAGACTCCCCGAGGGACCCCCATGACCCTAGTACTAGTTATCGGCGGCTGCCATTTCATAGGTTATGATACTGCCCTCAACCTTGCGGACGAAGGCTACCAGGTGTGGATACTAGACGATATGAACTGCCCGGGACCCACTGGTGGAGCAGAGAGAAAGCCCGGCTCCCCGAGGGACAAGGACACGCTGACCAGGCTGGTTAAAGAGGCCGATATTGTCTACAATTTCTACGAGTACGATGGTGTTAACGAGGCCAGGCTAAACCCCAGGGAAGCATACGTGGAAAACATAGACGTAACTTACAACATACTCGAAGCGTTCACACGCTCCCATGCATTCCGCCTAATCCACGCCTCAACAGCCGCGGTATACGGGGAGCAGGAACTACTCCCCATCCTGGAGGATGCGGTGAAAAGGCCGAAGAGCTGGTACGGAGCCTCTAAGAGCGCTGGCGAAGAGGCAGTAGCAGGGTTCGCAAGGGAGCGTGGTTTGGAAGCCGTCATACTACGCTACTTCAATGTCTACGGCCCGGGAGAGTGGAACAGGGGAAACCCGGGAGTGGTTAACGCATTCATCACAGCCGCCCTAACAGGAGGCTACATAAGACTGGAGGGTGGCGGAGGACAGGTAAGAGACTTTATACACGTGGCTGACGCCGTAAGGGCTTCACTAGCCGCTCTCAACGCTCCACCGGGCGTGTACAACGTTGGAACTGGGAGGGGGATCGCGATTGCGGAGCTCGCTGACCTTATAATCAGGATCCATGGGGAGCCCGTGGAAGTAGTCATCGCAGAGCGTAGGCCAGGAGACATAACTGCGAGTATAGCGTCGACGGCGAAGCTATCAAAAGCAACAGGATGGAAACCACTGATACCACTACAATACGGGTTGAAAAAACTATACGAGTATTACCGGGAGAAGCTACAATCATAGCATGCCGCAAAGCTCGCCGACAGAGTCGCCCAGCCTCCTGTAGAGCTGGTAAACCCTCCGGCCGTTAACAAGCCTCCCATGGGGCCTCAGTCCCCCGCTAAACCCACGGGGGATATGGAGCAACTCGTGTATCAGGGTCTTAATCTTCTCCTCGCAGGGCAACGAGTCGAACTTCTCAGATACAACCTCGATAACATACCCCGGCTCACAGCCAGCCACAATCCAAGGCCGAGGTAACCCATATATTCTGGCGATCGCCCTAGTCCTCGCTCCCAGACTTCTCACACAATGTATCCTGGAGGGATCTATGTAACTAAGGTCTAAGGCCTCGACAAGCCTTGCTATGACTCTGCAGACTTGAGGATACGCCTCGTACCTTATCCTCGGCACTATTCGAGCCTCCCGGAAATGATTCCGGCTATGATTGAAGCGTATATGTTAGCCGTGACAGGGTCGGTGTTAACCTCGACTCTTAGGGGGCGAACACCCCTCATGGCGAGGCCTAACAGTATATCCTTGTAGTTGTAGGCCTCAACGCTCGATAAGAATAGCAGGGGCCTCTCACCCCTAGCCTCGATAAGTAGAGAATCCTCAAGCTCGTAGCTTGGCTTTCCAGATGCTAGTGTATGGTATTGTGCAGCCGCCTCCATTAGGGGTGAATAGTAGGCCCTGGCTGGAACGTCGTCTTGCGCCGCGCCTAGCACGTCGCTGTAGCGTTCTTGTATCCATTCCCAGGCTTCGGGTAGCGCTTCTATCTCCTCCTGGATTCTTTGTTCTCGTGCTCCCATTAGTTGGGGTCTCCAGTGGAGGGTTGCGATCATCATTGTGAGTAGTGTTGCCTCGGATTCCACGGTTATGGTTTCGGCCTCTAGTGAGGCTACTAGGTCTTCTACTGCTGGGTGTAGTGGGGGTGCTACGAGGTATGCCTTGACTCCGAGGCTACTCGCGGCCATTAGGAGGTTTATGGCTCTAGCGTCTCTCCCACTGTTTGAGAAGGCGATTACTGTGCCGGTTTCCCTGTAGGGTAGTATGCTGGTCGCTACTAGGGATGCTGGGGCTATTGTTGCTCTGGCTCCCGCTTGGATTAGTGCTATGTAAAGGTTTAGTGCTGGAGGCTTTCCCCCGCTACTGTAGGCTATGATTGTGTCGTCTCCTATTTCGGGCTGGGGGAGGCTTTTTGCTATTCTTATGGCGTTTTTGAAGGTTGCTTCTAGGTTTTTAGACGATTGCAATGTCGAGCGCCCTGCAACAGCTGCACTTCTCTAGTGTTGGGTCTTCTTGGAGTTTCGGTATTAGGTTGTATAGGATTTTTCTTGCCCGTTCTACGTTGCTGGTCATTATTCTTTCTACTTCCTCTGCGGTTACGGGGTGGTCTGCCCATACGTCGTAGTCAGTCACCATTGCTAGTGTGGCGTAGCACATCTCGGCCTCGCAGGCTAGGTTTACCTCGGGTACCAGGGTCATCCCTATTATGTCAGCCTTGAAGACTTCCTTCCACACCCTGCTCTCGGCCCTGGTCGAGAACCTTGGCCCTTCTATGCACACGTAGGTTCCACGGTCGTGGACAGGGTAGCCTAGGCTCTTTGTAGTCTCGACTAGCCTTGCCCTGAGGTCTTCGCAGAAGGGGTCGGCCATGCTTACGTGGGCAGTTATGGGGCCGTCGAAGAACGTGTACTCTCTCTTCTTCGTCATGTCTATGAACTGGTCTGGTACTACGAAGTCCCCGGGCTTGTAGTCCTCCCTGAGGCTTCCCACCGCTGAGACGCTTATGACCCATTTCACTCCGAGGCTCTTCAGGGCCCAGATGTTAGCCCTATAGTTTATCCTGTGGGGCGGGATCCTGTGGCCTCGCCCGTGTCTTGGTAGGAAGGCTACTGGCACTCCACTGATCTTGCCTACTGTTATGAAGTCGCTAGGCTCCCCGTAGGGAGTGTAAACTCTCACTTCAACAGGGTCCTCGACTATCCCGGGGTCGTAGAGGCCGCTCCCACCGATTATCCCCACGTGCGCCTTGACTCCTTCAGGCCTTGTTATGGGCCCGCTTATGTAGGACATCCTGATCTTCACCGTGGCTGAAGTTGTCATTCACGGGGGATTAAGTTGGTTAGCGCCTCAGTAGGCGCTACATTCTCCCTATACCCCTAACCCCTTCCCTCCTAGCCTTCTCCTGGACTCTTCCCCGGACAATTAGGAGGAGCAGGAAGAGGCCTGTGGTGTACAGCGTCATGGCTAAGGCATCCAAGGCTGGAGGCAGGTATGTCCTGTAACCGGCTACCACTGATAGCCTCAGTAGCTCGGCGGGGTAGCTGTAGGGAGTGAGTAGTGCCAGTGCTTTGAGCATGCCCGGTAGCCTTTGTATTGGAACCGCTATTCCACCGGCGACGAATAGGAAGAAGTTTAGGAAGTCTAGTAGTGGTGCTGGGGCTTCCGTGACCATGCTGGCGTAGGCTAGGATTAACCCGTAAATCGTGGACTGCAAGAGTATGACTGTTAGGCTGAGGGCTAGCAGGCCAGGGTTTAGGATTGTTGTAACTACCACTATTACAATGTAGATGAAAGATGCCATGAGCCAAATCAGAGGGCTTCCTAGCAATAATGGTTTGAGCACTACGCCTGGGTAGAAGCAGGAGGGATTACAAGGCTAAAAGCCCTTCCAGTTCATCGACAAGCCTGTAAGCGTTAGCGTCCAAACCATCGTCACCATCGCTCGTCCCCCTATCACAGGCCTCTGCCAGCGCCTCTCTAAGGAGGCCCGGCTTGCGGGGGGCCTTCGAGAAGAGTCTCCACTTCCTCGAGGCTAGGATGGCGTTCTCCTCCTGCTCGAAATGGCCTGGTAATGGCTGGAGCACCCCTGGTACGCCCGCACGCGCTAGCCCTGTTATGGTGAGGAGGCCCGCCAAGGTGTAGGCGCAGTCGAAGGCCCGGTAGTACGCTGGGAGCCTTGGCTCATACCCTAGTACTACAGCATGCCGGGGGACCCTCACATGGGCCCTGGGCCCCGTAATGACGATAGGAGTCACCCCGATGCCCGTCGAAGCCTCCACCGCACGGTCTACAAGCTCTGCGCCAGCGCTCGTCCCACCGAGCTGGACAAGCAGTAGCTTACCCTCTGGGAGGCCGAGGGACCGCCTGGCTTCCACACTATCGAGTAGCTCTCCTCCGAGGACTGGAGGTATGGGTCCTACCACGTGGAAGCGCTCCCTAGCTACTTGGGAGACCCTTGGGCCGAGGGGGAGCATTCTCCAGTCCATCTCCATGGGGCTGGCTAGCCCCACGTAGTAGAGTGCCTCGAACAACTTGTAGCGCTTGTAGAGGAACCTGTTCACAGCATAGGCCGCTGGCATAGTCCGGAGGCCTATCGGCTTGTAGGCGATGAAGTCTGAGATCCACGCTTTGCGCACCCTTATGTGCTCTGCTATGCTGATGACCTCCCATGATTCCTCAGCGACCACGAGGTCGTACCTGTCGAAGACGCCGGCTCTCAGGAGTCGCATTCCGGCCTCAACGGCGGCCTTGTGCTCCCGGAGGCTCGCCCTAAGGCCTATCAAGGCCCTACCGGTCCGGAACCAGTATTCCTCGAGGAAAACACTTAGGCTAGGGGACCCCCTGCTCTCATCGATTACCCTCCCGCCCCACGCTTTGAGGTATGAGAGCGCGGGCTCGGGAGCATAGTATTCTACCGTGTGGCCTCTAGCCTCTAGTAGAGAGCCGTAGACCCTTGCCCTGGCGGCGTGGCCTAGGCCTATGCTTGAGACCGCTATCAGTATCTTTGCCATTTACTACTGCTTCCCCCGCTTTGTTAAGCTCGTGCCGAGGGTGAGGGTCCCTCATGGTGGTTACTTGAATATTGACTCGTACCACTCTTTGGTCATTGACTCGGTGGCTTTTGCCAGTAGCCTTGCACTGTTCAGGGCGTCTTCCAGATCGATGACCTCTACTGGGCTGTGGATATACCTTGCAGGGATTGATATGACGCCGGCTGGGACGCCCTCGCGGGTTAGCGAGATTGCGGCGGCGTCTGTAGTCCCACCTGTGAGGACTTCGAGCTGGTAGGGTATCCCTTCCTTCTCGGCGACGTCTACTAGTAGCCTGAATACCGCGGGGTGGCTTATCAGGCCGCTCATACCCCTGCCATCTGCCACCTTGATAGCGGGTCCCCCACCTAGCCTTGCGACCTGGTCAGCCGGGCCCACTCCTGGCAAGTCGTTAGCAGTAGTCACGTCGAGGGCTATGGCTACGTCTGGGTTCAGCTTGTAGGCCGCGACCCTTGCACCCTTGAGGCCAACCTCCTCCTGCACTGTCGCGACTGCGTAGAGGGTCCCCCGGGGCTCAACGCTCCTGAAGGCCCACAGCATTACTGCGAGGCCCGCACGGTCGTCGAGAGCCTTACCAGTAACGCGATTACCGGCCAGCCTAGCCAACTCCCTGTCGAGGTCTGCTGGCAGGCCGATCCTCACCCCCATCTCCTCGGCCTCCTTCCTACTCCTAGCTCCAATGTCGACGAAGAGTTTGTCGAGCTTTGGGGCCTGCTTCTGCTCCTCCGGCGAGAGGAGGTGCGGCGGCTTCATACCCACGACTCCATAAATGTACTCTCCCGAGTCAAGGCGAATCCTGAGGCGCTGGGCCGCCACTACAACACTATACCAGCCCCCCACTGGCGCTATGTAGAGGAACCCCTTGTCATCGATAGCCCGTATAAGGAACCCTATCTCATCCATATGAGCCGCCCACATAACCTTGGGGGCGTTGCTGGATCCCTTCTTGACCGCTATAACATTGCCGAACTTGTCGACTGTTACCTCGTCCGCATAGGGCTCTAACTCTTTAATCACTATTTCCCTAATTTCTTCTTCAAATCCAGAGACTCCGAAGGCATTGCTGAGCTTTTCCAGTAAAGCATAGAATTTTTCCGCCTCACTCATCAAGACCACCAAGTTATGCTGATAGTATTTTCAAAGATAAAGTGGAAGATGACTTAGAAGTAAGGTCACTGACGCCAGAATCCCCATTTATCTCCTAGCCCCCCAGTATAGGCCCAGGGCATGGCCTCAGTGTTATACGCAACACCGTATTCTCCATTCTTGTTAAACCCGATAAGCCCGAGACCAGGGCCATATCTATCCTCGACGAGGGAGAGGATCTTTTCCAGGGACAGTTGAGGGTCCCCCAGTTCAGCCATAAGGTCCGCGGCCCTCGCAGACACTTGCGTTAACAGTGCTAACTCACCTCTCCCAGTAGCGGCTACACCGCCCGCGTTGCTCCACGCGTAGAATCCCGCTCCAGGAACGGGTGAGTCGCCTATCCTGCCTGGAAGTTTAAACGAGACCCCTCCAGTGCTAACTCCAGCCGCTATCCTCCCCTCATGGTCTATCGCGACGGCTCCCACAGTATCTCCTAGGAGTCCTAGGAGCCTTGCAAGCTCTTGGTTCCTCCTCCACACGCTCTCCATCCTACCCTCTTCTATTTCCCGTAGTGCCCATTTGTAAAGCGCTAACGCTCTAGGACTTGGCCCCGGATGCCTTTCGAGGCCGAGCTTCTCCGCTAATCTGTCTGCCGGCTCGCAGGCTATTATTACATGGTCTGTCTTGCCTAGTAGGCTCCTAGCTAGAACTATAGGGTTCCTAGGATGCCTCACCCGAGCTACACCGACAGCCTCTCCCGTTGAGCCATTCATAAGGCCCGCATCCATGCCTAACTGTCCAGAGGCGTCCAGCGAGCTCCCAACGCCTGCGTTGAAAAGCCCTGAATCCTCCATATACCTTATGGCGGCTACCACCGCGTCAACCGGGGAGCCACTATCTTCTAGGACCCGGTATCCCCTGCGAGAGGCCTCTGCAACCCCTGCTACTATTTTATCCTGGTTTATGTGTAAGTTGGCCTCCCGAGTGATCTCGAATACAAGGCTCCATCTCCCCGCTCCACCGTGGACTATTACTCCAGGCTCTGCCGAGGCACGCATTTCCCGTCTAACACCTCTAACAGTTAAACCAGAGCCCGGTATGTTAGTGGGGCTACATTAAAGATTTAGCCAGTTTACGAATGATACCGCTCGTATGGCGCTAGTAGCATAGAGTCCTCTGGGAAGGGTTATCCATGAAACCAGAGAGTTCCTCGACGATACCCTGCAAGAAATCCTGCAAGGCTCGGCTACGAGAGGCCTCATGGGTGCCTTACCTGGGAGCACGTAGCCGGGTAGACCCTCCCAACGTATAACTCTACGAACTATCCTAGCCCATTCATGCCTAGAGGAGAGGAGGGCTCTAGAGGGTAACCTTGCCAGGAGGACTCTTCTCTCTTCTGGGCAGAGGGCACGGCTCTTCTTCTCGTAGACGACCGGGTAGCCCTGCTTGTCTAGTACTTGGCTTAGAGCCCTGTTCCAGATGTAGGATTGTAGTGCGTCCCTTACAACGCTTGATGAGGGGGGTTCCCGGAGGGGTAGTAGGGGGTCTCCCTTTGCCCGAGCCTTTTCTAGTATTCTGGCCTCGTAGGCGTATGGCTTGTCGCCCTCTAATGGGTACTTGTAGGCGTATTCTGCAAGAAGCCTTCCTGGTTCTGGTAGGAGACTGTAGAGGGCGTAGATATGGGTGGTGGGTCTCCTCACGCCGAATCTCTGGGGACCGTAGAAGCCTGGCACCAGGGCGCTTCTTAGGGCGCGGCAGAACTCGTGGGGGTCCCCCGCCTCCACTGTTATGTGGAGGCGGAAGTTGTTCCACAGATGCGCCCCGGTTGTCGGGGCTTTCGCCCTCCTGCCCACTAGCCAAGCGGTATACCCCTC
This sequence comes from Thermodiscus sp., assembly GCA_015521175.1. Classification (GTDB taxonomy): domain Archaea; phylum Thermoproteota; class Thermoprotei_A; order Sulfolobales; family Acidilobaceae; genus Thermodiscus. The sequence continues at coordinate 10,982 of WAOR01000018.1, forward strand.
GCCCTCTATCCTATCCGGGGGTCCCTCTGGGGTTGACTCTACTATGATGTACTGGTACGCTATTGCATCAGCGTCCTTCAGGCCCAGCGGGTAGGCCCTTGCTCCTAGCCGTCTCGAAATATCCACGGCAACCTTGCCAGTGGGAACCCCCTCCTTCCTGACTATGTATACTAGGAAGCCGAGGGAGTCCCTGGCTCGGAGCCTTCGCTCCGCTACTATGAAGCCGAGGGGCCTGTTAATGCGTACTAGTATGTCTAGGCGTGGGGGCCAATCTATCCCCCATACTCTCTCCAGGCTCCTCAACAGCGCCACTGCTTTCTTGGCTTGCAAGCTATTACCCGCCAAGTGCAACACCCTTCCTACCGTGGGGCGGGCCGCGGTGAAGTGGCCCCTACTCGCCGAGCATATGGGGCCGGTTGCTCGAGGAGGCTCGGCCGGATGGGGACGTGGTCCTCTACTGGTCGGAGCGGCCCTTGCCCCTCTAGTATAGCCTGAGCCTGCCGGTCACCTTGTCGACTAGCTCCTCTGGGGCCGGACCTACGGCGACAGCCGTTTTCGTACCTGGTGGGAGCTGGGTGTGGCCAGCGTCGACTACTAGGCTTGAGGGTAGTCCTTGTCTGCGGGCTTCCTCGTAGACTTCTAGGAGTTCCGTGAGGCTCTCGACGCGGAGCACTACCTTCTTCTGGCCCTCTCGCCTCCAGGCTTCAAGCCACTCCTTCCATAGCCTCCTACCTGAGTCTAGTATGAGGAATACTGCCTCGCAGCTAGCGTGCGCTGCTTGAGCCGCCGCCTTTCCACGCCCCATTTGCAGGTCTCGGCGTAGTACTATTGACTGCTTGTAAGCCATCGTAATCCCCGTCTCGGCACCAATGCATAGGGGGCTGTGCCTCGTGGGGTCTTAATCCTTAAACAGCCCTTGAGGGACCCTCGTTTAGGGTGGGGACGGATAGGGTTGGCATGGTTCTCCCTAGTCATAACGAGTGACCACGTCTACCGGGGGGAGAGGGAGGATAAGATAGCCCCGCTCGTCGAGAGGATGCTGGAGGAGAGGGGCCACTACCTAGCTTATAAGACTATTGTGCCTAACGACCCCCTCATGATTAGAAGAGCAGTTCTAGACGCGGTCTCTAGGGCCGACGTTGTCCTGGTGACTGGTGGCACCGGCCTTTCTAGGAAGGACGTGAGCGTTGACGTGTTGGAGAGGATTGCCGAGCGGAGGGTGCAGGGGTTCGGCGAGCTACACAGGACTAGGAGCCTTGAGAGAGTGGGGACTAAAGCGATCCTCTCAAGGGCCTCCGCCTACACGATAGGAGGCAAACTCGTAGCAGTATCCCCGGGTAGCCCCGACGCTGTGGAGATAGCTGTGGAGATACTCTCCGATATAGCCGACCATGTTAGGGATATGGCTAAAGGTAAGAGTAGATGGGAGGCACCCGATTGTAGCAGGAAGAAGTAGCCTCCCTATAGCTCCCCCGTAAATACTAATGCTAGTGAGCCGCCGGTAGATGAGGGTTACCGCTTTTATTAATAGCTCGGCCAGCCATTAGGGGTCAACTCTTAAAAACCCTGGGAGCAATCCGCCCCTTTTTTAGGGGGCTAGGGTGAGCGAAGACTTCATCATAGGCAAGCACGTGTACGGTAGCCTCTACGGCATCGACAAGGAGAAGGCATGGGACGAGGAGTACTTGAGGAACCTAATACTCAGGGCCGTGGAGGCCAGCGGAGCCACCCTGATGGACCTAAGGAGCTGGAGGGTTGAGGGGGAGAAGGGTGGAGTAAGCGTTATAGCCCTAGTCCTCGAGAGCCACCTAGCCCTCCACACATGGCCCGACTACGGCTACGCAACATTCGACGCCTACACCTGCGGTGAGAAGGCGGACCCCTGGAAGGCCTGGGACCTAGTCCTCCGAGAGCTGAAGCCCAAGTACTACACGGTCCATTACACGGATAGGAGCCAGAAACCTATACCCTATGAGGAGGCCTAGCCCTGCACGGGGTATACTACATATATTATGAGCTTATTATTCGTTGGATTCATTATTGCCCCGGTTATTGAGAGCTTCCCTACCTGGACCGGGCTTGTTATGAAAGCGAAGAACTCTACCTTCCCAAACGCTGGAATTGTGAAGTTCCAAAACGGGACTGCCGCATTATTAGGAAGCGCTACACCCTGCGATCTTGCAACCTCGAGGAGCGAGGGCCCGTTTATGCCTGTGAGTGTAATGTTCGCGAAGAACCCGAGGCCGGGTTCCTGGGCCTCCGGTGGCAGGCTTAGACCGGATACTCTGTAGTTCTTGTAGTCATCGTATATCTGCGCGCATGTTGGTAGGCTTATACTCCCATTATACTCAACACCACTACTGCCCAGTAGATCTATAGCCCCATTCCTATCGATATCCTCAGCCAACCACACGAGCTCCCTTCTCACAGGTGTAGGCGCTTGATAATCTACTGGCACCCTATCGAAGGCAGGGTCAACTACCAGGCTTGTGGGTGTTGGCGCTACGGGGAGCACGCTGAAATAGGCTTTGACTGGTGAGCCACCGTAGTTCACTATGGAAGCCATTATGCAGTACTGGTACTCCCCGCCCGTCGCGTTTTGCATGAATGACTCCAGTACTATTCTAGTGTTAGTCGTGTATGAGGCTACTAGGTCGATTAACGCTCTCTGCTCCGACTGGCTAGCATAGACGTTAACGTAGTAGGAGTACATTGCCAGAGCTACTGCTAGGACTGCGGCTATTATAATTAGGAGTGATATAACGTTGGCCTGACCCCTCCTCTCCAACAGCAACGCCCAATTAGTAGGGGATTGACGGCTAATAGGCTATTTAGCCTAACGCCCCGGCTAGGGGAAAACGGATAAACCCCAGGCTCCTAATAGAATCCTACGAGCACGGGTACGGTGGTTCCTTTGAAGAAACGCTCGATAAAGAGGAGAGGCCAGTCGGAGGTTATAGGCGGTATAATAGTGCTGACCCTCCTATTCATGTTCGCAGTACCACTACTATTCCAATCCTACCAGGCCATAATTAAGGCGGGACAGGAGAACATAATCAGTCTAAGCCAGGAGAAGTCCCACTTCAACGAGAAGCTCTCCATAGGACCCGTGGATCCCAACGATGAACTAGCCATTAGGGCTGGGTGGATACCCGGCGTATGGATAAACAATACCGGGTCCGTCAGCGTTACCCTAGACAAGCTCATCCTAGTAAACGAGTTAAATCACACGATCTACAGAGTATACGATCTAAAATACACGAGGCCCGGAACATCGCCGGAAATAGCGAAGATGCTCCTCAACGTAGACGTTAACGGTTACGGGGAGCCGCCACCACCGAAGGGCGAGCCTATAGTACTAGACCCCGGCGAAAAACTCCTAGTAGTCTTCAACACGACAATACTACCCGTTGCTCCAAACCTGATAGTACTGGTCGAAAGTAGCACGGGGGTGATCCACCCAATCGCAGGCGGGGGGAGAGCACCCCAACTCTACCCTGGCAGGCCTCAAGCGAAAGGCGGGATAGGTGGATGGAGAGGTATCTTCGCCCCACAGAGCGGATTCACATTAAGAGGCTACAACGAGCTGGTCAAATACGGCCAATACTATGCGTGGCGCCCCCCAATATTCGTCCAGTCCGAAGACTATTACGGTGACCCGTACGCCTTCGACTTCTACTCCAGCTTTATATACGAGGACCCCAAGTACCCCGGCCTCTACATGCTCAAGATGGTCTCCGACGATGACTTCTACCTGTACCTAGACACGCCTTACGGCACCGTTTACTTGCCCATCTACTCGGGCTACACCATTGAGATTAGAGGATACGTTGGAACATATGATACCGGCCCGGAGGATAACCCTGCGACCTACGTGAGTGGTTACGCATTCGAGGTAATAGTGTATAATTCGAGAGGCAGACTCCTCTACAGTTATGGCCCATACTCTCCCGTTAATCTCGGCACTAATGGGATCGCGGAGACTGATTTCGACGGGAACGGCGTGCAGGAGCTAACGTTCTACTCGTACCTTAACGGGCCAAACTACGCGAGCCCCACCAATATAGACGCCGACAATGACGGTAGCCGTTACACTGACGCCCTCGTGTGGACCTACATGGTGGCCCGAGACATTAGCGGCGTGGACTATGTAAAGGTGACCGTCAAGATGAACTATTATTGGACTGACACTTTCAGCGGATCGTGCCCAAGCTGGAACTTCAGGCACCTGAAAATATTCGCGATAGTCGTGTGGAAGTACAACGCTACAAGCGAGAGCTGGGAGATATACCAGTACCAGAACTATGGATACACTAGCGAGAAGCCAGTCCAGTTCCAGCCAACCGTAGTCTTCCCCCTACAACACAATGGTACCTACAGGGTCGGAGTAATGATTTACGACAACTACAGGGACTGGGAGGGTTATAATGACGACTGCTGGAAGGACTTCACCATGAGCCTCGAGCACATGATCGTGGAGTATGGAGTGCACAACCCGTACTTCATAGAGAGCCCGCCATTATACATAGTGGCGATACCCGACCCGAACCTTATAGGAGACATCGGCGAGAAGGACTATGCCAACGCCTACAATATCAGTGATCTCGACGTCGCAAAAGTAGACGCCCAGAAAGCCCTACTCAACAAGATAGAGTCGGAGCTCGAGTACGCAGGAATCGCCGGGTATACCGTGATAAACGATACCAACACCTTCTGCGGCCTCCTCCTCTCCGACAACCCGCCTAAATACGCTGTAATCATGTGGCTACAGGGCAACGTCACCCCAAGCCAAGTCGCCGGCTCAGTATGCGACGCAAGCTACTCTACAATACGAAACCGCATGGACACCTACCACTGGGTATGGGAATGGGCCTTCGGCAAGCCGCTAGGAGACCCAACAGCCGTCACAACATACTTCAACTACAGGGTCACAGTAGCGGGCCCCGGCAATTACACTGGTAACATAACGGAGAACGGCTTACGCATCAGGAAGAAGATGTACGCCTACTACCTCTTCAACCAGGTCCCATTCAACTACACGGTAAACGTGCCCTCCAACTACCTCCTAGTCAATGGCACTCTCTACCAGACCGGTACTAACGACTACGGAACAGTAGCGTTCTACACCGACACGCTAGACTCCGTCCTCGTACTCAACCCAGTCCACATAGACTGGGACCAAACAGGGGACGGCGCAATACCAGAAACAGTAGCACAACAAGACGTCTACGCCGCACTATACTCATGGGTCATACTCCGGGGCTCGTAAACACCCAACACTCCTCCTTTAATTCCATTCTAAGTCGTGTACTAGTATACTGGAAGGTATACTCGTAGATGCACCTTCTACTACCTGAACGGTCTCGAATATAACCCTCTCCGACGCGCAAGCCTTAGAGGGATGGTTTATGGAGTGGAGTGTAACTTCGGGTCCAGCCTATGCAATCCTAAGAGTTAAACTCTCGCAGGGAGAATACGTTATAGCAGAGCCAGGCGCAATGATGCTCATCCGCGGAGACGTCAGGGTGGAGACTAAGAGTGGAGGATTTCTCGGAGGCCTCAAGAGGGCGCTCCTCGGCGGCGAAAGCTTCTTCCTCAACATCTACGAGGCCGGCCCCGGAAGCGGAGAGGTATGGTTCGCCCCCGGAACCCCAGGCGACATAGCCCATGTAAGAGTCACACCATCAGACCCGTGGATAGTGCAGAAGGGCAGCTACCTAGCCCATACCGGCGACCTGAAGATAACGACAGCTTGGCGTGGCGGTAAGGGATGGCTAGCTGAAGGGAGCTTCTGGTGGCTCAAGCTGGAGGGCCACGGGGAGGCTTGGGTCAGCAGCTATGGAGCAATAGAGGAGGTGGAGGTTCCAGCAGGCGAGAAGCTCATAGTGGATAACATGCACCTCGTAGCAATGCCCGCATCGGTGAACTACAAGATCGTGAAGATTGGCGGGCTAAAGACATTCTTCTTCGGCGGCGAGGGAATAGGAGTAGAAATCCGCGGCCCCGGCAAGATACTAGTACAGACCCGGATCCTCCCGCCTTTCGCCAGGCTCATAGCGGGGTATAGGAAGTAGCCCCTGGAGGTCCCCCGGGTGTTTAACCCATTATTCAACCCCTCTGAGGGTTAAATTACGGTTAATTCAACCCTGCCTCGCCGGGGTGGTAGAGTTAACCGGGCCTTAACTCTACCCCTCACTAGACCCGGCCAGAGAGCATATTAAAGCTAATAATTAGTCATATAATCATCCTCTATGGCACAGTAATACTGCTCGCTGAGGGACCCTCGCATAGTCGACCGTTAAGCTATATCATTGGCCGCTAGAATAGGCGCCTTGCTCCATGGGGTATTACCCGCCGACTAACAAATTATTTTACTATTTCGATTTAATATTAATAGATAGGTATTACTGTTCATCCCTTTGGGGCAGGTTGGGGGGTCCCTTATGCTATATCTAAGGTGGTATCTGAGGGCTCTATCCATGCCGTGTAATATTTAAAATAGTCTTCAATTTTAATGTATAATACCAGCTGTGAGAGTTTTGAGCATTGTTTAGTATACTAGTGGATGGACTAGTCGTTGCACCGGGGGATACCAGTATTATTCTCTGGCTAGCAGTGCTAGTTGTGGGATGAGGAGGCCGACATAGGGGCTAGCCCTCCGTGCGGGGGCTATGGCCTGGGGTCAATGGCCTGACCGATTCGTAAACTTATTAATCTCTCATGAAGGTTTTATAATAACTAGTATTGCCTCCGCCCGTAGGGTGCCAGTTATTGCCATCAAGGGGAGAGGTATGTACTGCCACGGTCATATCGAAAATACATAGCGAGTCGCTAGTAGCGGGTGTGAAGTCGGAGCTGACTAGAAATGCTAGGAAGGTTGAGATAAAGGACTTGGGGATCTTCCAGAACTCCTACGAGCTACGGGAGGCCGTCGAGGACTGCGAGGCTCTAGCCTTACTCGTTGGCTCGGGGGGAACCGAGAGGATAATCACTACTGGGCTCAAAGGGTATCCCGGGGGAGTACTGCTAGTATCCTATCCGGGGAACAATAGTCTTGCCGCAGCCGTCGAGGCTGTTGCGGCTCTACGGGAATTGGGTGTTAACGCGTCCCTCCACCACTACAAGGATGGCAAGGGGCTTGTGAACGCGTTAATGGCTTTGCGCGCCGTCGCACTGTTCCGCAGATCTAGGATAGGGTTGTTCGGTGAGCCAGAGCCCTGGCTAGTGTACTCCAGGGTAGACCCCGGGGATGTCGAGAAACTCGGTCCCCAGGTGATTAGGATCCCCCTCGAGAGGCTCTACGAGGCATATCATCGTGTTAGCGATGAAGACGCTTTGGAGATTGCTAGGGCCTATAGGGTTAGGGCTTCCTCTAAGATTAAGCTGGAGGAGCTGGTGAAGGTCGCTAAATTATACTTGGCGATAGACTCGATTGTCTCGAAGGACCGGTTAGACGCTTACACAATCCAGTGCTTCGAGGTCATAAGGGCGCTTCACTTAACACCGTGCTTTAGCCTTGCCCTCCACAACTCTAAGGGCATAGTCGCAGGGTGCGAGGGGGACTTGTCGAGCCTCGTGGCTATGATGCTCTCCTACTTCTCCTCCGGGACTCCAGCCTTCATGGGGAATATTGTCGACATTGACGGGAGCAAGGCTCTTTTCGCCCACTGCACGGCGCCGGTCAAGATAGGGAATTATAGGATAACAACGCACTTCGAGACCGGGTATCCCGCGGGTGTGAGCGTCTCTTACCCGGCTGGCAGGCCCGTGACCATTGTTAAGGCGCTCGTCGGTAAGAGGAGGATGATCGTGGCTAGGGCGACCGTGAAGGCTAGCACGCCTAGGCCCAATACCTGTCGTACCCAGATAGTGGCTGAATTAGAGGGCGGGACGGGCTGGTTGCTGAGGGGTGACCTGGGTAACCACTACGTGGTAGTGGTTGGGGACTATGCTGATACTCTATCAACTGTGGGCGAGTTACTCGGCTTCAGGGTTGAACTACACTAGGCCTTTATCTCGGATAGTCGGTGGCTTAGCTCTTCTAGGACTCCTATGAGGCTTGGCCCGTAGTGAGCTAGGCTGTCCGGCGGCAGTATTATCACGTTCCCCTTCTTCATGGCATCGGTGTTTCCTAGACCTCTTGAGGCTAGGTCCTCTATTATCTTCTCGTCCCTGTAGGGCTTGTAGGGTGCTTTCTCATAGATTATGACTTGGGGGTTAAACTCGGCTATCACTGCTGGGTCCGGGTTTATGATCCATGGTTGTCTCTCGCCTTGGAATGGGTGGTTTAGGCCTAACCTGTCGAGGGCGTCTCCTATGTAGCTTAGTGCTCCCACGCTAACAGGGCCGCCTAGGTCTATCTCGTAGTAGGCTCTTAGCGGGCTGCTTAGCGGTTGGATTCCGGCGAGTTGGCGGGTTAGCTTGCCTGTGAGCTCTCGGGCCTCCCGCACTGCACCCGTTACGAGGCCTACTTGGAGTGCCATGTCTATTACGCCTGGCACGCTTACTGGGAGGGGGATTGGGTATACGGGGTATCCCTTCTCCGCTAGTTCCAAGGCTAGCCTCCTCTGGGCTCCTGTCGTTACGAGGACTAGGTCTGGTTGGAGTGCTTCAAGCTTCTCATAGTTTACCTGGAAGTAGGAGCCTATCCTGGGCTTCTCCCTGGCCTCGGGCGGCTTATTGCAGAAGTGGCTCACCGCTACTACCCTATCGGCGAGGCCTAGTAGGAAGAGGGTCTCTGTTATCGCTGGGGCTAGGCTCACTATCCTCTCCGGGTTTTCCGGGATTTGGACTTTCCTTCCCAGCACCTCGGAGAATAATTCTAACGCCAACGCCTGTACACCCTGTCCAGCCCCGTCTATAATGTCATGGGTTTACACTAATTAGCCCACGACAAAACCACTAACTAATGTGGCAGTATATACTGCTTGGAAGTGAGGCTTATGCCCAGCCTCTTCAACAAGGAGGAGGTCGAGCGTATTCGCTCCGAGGTTGAAAGATGGGAGAGGGAAGTAGTCCCACAGTGGTTAAAGAAGATACCCGAGAGGATGGAGGAATTCACAACCCTCTCCGGGATCCCCGTGAAGAGGGTCTACACCCCCGCCGACCTCGGAGACTATGACTACTGGGAGAAGCTCGGCCTCCCAGGCCTCTACCCCTTCACCCGTGGAATACACGCCACCATGTATAGGGCTAGGATTTGGACTATGAGGATGTTCTCAGGCTACGGGGGCCCCGAGGAGACTAATGAGAGGCTCAAATTCCTCATTAGGCATGGAGAGACAGGCCTTAGCCTCGCATTCGACTATCCCACCCTAATAGGGGTAGACCCGGACGACCCCCTCGCAGAGGGCGAGGTGGGCATCGTCGGTGTTAGCGTGCCTACGCTCCTAGACATGGAGATAATATTTGACGGCATCAACATGGGAGAGGTAACCACAAACATGACGATCAACCCGCCTGCACCAGTGCTCCTAAGCTTCTACGTGGCCACCGCTGAGAAGCAGGGGGTCCCCTACAACCGGATAGGTGGGACCACGCAGAATGACCCCCTCAAAGAGTTCATCGCCCAGAAGAGCTACGTCTTCCCCCCGGAGCCCGCGGTTAAGGTGGCTATGGACCTCATAGAGTGGAGCGTCAGGAATCTGCCCAAGTGGAACCCGATAAGCATCTCCGGCTATCATATAAGGGAGGCCGGAGCCACCGCCGTGCAAGAGCTAGCCTTCACCATAGCAGACGGGATCGAGTACGTGAGACAGCTAATAGCCCGTGGCCTAGACGTCGATGAGTTCGCCCCGCGCCTCAGCTTCTTCTGGGACTCCCACATAAACTTCTTCGAGGAGATAGCCAAGTTCAGGGCGGCCCGCCGCATGTGGGCTAAGATAATGAAGGAGTGGTTCGGGGCTAAGAAGAGGAGGAGCATGTGGATGAGGTTCCACACTCAGACGGCTGGCGTGAGCCTCACGGCGCAGGAGCCCTTCAACAACATTGTGAGAACAGCTATTGAAGCCCTAGCCGCAGTCCTCGGCGGCACCCAGAGCCTCCACACCAACAGCTTCGACGAGCCCTTCAGGGTGCCAAGCGCATTCGCCGCTAAGATCGCGTTGAGGACCCAGCAGATAATAGCCTACGAGACAGGCGTCGCCGACACAGTCGATCCCTGCGCCGGCTCCTACTTCGTAGAGTGGCTGACCGATGAGATAGAGGAGAGGGCCTGGAGGTACATTGATAGGATTGAGAGGATGGGCGGCATGCTTGAGGCGGTGAAGAAGGGGTTCCCGCAGAGGGAGATAACTGAGGCCAGCTACACCTTCCAGAGGGAGGTGGACGAGAGTAAGAGGTTCATCGTCGGGGTTAACATCTTCAGGAGCGAGGACATAGACGAGGTTAGAAACGTGCCCCTCCTCGAGTTCGACCAGGAGGAGATCGAGAGGAGGCAGAAGGAGAGGGTGAAGAAGGTGAGGTCTATGAGGAATAAGCAGAGGTGGGAGAGGGCCCTCGACAACCTGAGGAAGGCCGCGGAGAGGGGCGAGAACATTATGCCCTACGTCCTAGAGGCTGCGAAGGCCTACGCCACCCTGGGAGAGATTATGGGAGCGTTAAAGGAGGTGTACGGTGTATATGTCGAGCCCCCAATCTACTAGCGTCGAAGCCCTACTAGCCCCCCGGAAAAGACCCTACAAGGTGCTAGTAGCAAAGCTAGGCATAGACGGCCACGACCGGGGGGCCAAAGTGGTTGCTAGAGCCCTCAAAGACGCTGGCTTCGAAGTGGTCTACACTGGGATAAGGCAGACCCCTAGGCAGGTAGCGCTGGCCGCCGTACAGGAGGACGTCGACGTGATTGGTGTAAGCATACTATCCGGGGCCCACATGCACCACGTTAAGAAGCTAATGGAGGAGCTCCGGAAACTGCACGCAGACGACATCCCAGTCGTCGTAGGAGGCACAATACCAATACCAGACGTCGAGCCCCTGAAAAAGATGGGCGTAAAGTACGTCTTCCTCCCAGGCACCAGCCTCAAGGAGATCGTGGAGAAAACCCGGGAGCTCGCGGAGGAAAAGAGGAGGCTAGAGGGGGAGGACTAGGGCTTAGGGAAACCGGGGAGGCCGGACTGGCCTCCGCCCCCACTTATTATACCGTAGACAAGGTCTGGATGGTCGCACACGTAGGTGTACAATCCGAGGAATGCCCTGGTAGCAGGGTCGAGCTGGGGAGTATTCACCTGCCCTGCAGTAACGTTGAATGGAACCGTGACAGTCCTCCACGTAAACCCGCCCCACGTCTTCAGGTCCACCATTGCGAACCCGGCTACCCTTACCCTGAGGGTCCCTCCCTTTTCTAGGGCCTTAGCTAGGCCGCAGGAGGCCCTCGAGAGGTCTAGGCTGAGGGTTATCTTGTGTACGCTATCACCGTGGGGTAGCTTTAGGTATGGTATGAACCCATCCCCGGCGTAGTAGCCGTCGAGATACACCCTGTAGTATACGAGCTTCGCCACAACTGGCTTCGTTGGATTGTGGATCTTCACGTAAACCTCAACGTGGAGGACCCGTGGGGATTCCAGTCCAACACGGGGTGTTCCGCTAGCCTCAACCCTCCACTCTCCCCTGGTCTCGTAGAGGCCGTAGAGGTAGATGGCCACCCCTATCAGGATCAGTACCAGTATTGTGGTGCGGATGGCCGAGTAAATCCTCTGCCTCCCCACATACTTCTCGAGGCGCTCAACCCTCTCCTCGAGGCTAACCGGAGTCTTAGCCACCACGCGCCACCGCTATTCTAGAATCATCGAGTTCTAGTAGCGTTAAATGGGAATGCCCAGCGGGGCGTGGATCGAATCCTTTAATGGTATCACCTGGGGGAACCCACTATAGGAGAGGAGGGAACCCTGGCATTGCAAATAGTACACTTAGCCGACACGCACCTCGGAGCGAGGCCCTACCACTACCAGGAGCTCGAAGAGGACGTCCTACGAGCCTTCGAGGAGGCAATAGACTATGTTGTCGAGACCAGGCCAGACGCACTCCTAATCGCCGGAGACTTCTTCGACAAGCCCAGGATGAGCCACGAGGTCATAATCTACACACTCAACCAGCTACGCCGCGTAACAGGCAAGGGCATACCAGTGATACTAGCCCATGGGGAGCACGACACGCCCGGGAGGAGAGACCGCACCCTCCTAGAACTACTCGCGGAGGCCGAGGAGAAAGTCTACTCTCCAAGGCCAACAGGCTCAAGCGTTGAGGAGATAGTCTCCAAGTCGATAATACGCCTCGATAAGGGCACCATAGCAGTCTACAGGTTCAACAAAGCCCCCATAGAAGCTCAGAGACGCTACAACCAGCGCATCCTCCCGGCATACGAAGCCGCGCTCCGAGCAGTGGAGAAGCCGAGAGTCTTCCTAGCCCACATAGGGGTTGAGGGACCCCTTCCCCCCGACGCATCCAACGCCAACGTCAGCGACCTGCCCAGCGTAGAGTACGCCGCCCTAGGCCACCACCATGGAAGGTGGATCCATAGAGGAGAGAACCAGGGCCCCAGGCTAGCGGTTTACACGGGAAGCCTCTACCCGCTCAACATACGGGAGGCCAGGAGTCAGCACACGAGGGGCCCAATACTCGTAGACTTGAGCGGTGACG
>WAOR01000019.1 GCA_015521175.1 Thermodiscus sp.
GTAAAAGCATCATATATATATAAAGAATACTCGAAATATCTAGTACGAGTTCAACTAGAAACAGGCTTCGAATACAAGATAACACCGGGGCATCCAGTATTGGTCTTTAGAAAGGGGCTCAAATGGATACCTGCTTCACAGGTAAAGCCTGGTGACTTAATTGTAGGAGTCAGGACTCTGCCCGCATCAACTACCAGCCTAGATCATAAAGAAGCCTACATACTGGGACTCTATGTAGCAGAAGGCACCAGCAACCCACCCTCTATCTCAATATCCGAGAGAAAACTAGTGGAATTAATAGTAGATTTCGTTAGGCAGAGAGACGGTTACATTCCCCGTGTTAGAAAAGACAAGAGGAACAACGTGTACCAAGTATTGTTCCGGAAGCTCTCACACCAGTGGCTCGGCGATCTCGTGAATGAAACAGCGTATTCTAAACGTGTCCCCGAGAAGATACTGGGAGCGGATGCCGAGACTATAGAATGGTTCCTGGCAGGCTATGTGGACGGGGACGGATATGTCAGTAATTCACTAGTCGAACTCTCTACGAGGAGCCGAGAACTCGCAACAGGACTTATAATGCTATTAAAGAAACTTGGAATAAGACCTAAACTTACTATAAAGAATGTCAAAGGGAAGCCCTACTATAAGATAACGATTTCTGGCGAAGATAGAGCTAGGTTCAACAGTGTTTTAGAGAAAACATATTTGAAGCGACGGGTCTTTGAGGAGAGAGGCGTCGGTAGATATCCTCCAGAGATTGCGAGATACCTAGCACGCATATACAAACAGTTCCGCCTCCCCAAGCGCGATAAGGAGACAGCTTACCATCACATGACGAGAAACCTTAATGTATGGTTTACTGAAAAAACTATGATTAGAATAAAAGAGTACTTCGAAGAAGCAATTAAACTCTTAGATGAAGCAGAGAAAGCCATAGCACCGGGCGCGCGAGTAAAACTGCCATTTGCATGGACAAGGTTAAGAAAATACGGTTTGACAGAGTCTCAGATAAGGAATTACAGATACAGAGGTCTGCCGAGAACACTGGAATCCTACAACCGTGTAAAAAAGGTAATAATGGAGGAAATAAAGCATCTGAGAAAGTTAGCAGTTAATGCTATAAAGATTATTGAGAGACTCCGCGCTCTCGACTTTCACCGGGTAAAATCCGTTGATATAGTGGAGTATAATGACTGGGTATACGATCTTGTTGTACCGGGTATTCACAATTTCATAGCCCCCACCGGGATAGTGCTTCACAATACTCAGCTATGCCACCAGCTCGCCGTTAACGTGCAGTTACCGGAGGATAAGGGTGGACTGGGGGCTAAGGCGGTCTACATTGATACTGAGGGCACGTTCAGGTGGGAGAGGATAGAGCAGATGGCTCGAGGCGTCGGATTAGATCCGGACCAGGTCATGGAGAACATTTACTGGATAAGGGCGATCAACAGCCACCACCAAATGGCAATCGTTGACCAGTTATTCGACATGCTCAAGAGGGAGAATATCAAGCTAGTAATAGTCGACTCCGTAACAGGCCACTTCAGGGCAGAGTTCCCAGGCAGGGAGAACCTCGCAATGCGCCAACAACTCCTCAACAGGCACCTCCACCAGCTCCAGAGGCTAGCAGAGATCTACAACGTGGCCGTGGTTATAACTAACCAGGTCATGGCCAGGCCCGACGTATTCTACGGAGACCCGACAACAGCCGTCGGAGGCCACGTACTCTACCACGCCCCAGGCGTACGTGTACAGTTGAAGAAGAGCAGGGGCAACAAGAGAATAGCAAGAGTAGTAGACGCCCCACACCTACCAGAAGGAGAAGCAGTATTCGCCATAACAGAGTGGGGAATAAGGGACGTAGAGTAACCTCCAAGGCAAGAGCTCACAGTTCTCTCTGGACAGCCTCTGAAACCCTCAGCGCGTGATCACTACTCCAGCATTCAACCCTACCCTTGTCAATAGTACAAGGGCAGTCAAACTCGTCGATAACTATGAGGGACCCCCTCCACTCGCCCCCAGCGACAATGCGCCCACAACACTCAACCCTAACAACAGGGACAGCGTGAACGAGGTCGCTCAACACATCCCTCTGAGGGACCCTCAGGATCCTCAACACAGGCTCCTCCGGGGCAACGCATAGACTACAGGAGAGGCCCCTGCAAACTATGAGACAGTAGCCAACACTACACCTATCAAACCTTAGCCTCCTAGAGAGCCTGGAAGGATAGCGAGACCTAATCGGTAACTCTAGAACCCTCGGACTCGCAGAACCTAGCCTCTCCGCTAGCCGTACGGCTTCCTCCCTCCTCAACGCTTTAGGGCCTCCACTATTATTCTAACAGGCGTATCGCCCACCAATACGGCGACTAATAAGCCGAGGAAGACGAGGGTGACCATTGGCAGGAGTGGAGAGGCGTAAACCTCCCTATCCCAGAGATCCTCTGCCGCTACAACCTCGTGAGGGTCCCCCACAAGTCTAACGCCCCGGGGAAGCCACCATTTAAGCTTCCCGGCGAGGTCAGCCCCGCGAACCCTAGCCTTCAGCCCAGCCATGCACGAGAAGCCGCAGAACCTGTAGAGCTCCCAGAGGTAGTAGGCTACGGCGAAGGGGGCGGAGTATAGGAATGCCAGGTACAAGGTGGGTAAGAGGGACCCCTGAGGGACGGGTAGGGCTAGGGCTAGAAATAGTGACAGCCAGGCGTCAGCGCCGCCAAGGTAGCCTAGTGCATAGAGGGCTAGTAGTACAAGCACGAGGGGGAGCGTGAGGGCGTATGGAAGGCTCCGAGGTAGAGGGTACTCGGTCAGGCTCGCGTATCCCAGGGCGAGCCCTAGGGGGAGAGATGCTATCCATAGCTCAGTGTCTACTTCCCTGTAGAGCCAGTCTAGGACCCCGGCTACTCCGACAATCAGGAGAGTGTAGCCCGCCGCTATTAGCGAGTAATCCGTTATCCCGCCCAGCCTCCGATCCCTCGCGTCTAGCTCCCCTGGAGTCCCTCCTCCACCTTCTTAACCATCTCTAGAGGGTCCCTCAGTGGTTTATCCCTCCTATCATCGACCATGACTATGGTCACGATCCTATCAACACCCATACCTTTCAGCCTCTCATGGATCCTCTCGAGTAGGACGCCCACCTTCTCTAGGCTCTCAAGGCTGACGACAGTTGTGTCTGGGGTTACAATCGGCTCGAGCCCCTCCTCCTTCAATACTTTAACAGCCTCAACCACGTATTTCGACACACTCTTCTCTCCCACTATGGGGACCACCTTGAACGAGACGACAGGCATTATTCACCACCATAATACCAGGTAAGGCCTGGAAAGGATAATATTGCTGGCCACATCGTCAGGATACTCCGGCATTAAGACGCTAGCCGTCTAGCAGGAAGGGGTGCGGAAGCATGACTGAGCCGGTGGAAGTTAGCATAGACAGGCGGGCAATACCCTACGCGGTTCTAGTAGGCCTCTTCACCGGGAGCCTAGTGGCGTCAAACTACCTGGCAAGCAAGATATTCCAGGCCGACATACTCGGCTACAAGATCTTCGCTCCAGCGGCAGTACTCGCATACGCCGCTACATTCCTATTCACCGATATTATAAGCGAAGTCTACGGTAAGGAGGCCTCCGGCAAGGCGGTGCTAATAGGATTCTTCACAGAGATCATCGTATTATTCTATAACTGGTTCGCCCTGAAACTACCCTACGCTCCGTTCAGCCCGGCCAGCCCGGAAACCTACAGGGTTGTAGTAGGCTCAAGTGGTACAGTGATAGCCGCGAGTCTAACAGCCTACATTATAAGCCAAACCCACGACGTATACGCCTTCCACTTCTGGAAGAAGGCGACCCGGGGCAAGTGGCTATGGCTCCGCAACAATGCATCGACAATGGTAAGCCAGTTCATCGACACAGTCATATTCATCAGCCTCGCCTTCAACATATACCCGGCCCTAGTAGGAGGAAAGGTTCTACCATGGAACGTTATCGGGAACATAATAATCGGCCAATACATCGTGAAATGGCTAATAGCCCTCGGCGACACGCCATTCGTATACCTAGGCACATACCTAGTACGCCACTACCTAGGCCTGGAATCCTCCCAGATAATCGGGGCACTACCAGAGCAGCCTACCAGAACCGGTGAAGTAAGGAGCGGGACCCTCAGTTAGGAGCCCCTTCCTCACTCGCCTGGAAGGAATACCCAGCTAGGACCAGTGAGAACCCCCACGATAGTAGACCGAGCGCGACGAGCAATGGAATCCTCAGCAACACGAACAGGGAACCCAGCACCGAGAAAAAACTAGCAGCCTTAGCCAAGCCGCCGCCTCCAGGAGGGAGAAGAGGTAGGGATGCAAGGGTCACTATGACGGCGGAGTCGACAAGGGCTGAAACCACCGGAGGCACATATGCTATCAGAGTATAAGTCTTTACTACTCCCAGCAATCCGAGGAGGAGTGATCCTCGAAGCATAACACGCCTATAAGCCAGGTAACCCGCCACAAGCAGGGGCGATAATGCAACGAGCACATTATAGGCTACAAGGGGGCCCGGGCTCCCATACGCGAGTCCAAATAGGGCTTCAAAGGGGGCGATAGCCGCGAATAGGTAGAGAGCCTCCAGTGCCCTACTCAATCCTCAAGCCCCGACTCGACGACAGCGGCTAGCAGCCTGGTCCAGCCAGCGTAGTCTCCCGTGTGCATCTTCTCGACAAGGCTGTGAGTATACTGGACAGGGACAGAAACGGCGACCGATGGGACGCCGGAATAGTGGAACGCGGCTGCATCGGTGCCGCCCCCGGCTGTCGCGACCTGTACTTGCAAGCCCCTCGTAGAGCCAGCCTTGTACACTGCTTTGGCTAGACGGGGGGAGGTGATGTAGTAGTTGTCCATGGCCCTAACTACTGGGCCTGCTCCGAGCCTCGTGGATCCCGTTAGAGAGGGGTGGCAACACGTCATAGTATCTACTGCTATGAAGTAGTCGGGCTCTAGCTCCCTGGCAAGGGCTCTCGCACCTATAATGCCTATCTCCTCCTCCACCGTCCAGGCCAAGATAAGCTCGACACGAGGCCTAACGACACCATTGGAGACGAGGCGGAGTAGTTCCATGAGGGTAGCGCATCCAGCCCGGTCATCTATGCCTCTCGTAGCCACGTATCGCTCTCCAGCCATGTAGGTTACCTGCTTACGGAATACTACTGGGGTGAAAGGTTCAATCCCCATCTCAACAGCCTCTTCCCGCGACTCAGCCCCTACATCGATCCTTAACTCGTGCCAAGGCTTGTACCCTTGCTCCCCCGCCTTCCTAGTAATCCTGAGGTGCGGTGGCTCGGCGCCTATCACGCCTGGGACCGGTCCCTTGGAGCCGTGTACTACCACGTGGGTTGATGGTAGAATCGAGTCGTCGATCCCCCCTACTTTACGGAATGCGAGTAGCCCGGACTCCTCTATACCAGTCACTAGTAGGCCTAGCTCGTCCATGTGCGCCGCTATTAGCAGCCTGGGCCCCTCTCCTCCCGCCTCGAATATGATGTTTCCCAGCCTGTCTACCCTGGGCTTGCCGTATTTCCCGAGGAACTCTAGGATGTAGCTTCTCACCGGGTCCTCGAAGCCCGATACCCCCGGTGTTAGTATTAGGTCCTCTAGCAGGCCCTTGTCGGGCTTGAAAGAGTCCAGGTAGGCCACTAGGCGTGCACCGGGTTAGTATGTGTGGGAAAAGATAGGGGTTTAATGGGTTCCCCGGTGGGTCGAGTGGGGCTAGCTTGGAAGGTTTATGGGGACTTGCGCCGCCACTTTACCGTCGACTACTACCATGAATGTTACCTCGCCGCTGGGAGGCGGTGTTATACTGGTGCTCAGGGATAGGGGCTTTAGTACTTGGACGCACATGGTTCCGGGGCTCGGCGACTTAACTAGTAGTATTATTGTGGAGTTGCTGGACTCGTATCTTAGCGTGGCGTTGTAGCAGGGGTTTGGAAGCATCATGTCAACTGTAACGTTGCCGGTTCCCGCGTATATTGTTAGGG
Source organism: Thermodiscus sp. (assembly GCA_015521175.1). Classification (GTDB taxonomy): domain Archaea; phylum Thermoproteota; class Thermoprotei_A; order Sulfolobales; family Acidilobaceae; genus Thermodiscus. The sequence goes on from WAOR01000019.1 coordinate 6,025, forward strand.
CGAACTTTGAGATCCTGATTATGTTGGGCGCGTTTCCAATGTTGATGTTCATTTGTTTTACCACCTCTACTGGGGCATTATAGGATTCGCTCTCTCCTTTCTGGCTTGGAGTAGTAAGCGGGCTAGCCTCACCTTTTTCCGGGGTGCCGGCCTGGGGGGTGGCCTGCTGAGTATTGCCCTTATAGGCTATTACTGCTCCGCCTATTATTGCAAGTATTATTACTATTACTAGTGTTGTTATTCCTGCTTTGCTAGCAGGCATTTACGCGTCACCAGGAGGTATTCTATTATCCTGGAGGGATATAATGCTAGAGAGTAGATTTATAAGGGACTACGCGCTCGACTAGCATACTGCAAAAATACTTAATAATTTTAAGTGAATCTCCCGGTTGAATGCCGGCTATAGCGGCGACTTCATCGCTATTCTTACCCTGAAGGAGCCTAGCAGCTATGAATATCTTCTCCTTGCCGGTCAGGCTATCCCATACTCCGTTAGAAGCGGAGAGTAGCTTAACTGCCCCCATTAGTAGTGCGTCCCAGGCCTGCTCGGGGTCTATCTGCCCGGTGGCGCAGGCTCTAAGCCTTTCAACCTGGTTATCCGTTAGCTCGAGGTGTATCCTGCTGGGGCTGGTTGACTCGAGGATCTGGGGGACCCTCTCTGCTGGCAGGTCCCTATAAATGCTCTGGAGAGTTACGAGGAGCCTGACGCGGAAGGCGCTGCTGGCCTCTCTTACAGCCTTCTCTCCCCTCTCGGTTAATGGGAGAGCGGCGGCGAGGTTCTTCTCGCCGGTAACTTTGTTGTACCTTGGGCTGGCATAGTAGTAGAGGAACCCGTTCTTGGCCCAGAAACCCACGACCTCTCCTCGGGAGAAGACGACGGTCACGGCGTCTCTCCCAGTTATCCTCCCTTTTACTTCTGCTAGGAGGCGGGAGCCCAGGCCCCTACCCTGGAGCCATGGGAGCACGGCGATCCGGGACACTCTAACCGTTGATACGCCTCTAGCCGTGGGGGAGTAGAGGGCTAGCTTCTCGAGGCCCAGGCGTGCTCGAGGGTCCCCCTCCCAGGACTCCTCCACGAGCTCTACAACCGCAACGGGATAGTCCACGTGGAAGAGTGCGTGGATGCTCCTCTCCCTCCCCTCTAGCAGGGCGAGTAGGTCGTCCGGCGTGTTCCGGTAGTGGGCTAGGACTAGTATGCTGTAGAGGCCTCGGAGGAGTCCCCGGTCTTCCACTAGCTCCTCAGGGTCTACTCGCCTGTAGACTGTAGAGTCAGGCGGGGCACTTGAGGGTCCCTCGGGCTCCGGGTCCAGTATGAAGGTGTCGTACACCCACCTTTCTAGAGGGTCCCCCACCCTATACCGGATTGGGGTCTCCAATACTATCCTAGCAATGGGACGGGGGAGTAGGGACTCGACCATGTGCAGGAATACCCTACCACTCCCCTCGTAGCCGTGGACGGTTGTAGAGACAATTATCTTCCCGCTCCTCCACGAGAGCCTGCGGACCCTGGCAACACCCACAGCACCCGCCTCGTCAACAACCGTGATTGGAGCCCCCCTAGCAGCCTCCGGAGACTCGTAGGAGACCCTGTACCATGGACCACTCACCCTAACAATATTGCCGCCCGACTCCACACTCCTATGAGGGACCCCCAGGACTCCTAGCCCTGCTAGGAGACCCCGCATTAGGCTCTGAACACTAGAAGGGGAAGGCGCTACAACCTCGACTCTACCGATAAGCCTCCTGTAAGCCCCATAGGCTAGGCCGAGGCCCACCAGGTAGCTCTTACCCCTCCCCCGGTTGCCGGTGACGAAGAGGCTCCTCCACCCTCCCCTGAGGAAGGAAGCGAAAGCGTCAAGCCCAGAGGCCTGGTCGGGGGTCCGAGCCAGGGCCAGGAGCTTCCGGGGGACCCCCTTGCGGGACTTGTACTCTACCCGAGCCTCCTCACCGCTCGAATCGGGCACCCTCATGCTCGTCGAGTAGACGTTACAATCTGAGGATACCCAGGCGTGGAGGCCCGCACCCGGTATTGCCCCTTCCAGGTACCTCTTGTAGAGGCCTCTAGACGCGGCTGGCCCAGGATCCCACTCCTCCCTCGGCGGTACCACTAGGGCTAGGAAGCTGCCTCCCCTGATCGTCTCGGCGGCGCTGGCGATGACCGAGGGCCTGAGTAGGCCTGGGCTAGCAATTATCCCCGATCCGAACTCCATTCCAAGATAGTCCTCGATATCCATGGGGCTGTACTCCGCAGTGCATGTACCGGTGCGGTAGTCGCGTGGAGCCACTAGGAGGCAGTCTCCACGAGCTAGCCCGGCGAATAGTCTTACCCCTTCCTCGAGCGGGCTAGTATGGTAGACTATGAGTGCCCTGTAGCCTGTTGAGGCCGCTTTTTCCAGGATCCTCAATGCTTGCCTGCAGAGTGGCTGGCTCATACCGTCATCCTACCCTCCAGTGTGGGGCGCGTCCCACTCTTTGAGCCTCCACTAAACAGCCACGGTAAGCGTCTTCGCCTCCCTTAAAACCGTTCCTTTAACCCTGTTAAGTAAGAGGTGAGGGTAGAGATGAAGAAGATCTTAAGGATGCCCAGGATAAGGAGGAGAAGGCAGGTAGAGGAGCCGATAGGAATACCCAGCAGCCTGCTCGGGGAGCTAGCAGAGATGGGGGTAGTAGAGGTATCGGCGAGCCTGGCTAGGCCCGTGAACCTAGACCCTGCGGAGGCCGAGAAGGCCAGGTGGTACGCCCGCCACGGCTACCTGGCGTTTGTGAACACTTCAAGATAGCCCGAAGACATCGTCTAGGATCCTCCTAGTTTTTTGGTAAACATTCACTGCCAGGAGTAGTGGCCCCCATAGCTGGGGGTCCCTCAGGTTACCCTCTATCTCCCTCATAATGTGGGGGTCCCTCTCAGCCAGGTAGCCAGTGTAGCTCCTAAGGCCCTCCGCTACTAGGTCCTCGGGCGCGTTAAAGAATAGGGCATAGTAGGTGTATACAACTAAGTCCCAGGCACCTCGCCTCGGGTTGAACCGTCTAGCCTGCTCCGCGTCAATGATCCCCGCCTCCCCCCTGCCACTAGCGATGAAGTTGCCGGGATTAGCGTCGCCGAGCACGTACCCGCTAAGGTGTATCCTTGCAAGCGCTCTGCCAGATAGCCTCCAGTCCATCGGCTCCTGGCTCCCTAGAACGGGCCTGCCTTCCAGGAAGCTACGGGCCATCATGCTCTGGAAGTACTGGCCGCAGAACCCCAGTATTCGTGGAGTAGGGAGTACGTCTCGCAGAAGGCGGAGGTACTTGTACTCGTTAGCAAGCCTAGCCTTGGGCCTAATCATGTATCTGGCGATCCCGCCCCCCGCGATGCTAGCTGGCAACCACTTCACAATCATCCTAGTGTACTCTTTAACCGCCACTCTCCCCGAGGGACCCTCGCAGACGAGGGTTGAGGCGGTCCACTGGGTCCTCCTACAGCTGGCCTCGCCGCCCGTGTAGCGTGAAGCCATTCCCTCAGGCTTGGGACACTCATGGAAGTAGTCTCCCTCGGGAGCCATAACTAGCGGGCTCGGGTCAACAGGGTCCCCCACGGCGCCGGCCTCGCATAGGTGAAGCTCTCCTGCCAGTCTACGAGCTATACTAGTGAGGAGGCCTGCCGCTCTTATCCTCCACTTACTCGCCTCTACCCTTAAAACCTCCCTGTACTTCCTAGGCGCTAGGGCTACAAGCCCGTCCTCCAGGCTACCAATCCTGGACGCAAGAGGGCTATACTCCCCGTCTAGAGTGCTGGGCTCTAAACCGTCGCGGATTAGGCATCCCAGGTCATGCCACAGGAGCCTGGCCCTCGAGTATGGAAAGTATGAGGGCCTAACCCGGACCTGCGAGGCTAGCCTCCCAATCCTAGCCTGGAGATCGGCCGCCTGCTCGGCCATTACCCTAATCCTGTAAGCCTCCACTAGCCTAGAAAGCTCCTCGTCGTACTCTATGGATGGTAGTAGGAGGCCAGCCATCCTCTCCCCGAAGAGGCTGAACCTTGCATCTGCCTCTAACCACTGCTTCCCCACGCGTAGAATCCTAGACTCACGGCTCCACTTGGGTAGCTGGGCTGAGTCCTCGACGATTACCCGGTATCCCTTCCCCCTGACCTCCGCCATACTACTCTTCCCTCGCTGTCACGGATCTCCACTATCCTATGTAATGGTATGACGGTCCAGTCGTCGTCCAGGTAGATGGCCCAGCCAGTGACCCTAGTTATCCTTCGAGCCTCGACGCTCCTAAGACTCGCTCCCTGCTCCGGGGTTCGGTCAACGTAGACTATCCTGTAGTCTGTGTGGCCTGTGTATATGGCTCTGTTCACGGCTTCCCGTATACGGCTCCTCCTCTTAGCCATTACAGTGATACCGCCCCCTATTCCGGGTCGAAGGGACCCTCGTCTCCATACTAATACCAGAATTGTAGTCGACGATCATAATTATATCATTGCAGGGGCAGAGGCCTGTGTGAGGGGTGCCAGGGCAGATGGCTGGAGGGGGATGCATATTCTGCAATATAGCTAGGGGTGAGGCACCAGCCCATATAGTGTATGAGGACGATAGTGTGGCCGTATTCCTAGACATCTATCCGGTGGAGAAGGGCCACCTCCTAGTAATCCCCAGGAGCCACTACGAGTCGGTAGCAGACGCTCCGCCTAGAGTAGCGGCTAGGGTATTCGCAACCGCGGCCGCCCTAGCCAGGCTCTACCGGGAAGCGTTAGGAGCTCCCGGCGTAAACGTAGTGGCAAACTCTGGCAGACCGGCTGGGCAGGAGGTCTTCCACTTCCACGTCCACGTGATACCACGGTGGAGGGGTGGGGGATGGAGGACCCTATTCATGAGGCATAGGCTAACCGAAGATGAGGCGAGAGAAGTCCTAGAAATGTGGAGGCCCCTTAGAGGAAGTATCGGGGAGTATGTCCGGGGAGCGTTTATGCCAGGGTGAATAGCGGAGGAGGGACCCTCTGTCTTTCCCTATTATATTACTGGTCTAGTCTCCCTCTGCGGCGGGTACACTGTTGCCTCGCCCACTATCTCCCTCGCTATGTACGCGGCGGCCAGTGTTGGGGCTATGAGGTAGTAGTTCCTACTCATCTCTCCGATGATAATCGAGACGGCTAGTGGGACCTTGCCTGCTGCCCCGAAGAATGCCGCCATACCTATGTAGGCGTAGACGTTTCCTGGGAGGCTGGCGTGGCCTCCGAGCATTAGATAGTAGGCCCATCCGAGTAGTGCCCCTGATAGGAGTGACGGAGCGAATACTCCGCCGCTCACACCGGAGCCTACCATGAAGCTGGTGGCGAGGAACTTTGCTATAGCCGCTATTATTAGGAGGAGTATTAGAGTCGTGGTGTCGCTAGCATTGATGTACTTGAATATCTCGCCGTTGAGGCTAGCCGAGATCATCTTTCTAGCAGAGCCCGCGGCAACCGGGAGGGCTACAATTATCAAGGAGCCTATCAAGCCGCCCAGGATAGCCTTGAACTCCATTGGCAGGCCCAGCCTCCTGGTGAGCTTGCGGAAATACTCGTTAACACCATTAATCGAGAATACGAAAGCATATACGAAGGGTGCAACGAATACTCCTAGGCCTAGAAGCGTTAGAAGCCCGTTCACGCTATATATCTTATTAGCAGCAACAGTTATCCTCGGCAGTGGTTCGATGAACTTGAAGTATGGAGCAGTTACCGCGTATGCTACTAGCGAAGAGATAAATGCTGGCATGAAGGCTTGAGCTTCTAGGTCACGCTTATATAACGCCTCAGTAGCGAAGAAGGCGCTTCCAAGGGGGGCGCGGAAAGCTGCGGATAAGGCGCCGGCAATTCCTGCTACGAAGGCTATGCTTCTGTCCCTTCTAGAGAGACCTAGAGCTCTGGCCAGTAGGCTTCCAGCACCAGCTCCCATGTGAACGCTAGGGCCTTCAACACCCGCGCTAGTTCCGGTACCTATGGTTAAGACGCTGGCGATTAACTTTATTATAGGTACTTTTAAAGGAATAATTGCGGCCCTGTTATGATAGGCAAAGACTGCTGACTCTGTCCCTCCTCCCTCCGCTTCTGGAGCGATTCTATAAACTATTGGCGCGCTGAGAATTACTCCCGCCATTAGTATTAGGAATTCTAAGAGGGGTTTCCTAGCATTTATGAAGACTATACTGAGATCAGTAGTCTTCCCAATTCCATGAACTCCAAGGACACCTGCTATTACCGCTACGAGCCTAGTTAGTAGCTCGAAGAATACTAGTACAGTGAAGCCGCTTACAATTCCTATAATGGTGCCTAGAACGAGCCACTTCTCTGCATAGGCGAGGTTGAGTACCCACTCGCTAAGCCTTTTCCTAGCCATTACCGGGCTCCCTCCCTTCCGCTGAGGCTTGCTAGTAGTTTCTCGAAGTATTCCCTGTTAGAGGATATGGGGTCCTCGCTCATTAAAGGATCAAAGCTGATAGGCGTTAGTGCAATGTTGCCCTCAACGTATACGGTGTAGACGTCTGTCCCGGGCTCCGGCTCAGCCATCATCCCGTACATCCAATAGTACTTGTTACCGCGGGGATCATAGCTGACATTCACCCTCTGTAGGAACTTTATCCTAGCCATTCTGGCCAGTTTGACCTGGGTCTCATCCGTTATTTTCTTAGGGTAGTTCACGTTCAACAGGTCTATGCCCTTTGGGAGGCCGTGTTCAAGGACGAAGCCAGCGATTCTCCGGTTAAACTCCATGATCTTCTTATAGTACTCCTCGTCCTCGAAGTCCCTTGAATCCTCTACGGCTGCTGAGAAGGCTATCGCGGGTATTCCGAGGAGCGCGGCTTGGGCGGCGGCCCCGACGGTCCCGCTTGAGAGGACTACTTGTACACTAGTATTGTCCCCGATGTTTACTCCTGCTACTACGAGGTCGATCTTGGGTACAGCTTCGTTGAGGGCTAGGTAGATTATGTCGCTGGGGGTGCCGTTGGTGAGGTATATGTCTATGCCCCAGTATTTGACCTTGTAGACCCTTAGGGGCTTGTGGAGTGTTATGCCTAGGCCGCTAGCGCTCTTAGGGGTCTCCGGTGCGAACACTACGGTGTGGCCTAGATCCCTGACCGAGTCGTATAGCAGTTTTAGGCCTAGGCTGTAGATGCCGTCATCGTTGGTTACTAGGATTCTCTTCGCCAACCCGTAGACCCCAAATAGGACAACCCTAGTGGGTTAGGGTTGAAATTAAGCGTAAGCTAACACTCGATATAGTAGGGCTCTCTCACCCCGCTGGAACGAGGCTTCCCGGAAACCCTACTCCAGGACGGCAGTAGCCACTCTCCTCTATCAAGGCTCTCGGCTAGTAGGCCTGCGAGGGCTGGGGCGAGACTCATACCGGCGCCGTCTAGGCCTGTGAAGACGATCAATCCCTTGTCTATTTCATCGATGATCGGGAGACCGTCTGACCCGGTAATGCATGGAGCAGACCATGCCTGGATTAAGCGGGACTCCCAAGCGCTTGGAACCCTTTCAGCGAACCTCTCTAGCACGCTATAACTGTCTTCGAGGTCGTAGTGGAACCCCTCGTAGGGGTCTTGGATAGGCGTGTTAGGGCCATCTCCGATATTAAACCTTGAGGGGCTAACAGGGACTAGGTAGTAGTCTAGGGCGTCATCCTCGATAACTAGCCTCGGAGTGGGACCCTCAACGCTTGCAATCTGGCACCTGTAGAGCTGGTACTTATCCCTGACAACATTATCATAGCCTAGGTCCTTTAGGAGAACGGGCGTCCAGGGCCCCGCCGCCAGAACTATCACTCCCTCCAGGGGGTCTCCACCGGCTACGAGCCGCCCGCCACGCGCCTCTACTCTCGTATTGACGATCTCGACGCCTAGCCCTGCCAGGGCCGATTGGAGGGCGTTCACCGCCCATCCAGTGTCGAGGATGAACGTTTCTATCACTGCGGTCGGATGGCCGAGCGTCTCAAAAGGGACCCCCAGGTCCTCCTCGCTTAGACAGTAGCGGAACTCGAGGCCGAGGGACTCGTGTATTCTGGATAGCCTGTCTAGGCATTCGAATTTTTCATTGAAGTAGGCGGCTTTTCTCCTAGAGATCCTGCCCTCAGCTTCGGGTAAGCTATTGTAGAAGTTGACGCTCTCGAGTGCCAGGCGTAGGAGGTCTTCCTCGAATATAGTGACGATTATCCCGGCGCTTCGACCACTAGCGGAAAAGCCGGGGTACTCTTGCTCGTAAACTCGTACCTTCCAGCCCCGCCTGGCAAGGTGTAGTGCGAGGCTCATGCCGGCGATGCCCGCTCCGACTATGCTAGCAGTCTTCTCCTCTGCACTCAACTTTACCAGCCGTTAGTACAGGTTTCCAAGCTATCTATGAATATAACGGTGGGAATTCTTAATCTAGTAGGAGTGGTTAAAACAAGTGGCGGGGGGTTTATCGTGTATTACGAGATTTCATTCCCTTACGCGACTGGAGTAGTCCTGGTAATCGCCTCGGCCTTCGTCTACTACGTGTACCGGGAGGTCGGGAGCAAGGCTCTCCTCTACTTATCCATAGGGCTGCTAATGGTGGCTATTGAGAGCTTCCTGGACGGCTACGAGGCCAGCAAGCTTTTAACGCTAGCTGGGGGAGACTGGAACAGCCTCCCCAAGAACTACTATTCAAGCATGCTCTGGATAGACGCTATAAGGGGCTTTTTCATCGTACTCTGGGCAATGTTCGAAGTCCTCTTCACGGTCGAGATACTCGGAGTTGAGAGGAAGAGTCTCCGGGTATACATTCCAGCCCTTATATTAATAGTGGGCTTTGCGGAGACCCTAGCGTTGAACTTCTCCCACATAACACCCCTGAAGACAAGAATCCTAATCTCCAGCGCTGGCAGGGTTCTAGGCATATTAGTACCCGTAGCGCTAATAGCTGGAGCCTACCTCCTCAAGGTATACCGTGAGATAAGGAGTAATAGCCTCCTATACTTCGGCCTCGGATTCGTAATACACGGTATAACTCTACCAACATACTCCTTCGCTAAGGAGTCCGGAGCGCTAGCACTCGGCGCATGGTATACCTTCGGAGGCGTTATCCCAGCGCTCCTAGCAATGATAGGAGCCTACTACCTGCTAAAGGAGGCCAGAGCAGTGGAGGAGGGAGAGTAATTAAGGTAAAATAAACAGTATAATATTCAATAACTCGAACTATAATACTCTCCGAAGCAAACTAGGAAACAAGGAGGGATATCAGTGGGAGGCGGTTGAGGTGCCATGTCCCTACGCCGAAAAGAAGGGCCCTATAGTATATTGTAAACTAACCGGCAAGAAAGTGAACCCGCTAGCATTCCCATGCCTCACCAACAAGTACACTAAGTGTAAGTACTATAGGAAGGCTAGCGAGGAAAAACAAGCCGAAAAGAAAGTGGAAAAGGAGGAGAAACAGCCAGCACCACCCGAGACCCAGATACCCGCTCCACTAAGGCCAGCTCCATCACCGCAGCCCTCCACTAGCACTAAACCCGCTGAGGCTCCGGTAAGGGCCGAGACCAAGGGTATGACCCTAGACGGGAGGAGGCCAAGTAATTGTCTCGAGTGCATATATTATGGGGCTAAGACACATACATGCCTCCTCCTAGGCATTACAGTAAAAGACCCCTACGATCCTCCATGCGCAAAGACGCAGTAGCACATGGCCGGGCTTGGGGGTTGAGCCGGGACTCTCTAGGAATGGGAGGCCTGGTATCCGCCAGTGGGAGAGATTAAGTGCACGGGTGGCTAGCCGCTTGAAGATACTCGTCACGAATGATGATGGAATCGGCGCTCCCGGGCTAAAACGCCTTGTAAGGGAGCTCTCTCAAAGGGGTCATGAAGTCTACGTTGTAGCCCCCCTGGAACACATGAGCGGCATGGGTAAAGCCATGCGTGTGAGAGCCCGCTATGGCATAGCACATGTACCAGGGGCTAAACGGGCCTGGTGGGTTGACTCGACCCCAGCCTCCACAGTATACATAGCGATAAACCTCCTGTTAGACGCAAAGCCAGACCTAGTAGTTTCCGGTATAAACAGGGGCCCCAATATGGGCCTCGAGGACTTCCTTACCAGTGGGACTATTGGAGCGGCCATTGAGGCCGCTCTCAACGGGGTTCCAGGCTTAGCCTCTAGCCTAGCGTGTGACAATGCCTACGACGAGGAGGATTACGGGATAGCAGCGGTCATAACGGCAAGCCTAGTAGACCTTCTCCACGGCGCAAAGGGATCCACTATTGTAAACCTGAATACTCCCCCCAGGCCGAGAGGTATAATGGGGACGAGGCTGGCATGGAACAACTATAAGATACCATTAACAATAAGGGATGGGAGCATCGAGCCAGCAGTAGAGGGCTTTCGTAACAGGTATTGGGACCTGCGCCCCGGGACGGACGTGTGGGCAGTCATGAACGAGTACGCAAGCGTTTCATACGTGGACCTAGAGAGCCTAAACAATCTTGGCAGCCTTGAGGAGGCGGAGAGGCTCGCTAAAGGCCTGGCCCCGCTCTTAGGCGAGGTGCTAGGAGAGCAGTAGCCTGTCCATGTACTGCCTGCGTAGCCAGTGGATTATCCTAGATATAGGTATCTCGACCGGGCAGACTACATCGCACCTCCTGCACTGTAGGCATAGAAGTGTCAGGGGTCCCGCCTCTTCTACTCCGAGGGTTATGCCTGTCCAGTTTATGCCCATGGGCCCCCCATAGGTTGGGCCTCCCCAGATGTTAGCGGTGTGTCTCCACACGGGGCACTCCCACTGGCACCTCCCACATCTTATGCAGCGTAACTGGTCTCGTAGAGGGGTCTCCCGAGCCTTCATCCTCCCATTATCTACTAGGACTAGGTGTACCTCCCTCGGGCCGTGGGCACCGTAGACTCTGGTGTGCTCTATGTCGGCTGTGCTCGAGGGCCCCGCTATTATGTTGATGTAGGTTGGCGGGTAGATTGATGCGTAGGCCGCCTGCACCATGGCCTGCTTCACGGCTAATTCGAGGGTTTCCACGATCTTCTCCATGCCGGCGACGATGATGTGGGATGGCGGGAGGCCTGTGACTAGGCGAATGTTCCCCTCATTCTCAACGAGCACCACTGCCGCGGTATCCGCGGCGATAGCGTTAGCTCCACTAATCCCGTAGTCGGCGTTTGTGAACTTCTCTCGCAGAAACCTCCTCACCTCAGCCACTATATCTTCAGGCCTCGGGTTATCGGGGATCTCGAGGCCTAGCTTCTCCCTCACAAGCCTCGCCGCCCTCTCCACTGTCATGTGGACCGCTGGTGCTATTGTATGCATGGGCTTAGAGCCCTCGAGTTGTATTAGGAGTTGGCCTAGGTCTGTCTCCCATACCTCGTTCCCCTTCTCCTCTAGGTACTCCCGCAGCCCTATCTCTTCTGCTACCATACTCTTTGAGAGGACTACTAGTTTGCCCTTTCCTATAATGCCACCGATGTATTCCCGCGCGTCCTCGGCGGTATCGGCTAGGAAGAGCTTTACTCCAGTCTTCCTAGCGGAGTCCTTTAGCTCTTCTATTAGCTCGTCTAGCCTGTCGATACTCTTCTTCCTAGCCTCGGTTACTTCCCTGGCTAGCTCCCTAATGTACTCGTAGTTTTGGAGGATCCGGGGGACCCTCACCTCGGAGCCAAGGCTGGCCTTCCATAATGCCTCTTGGAATTCCTCGTCTTCCAGCGCCTTGTATACTCGGCGTATTATCTCCTCTATTGATGCCACTATGCCTCACCAGAGAGGTAAAGGGATATGTCGTTTATCTCCAGCTTCTCTCCTGCACGGGAGAGGTTGGCCAGGCATATAGGGCATAGTGTAACCACTCTCCTCCCCTTTTCTGATAGTTCCCTGGCCCTCATTGAGGCTATCTTCCTCGACAGCCTGGGCGCTATGCTTTCGACTGGGCCGCCGCAGCAATAGGTCATCCGGCCACTCCTCCTAGGTTCCAATATCTCGTAACCGGCGTCTGCCAGTAGTTTTCGGGGCTCCTCTATTATACCGAGCTCTCGGGCGTAGAGGCAGGGGTCGTGGATTACTACTCTGCCCCCGTTCCCGGAGGGCTTGTAGCCTTTCTCCCTTAGGAGGCGTAGGTAGTTTACTACCTCTATGTCGAAGCCCTTGACGTATTCAGGGTAGACCTTCTCCATTATGAAGGTCGTGTGGGGGTCAATAGTAATTATCCTCCTAGCTCCCGCTTTCTTCAGGGACTCGTAGACTCTTACCGCGTGCCTCCTGAAGACATTGTCAAGGCCCATATCATAGAGGAGTACGCCGCTATACCCGTCAGCACTAGGGTTATAGGCGAACTCTACCCCCGCACTTTGCAGCAGCTTAACTATCGCTCGTAGAACCTTATGGGAGTATTCCACCTCTCTTCTATCGGGCTTTGCTATGGCGCCTGCTAGCCCGGTTAAGCCGAGTTTTCTAGCCGCTTTGAGGAGGAATCCCCCGCTCGGCCTTGATTCGAGGACTTCGAGGTACTTGACCAGGGCGTTTATGTAGGGCATGAGCTGGTAGAGGCCTCCAGTGTAGAGTAGGGTGTCTCCTTTCTCCGGGAGGCCTAGGCCTTCCGCCCACTCCGTTATAACGCGGGGATTTATCGGGAGTGGAATACCGTTCTTCTCGGTCTCCTCGGCCATTAAGAGGAGGATTTCGCGGACATTCAAGACCATTAGGCAGACACCTCCTGGGATAAGACGTAGAGGGACCTGGTAGCCCTCACTACACCGACAATATCAATACCTCCCGGGCACTTTAAGTGGCACGCCTTACATAGGAGGCACGAGTACATGCTCTCAACAACGTCGCTCGTGAAGGAGGCCTCTCCGCGGGCTATAAGCCGTGCAAGGTTCACTCTCCCCCGTGGCCCGTAGCCCCTGTGGGGCCCGTGGTAGAGGGTTGGGCAGAGGGCTTCGCAGAAGCCGCAGAACATGCACTTACTAGTCTCCGCCCTGATATAGGCTCTAAGGGCTTCAGCACCGTTACTTTGCAATGTGGCGGCACCTCACACTACCTTCCCCGGGTTCAGTATACCCTTGGGGTCGAAGACCTGCTTGATCCCCCTCATTAGGTCTAGCATCTTCGGGCTGCCTAGGGCCTCGGCCTCCATGCGGAGGCCCTCCTTCTTCATGACTCCGATCCCGTGCTCAGCACTCATACTGCCTCCAAGCTCGAGGGCTAGCTTCATAACCTCCATGTACCAGTCGTGGACCCTCTTCTTCTCCTCCTCGTCCTCCGGATCGTAGCCCACTGCAGGGTGCAGGTTGCCGTCCCCGATATGGCCTCCTAGGATGAGGGTGAACCCGTACTTCCTCGTGATCTCGTCTAATCTCTTAACCGCTTCGACCAGGCGGCTGGGCGGGACTACGATGTCTTCTATGAGTACGTGTACGTTCTCCTTGCCGAGCCTCTGCCTAGTATAGTAGACTTGGCTAGTGAAGAGGTTTCTGCGAATAGCGAATAGGCCCTTTTCCTCGGCCTCCTCGGTGCTCCAGGCCTTGTACACCTTCTTAGCATTGTTCTTCCTGGCGGTCTCTTCTAGGAGGCGTAGCATTCTCTCCGCCGCCTCTCTATAGACGTCTACTCCGACGAGGAGCATGTGGCCCTCCGCGTCGATCTCCACGTTGGCCAGCTTCTTTGCCAGCTCGACGGTTCGGGCCTCCATGAACTCCGCGATGAGCGGGGTTATCCTGCTAGCCTTGAGGTCTACCACTGTCTGCGCCAGGTCTTCTAGTTTATCGTAGAATGCTAGTATGTAGACTACCTGTTCTGGTAGCGGTGTTATCCTCAAGGTGGCCTTAGTGACTATGCCGAGGGTCCCCTCGCTACCCACTATGAGTCTTGTGAGGTCGTAGCCCTGCCTGCACTTAACGGTTTTACACCCCACTCGTAGGAGGGTTGCGTCCTCATCTGCGAGTACGAGTTCTAGACCTAGAACCCAATCCCTCATGGTGCCATACTTGGCCCCCCTCATACCGCCGGCTCCACTATTGATTGCTCCCCCTACCGTGGCTACGCTACTGCTAGCGGGGTCTACTGGGAACATGTACCCGTACCTTGCTAGTTCAACGTTGAGGTCGTCGATGCGGATTCCAGGGTCTACTATCGCTACTCCATCGACGAGGTTTACCTCGTGTATCTTCTTCATTCTCTCCATACTGATAACTATGCCGCGCTCGAAGGGGACAGCTGAGCCTGCAAGGCTGGTGCTACTACCCTGCGGGTACACCGGAGTACTTGTCTCGTAAGCGTATCGGATAATTCTCCTTACATCCTCCACCGACTCGGGGAAGACTACTGCTATCGCGCCCTCCCCCTCCATGCCGCTTGGCTCCTTAGAGTATAGCTTGACTATGGCGGGATCGTCTATCACCTTACCCTTGCCGAGGATTTTCTTGAGGTCTGAAGCGGTGCTGCTCAAGGAGACAAACACCCCCATTACTAACAACAGTACGGCCACACGATTTACTCTTTACCCTGGCTGAAACCACCCATCCCGGGAATGGTAGTCTTGAAGGACTCCATTGAGAGGATACTAGAGAGGATCGATGGGAGAGGCTACAAGGCTTACAAAGACCTAGCCGGTGCTAGTGAAGTAGTCGGCAGGGTTAAGATTAAGGTTACCAGGGTCCAGGGGGACCCCTTCGCCCCGCCTAGTGTAGTGTTGGTGGAGGCTCCACTAGGAGACAACCCTCTATATAGTAACTACCCTGTTCCAGTAGCAGACTATGCCCTCCGTCTTGCCCACAGGCTCTCGGCCAGGTATTCTATTCGTGGAGCCGGCGAGGGTCATAGTGGAGAGGTGAGGGTCCCCCGGCCCGGCCCCGTAATATTGAGGAGGAGCGCGGCCGAAATAGTGGCAGGACCCGGTGGCGGGGTTGTCCTACGCCTCCGCCTATGGGCGGGCCTGCCCTCTAGGAGGCGTAGGATTCTGGGAAGCACTGCTAGAGAATTGCTTCTCTCGAGGCTACCCCGCCTAGCAGTAGAGGTGTCGAGGGGGCTTGAGAGGGAGGATGCGAGGCTCGAGCGCCACGTTGATGCGTGGAGAGAGCAGGAGTTTATCAGGGAGAGGCTCCCATCTATGGGACTCGTCTCATTCATTGGTGACGGTAGTATATTGCCAAGGGCCTGTGGGGGCTGTGAGGAACCGTTAGAGGGTGCGGTACCCTTCGAGAGCCCCGAGAGCCTTCGCGTAGAGTTTGAACTGCCCACTGGTAGGAGCGTTACTGGTATGGGTATAAGGGAGGGGCTGACACTCGTAGCCGGGCCCGCCTTCCACGGCAAGACCACCCTCATGGAGGCTATAGCTAGTGGTGTCTGGGATCACGTGCCCGGGGATGGTAGGGAGCTAGTGGTTACTAGGAGGGATGCCTTCTGGGTTCAGAGCGAGAACGGCCGGTGGGTTTCCTGCGTCGACGTCTACCCCTGGGTCGAGTCTATGCCCGGGTTGAGGGACCCCCACTGCTGGAGTACTAGTGATGCTAGTGGTGCGACTAGCGCTGTCGCCTCCCTCCAGGAGGCCGTGGAGACGGGGTCCAGGCTTATACTCATAGACGAGGACTGGACTGCGACTAACTTCATCCACCGGGACCGGTGGACAGAGGAGGTTACTGGGAAGAGGACTCTCCTCTCCGTAAGCGATCTGGCGCCCGCCTTGAAGAGGGCTGGGATTAGCGTTGTCATAGTGGCTAGCGGTAGCATACCTCTACTAGCCTCCGCCGACACCGTTATAGTGATGGACGAGTACAGGCCCAGGGACGCTACGAGTTACGCGGAAAAGGCCCGCAGAGTAGCCGTTGAAGCAGGCCTCGCACCGGCCGGGACCAGCTATACGCCTCCTCCGGCTAGGAGGCTAGTGGAACCCTTCACCCTAGTAAAGCCAAAGCTCCGGGGCCGCATCCTCGAGGCTCGGAACCTGCGCGACAGGGTTGACTTGTCGGGGCTCAGGCAGTTGGAAGAGCAGGCTCAGCTTAACACGCTACTACCCCTCGCGCAGAGGCTCACCTCCAGGCCTGGAGTGCTGGTAGAGGAGGCTAGGCGCTTGGAGTGGGAGATTCGTAGGGGGGAGTGGGGGTCGATTGATAGGAGTCCTGGCCCGGGCCTCTCAGAGGTTAGGTGGCTGGACGTGCTCTACCTTGTTAACAGGCTTCCGGGCCTGCGCGTAACTAGGAGTTAAAACGTGTTTTTAATTGTTATTTTATAGTTATTGGTTATTCTTCAGTTAAAGATTAAGCTCTCCCGGTCCACCACTCCATTGGATAATGCTTAGTGCTGGGTGCCAGTGGAGTGCCTAATAGGGGGAGCGCCGTCAAGCGGGAGAAGCAGGAGGCTGTGGCTAGGGGGCAGGAGAAGTACCGGGCTATGAGTCCTGCCGAGTTCTTCAGCAGGTATAAGGAGCTTGCCGGCTTCTCAAATCCAACCAGAGCGGTATACCAGACTATCAGGGAGCTAGTCGAGAACGCTCTAGACGCCACGGACACACACGGGATACTCCCCGTTATACGTGTAGTCGTGGAGCCGGCTCGGGGTGTTGAAGGGGAGAACCGTTACACTATAACCGTGGAGGATAATGGTATAGGCGTGCCTCCCACTGTCATGGCTGATGCCTTCGGTCGGGTCCTCTACTCGAGTAAGTATGTGATAAGGCAGACCCGTGGAATGTTCGGGTTAGGCGTTAAGGCCGCGGTGATTTACGGACAGCAGACGGCTGGGCAGCCCGTCACTGTTATCTCGGCGATGGAGGACAGCGATTATGTTTACATGAAGAAGCTGTTCATCGACATTAACGAGAACAAGCCGAGGATCGTTGAGGAGGGTCAGTGGAGGAAGAGGGGCCGGTGGCATGGTACGAGAGTCTCCATAACGATTGAGGGGGATTGGAGGAGGGCTAGGTCCAGGGTTATCGAGTATATTAAGAGGACGGCCATAGTCGCTCCCTACGCTGAGATACACTTGGTAACACCGGAGGGAGACGTGTACATTTTCCCCCGGATGACTAGGAAGATGCCTAAGCCGCCGAGGGAGGCTAAGCCCCACCCGCACGGTGTGAACCTTGAGCAGTTCAAGATGATACTCCAGTCTACAAGGGCTAGGACCCTGAAGGAGGTACTGGTAACCGAGTTTCAGAGTGTTGGCGAGAAGAGCGCTGTCAATTTCCTGAGAGAGGCAGGGGTTAGCCCGGACCTCAATCCTAAGACGCTCCTCCGCAGGGAGTATAGGGATGTACTGGTTAGGCTCGTGGACAAGCTGCGCTCGTATAAGGGCTTCCGCGCCCCGAGGAGCGACTACCTCTCACCAATCGGCGCGGACCTCATAGAGATAGGGCTCAGGCGAATGTTCCGCCCCGAGTTCACAGCTGCCGTTACTAGGCCTGCCCGCTCCTACATGGGCCACCCCTTCATCGTAGAGGTGGGCATAGCCTATGGGGGGAGCATCCCTCCCAGGGAGGAGCCCCTACTGCTGAGGTATGCCAACAAGATACCCCTACTATACGGTGAGAGGGAGGACGTAGCCTACAAGGTCGTATCTGGCGTGAACTGGAAGAACTACTATGTCGAGTTCCCGGCCCCCCTAGTAGTCCTCGTACACATAGCGAGCACCAGGATACCATACAAGGAGGCTGGGAAGGAGAGCATCGGGGACGTGCCAGAGATCGAGTCTGAGATAAGGGCTGGGGTTTGGGAGGTTGCGAGGAAGCTGAGGATATTCCTCTCCCGTAAGAGGAGGGAGGCTGAGATCAGGAGGAAGATCATCACCCTGGCCAAGTACATACCGGAGGTCGCTAGAAGCCTTGCAATGCTAGGGAAGCCACCGGAGAAGTGGAGTCCCCCGAAGCCCGAGGAGGAGAAGATGCTGATAGAGGCCCTCGTGAACCTCGTCGCCCGCTATATCGAGCTACCCGAAACCCATGACGGCGGGGAGGACCCGGTGGAGATTGTCAAGAAGATTATAGCGGAGGTTGAGACTAAATAGTAGTGTTATACTCGTGGTTTTTAATGGTTTAGAATATAAGCCTGCCTCCACCACACCTCTCGGGGAGAGGCCTCCGCTAGGACTTGGCGGCCCCGTGGCCTTAAGGGGTAAGGGTGTGTAGGTGTTGCCGGAGCACGTGGATAAGGTGGACTTGGAGGCCCGTAAGAGGGCGGCTAGGGTTATCCACGAGAAGTTCATGAAAATCTTGAATGATGTATTGGAGTCTAAGCCGCCCGTACTCGAGATACCTAAGAGGACCTTGAGCAATGTGAGGTTCGACCCGGAGAAGGGCATACTGGTCATGGGAGAGGAGAAGATCAGGAGAGAGTTCCTCAACATGGGCGAGTCGAGGAAGTTCATGCAAACCCTCCTAATGGCCAGCATAATCTACCAGGCACTAGTCGAGAACGAGTACCCGACTATAAGGGACCTCTACTACCGGGGCAAGCACACCATAGTCTACAGGGACCTCAAGGGCAGGAAGAGGGAGGAGAACACCTGGGACGAGCAGGCTGAGAGCGACGCCGCCATCAGGGACGTAGAGGTCTACACTGGCCTCCTTAGAGAGGACATGCTCATACTCTCCAAGGAGAAGGGTAAAGTGGTAGGCCGGATGACCATACGTAGCGGGGGAGACGTTATAGATCTCTCCCGCATGGGCCACGGGGCCTACGCCATAGAGTCTACCCCCGACCTGATAGAGTTCCTAGACGTCGACGCCGAATTCGTACTGGTAGTGGAGAAGGACGCAGTATTCCAGCAGCTCCACAGGATAAAGTTCTGGGACAAGTATAGGGCCCTCCTAGTAACGGGCGCCGGCCAGCCTGACAGGGCTACGAGGAGGTTCGTGAGGAGGCTCAACGAGGAGCTAGGCCTCCCAGTCTACATCCTGACAGACTCTATACCCGAGGACGAGGTCGTAGTGGTAAGGGACTTAGTCACGGGCCTCGTCCACGTAGCCCCCGTAGGAGAGCTCTTCGAGGCCAACTTCACCCCAGGGGCGCCGAGGGAGAGGATAGAGCTCCCCATCGAGGTGCCCAGCTGGAACCCCGTGACTGGGCGGGTGGAGTGGACCCCCGTAGGCTATATCTACAGGCACTACGTGGAGACAGAGCTCGTCGAGATAGAAACGAGGGGCAGGGGGACCCTCAGGGTAACCAAGGGCCACAGCCTCTTCGCATTCCGGGATGGCAAAATACAGGTAGTACAAGCCAAAGACATACAACCAGGAGACTACATACTAGTAGCGGAAAGACTACCCGAGAGCGAGAGTAGCAACCTAAACGTTAGCCTACGAACCCAGCACGGTGTAAAAGTTGATCTCAATGAAAGAGTAGCACGTCTTCTAGGAATGCTATTAGCTGATGGTAGCGTTAACCAAGAGAGATACTTTAGGATAAGTCTAAACCCTAAGGAAAGAGAGCTTATCGAATTCTTCAAGAATACTATCGAAGAAGAATTTCACCTGCACGTCACACAATATAATAGACCTGCCCACGATAGACAGGAGGTCCAACTAGTAGTCTCATCGAGACCCATAAAAGAATTTCTCGAGACTTCAAGACTACTAGCTAAGGGAAGGAAAAGGAGGATACCGTACTGGGTGTTCAATGCGCCACGCACAGTCAAATTAGCTTTTATAAAAGGTATGATTGATGGTGACGGTCACATCGATAAGTACGGCGATATTGTCTATGCTACAAGGAATAGTGTGCTCGCCAAACAGTTCGTCACGCTGCTACTTATACTGGGAGTTAACCCTTCGGTAGTAATTCACGGCGAAGACATTCTCATCCGGATTGCGAAGAACGCTAACAGGACTCCTCAGGACGTGTATGGATACCTAACTGGTAGAAATGATATCCTCCTAGATAAGGGCAGACTAGCTACTGAGCCAACGTACGGACTCCCATTTACACAAGATCTAAAGAGAATATTAATTAGAGCTATGAACAGAGGCGACGCCTCCTATAAGCCAACTCAGAAAACTGTGTCCAAGTACAAATTAAAGAAATTGGCCAGCAAGGGTTATGTTTTACCTAAAGGGTACCAGGAGATTCTCGAATCAGACCTCATAGTTGCTAAGGTTAAGAATGTGAAGACTGTGGAGTATAAAGGATATGTGTATGATTTTGCTGTGCCGGGGACTAATAGTTTTATAGGCAATTTCGGTATAATATTCCATAATAGTGATCCTTATGGCTGGTATATTTTATAGTGTGTTTAAGGTTGGTAGTATTCAGTTGAGTTATGAGAGTGAGCGTTTGGCTACTCCTAGGGCTCGTTTTCTTGGTGTTAGTATGAGTGATATTTTTGGTGGTCGTGGTAAGAGGGCTTACCTGAGTGAGAGGGAGAGGAGGAATTTTATTATTAGGGCTAAGGATTTGGATATTCGTCGTGCTCGTGAGTTGATGAGGTATAGTTGGTTTAGGAGTCCTGGTTGGAGGAGGGAGTTGAGGTTGTTTTTGCAGAAGAAGGCTAAGTTGGAGATTGAGGCTTTGGCTAGTAAGGGGTTGAGGTTTTTGGCTGACGTGTATATTCCGGAGAAGATTGAGACTGGTGATTGGCTGGATTAGGTTTTTACATGTCGTTTTTGATTGTCTTGTAGGGGTTTTTATTGTAGTGTTTTATGCTTTCATGCCTTAAGGTTTAATTGTTGAGTGACTGTGGGGTGCGTGGTTATGGTTACCTATAGGGTTGAGGAAATTAGTGACGGCTTCTACGTGTTGAGGGTTAACGACCGGTATACCAGGTTCTTCGAGGCCCTCTGGGAGATACCGGAGGGTATAACGTATAACGCGTACCTCCTTAAGGCTAGTGAGGGAGACGTCCTATTCGATGGGTGGAAGAAGCCGTTCGCCGGCATGCTTCTAGACGCACTAGAGCAAGTGACAAGCCCCGACGAGCTCAAATACATTGTAGTTAACCACATGGAGCCCGACCATAGCGGTAGCCTCGAGGAGGTGGCCCGGTGGGCGCCCAAGGCTATAGTACTAGGCCACCCCATGGCGGGAAAGATGCTCAAGGCCTATCCAAGGGCTAAGGAGAGGTTCAAGCCGGTCGGGGACGGAGAGGTACTCGAGATAGGAGGAGAGAGGATAAGGTTCATACACACGCCATGGCTACACTGGCCCGAGACAATGATGAGCTGGATTGAGGCGAAAAGAATCCTGGTGACCTGCGACGCCTTCGGAGGATACGGCGTGTTCTACGGGTTATACGATGACGAGTGCAACAGGTGGGACGACGCTCTAAGAGCCTTGCAAAAGTACGTGGTAACAGTGATAGGCCACTACAAGCAGTGGATAGGAAAGAACATTGCAAAGCTGGAAAAGCTCGGAGTAAAGCCCAGTCTCATAGCCCCGGCCCATGGTCTCATATGGAGGAGGAATCCTGAGAAGGTCATAGAAATATACAAGGAGCTGGGAGAGGCCCGGGCGAAGAAGGGGAAGGTGCTAATAGTCTACGCCTCAATGTACGGTACCGTTGAGACGATGATAAGGAGGATAACCTGCGAGCTCTCAAGGAAGGGCTACAAGCCAGTAGTATACGGCTACACAGACTCGACAAGACCCTACATATCCGAGATACTAACCGATGCAATAGACGCTGAAGCAATCATACTAGCAGCGCCAACCTACGAGGCCGACATATTCCCACTCCTACGCCTTGTAGCAGAGGAGATATGCTGGAAGGCCAGCGACGGTAAGAAAGCCCTAATAGTCTCCTCCTACGGATGGGGAAGCGTGGCGGCGAAGCACCTGAGGAAGATAATGGAGGGATGCAACTACAGCGTCGTAGAGACCATAGAGTACAACGCCATAGGCCCACTAGCAATTTCAAGCGAGGAGGCCCAGAAAATAGCAGAGCAGGTGGTAAAAGCACTCGAGAAATAAACACTAAGCAATACGATAATAATTATAAGGACATAAAGAGTACAGGCCGTCCTTAGTGATCAAAAGTGGCAGGCACAGGACAGGGAATACTAGCCTGGAAAATACCCTACACTAATGTAACCCTACTACAACTAATACTATTCACAGTATTCCTAGTCATAGGCATAATAATAGTCAGGATAATAGCCAAGATAACCGAGAAGACGCTTCGAAGACTAGAAGCCCCCGACATAGTCGTAGGCCTAGTCTCGAGCCTCGTCAAAGCAGTAGGATACATCATAGTAATACTCGCGGTACTCCCGACCATAGGAATAAGCACGGGCGCAGCAGGCCTGGGACTCTCAGCAATACTCGCATTCATCATAGGCTTCGGCCTCCAAGACACATGGGCAAATATGGCCGCGGGCGTGTGGCTTGCAGTGATAAGACCCTTCGACAAGGGAGACTACATCGAAGTCGCAGGATACAAAGGAGTAGTCCAGGGAATAGGAGTACTAAGCACCGTACTGAAGACGTTCGACAATGCGATAATAACAATACCTAACAAGGCCATCTGGGGGTCCCCCATGGTAAACTACACAAGAGAGCCTGTAAGGCGGGGAACGATAAGCATAGGAGTAGCCTACGGCACAAACCTCGACAAGGCGGTCAGCATAATCCTAGAAACCGTTAAGAAGCACCCCAACGTCCTCGAAGACCCAGCGCCTCAAGTAGTCATAACCGAGTTC
>WAOR01000020.1 GCA_015521175.1 Thermodiscus sp.
CCCTGCGCCACGTTCCTGTGTCGATCAATCACGCAACCCGCCGCCGGGACTGGGATGTATCGGTTACCATTGTATATAGGGTTACCGGGGCCTACACTGGAATGGTGCATTATGGGTTGGGATTGAAGGTCGCCCTGGCTAGCGGTGGGAAGGACTCTCTTTATGCCGCCTACAGGGAGTGGCCCGTAGATGCCTTCATATTCCTGGTCTACGAGTTCCCAGTACTATCACCCCATATTGTCAACTTGAAGGCGGCAATAGCATCCCTCTCCAGCACTGGGGTACCCGTGCTTGTAGTGAGAGTATCTCGGGGTAGCAATGGCGGAGAGACTGTGGAGGCGCTTAGGAGGCTGGGAGCCTCAGTGCTCGTCGCCGGGGACGTGTATGTTGAAGATCACCTCCGCTACCTCGAGGACATAGCCTCGAGGGCTGGGGTAAAGCTCAGGGAGCCATTATGGGGTATGGATACTAGGGAGCTGCTCTACAAGATAACCAGTGAGGGGTTCCAGTCCCGGATAATAGGGGTGAAGCACGAGTACAGGGAACTACTAGGAGAATTGATCAGCCGTGAAACAGCCGAGAGGCTAGACGAGATCCTTACAAGCAAGGGCGGTGATCCTCTGGGCGAGCAGGGAGAGTATCATAGTGTGGTAACGAGTTCACCCCTCCACCCAGCGCCACTCAGGCTGGGAGAGCATGAAGGCGTGATCGACGACGGCTACCATTACATCCTGAGGGTGGACCCGTTGGGGCCTCCTTGGTCACCTGCTAGTCATCCACCTCACGCTGAGCCACAGGCCGGCGATAAAGAGGGCTAGGCTTACAGCTAGCAGTACTCCTAGTTCAAGCGCGTAGCTGTCGAGGGTGTAGCCTACTAGGTGGTACCGGACTAGGTCGCTGGCATAGGTCACGGGGTTCACCTTAGCTATTAACTGGAGCCAGTGGGGCATCTTGCTAACCGGGAAGATAGCGCTACTTGTAAACATTAGGGGTAGGTTTACGAGGTTACCAACGGCGAACACTACCTCCTGGTTCTCCGCGTAGAAGCTAAGGGTCGTATAGAATGATGAGAGGCCCAGGGCTAGAAGCATTACTACTAGCCACGCTGCAATCAAGTCAATGATCGATAGGCCCGGCTTCAGCTTCATACCCAACGCTACACCTGTGGCGAGGAGGAGAGCTTCCAGGATAGAGACGCGGAAAAGCGTCGCTCCAACCTTCCCGAGGAAGATGGCTGGCCTGGGCGTTGGTGTTACTAGGAGCCTATCCATGTAGCCTAGCCTCTTATCGAATATCACGCTTACGCCGCTGAACATGCTCTGGAAAACGCTGAATACTGCGAGCATGCCTGCGGTGAAGAATGTGAAGTAGTCGCTTGTCCCGAAGGCTCTCTTTAATGCTTCATTGTAGAACTCTTCTATCTGCTTGGCCAGGCTAGGCGGTAGGTTCTGGGGGACGCTCGAGGCTATGAGGCCCCTGATGTTCATGCTCTTGCCGAAGAATGCGATCCAGATTAGCGGGGTGATTATGCTCACGATGAATACTCCACGCCTTCCGACCCACTTCTTAACATCCCTCGCTAGTACCACGAGGGTCCCTGTTACTAGGCCCGCCATTACTCCCTCACCTCCTGAGCCTCCTAGTCATTATCCTGTAGCGGAACGAGTCTATGGGCTCCTCCTCCCTTAGCCTCCTACCGGTGAGCTCGAGGAAGACCTCCTCGAGGTTGGGCTTCACGATCTTTACCTCTCGGGCCTTCTCGAGAAACTGTGCAAGCATGGGAAGCGCTCGCGCAGCGTTCTCAACGGTGACTATGACCTCGCCGTCCACGGCTCTAGCCCTCCAACCCTTACTGGAGAGCTGTGAGGCCAGCTCCTCCGCGCCCCGGGGGTCCCCCACTATGAGGTGTATTCTCTCGCCTCCCAGCCTTGCTTTGAGCTCCTCGGGGGTCCCCTCGGCTATGATCTTACCCCTATCAATGATGGCCACACGATCGCTGAGCTCTTCCGCCTCCTCCATGTAGTGGGTTGTTAGGAGTATCGTCTTACCCCTCTTCTTCAGGGCCCTTATGAGGCCCCAGAGGTGCCTCCTGCTCTGAACGTCTAAGCCTAGGGTCGGCTCGTCGAGGTAGAGGATCCGGGGCTCGTGTACGAGGCTCATAGCGATCTCGAGCCTCCTCCTCATCCCCCCACTATAAGTGGAGACCTTCCTATGGGCAACGTCTAGGAGATCCATGAATTCTAGGGCCCTCCTAGTCGCCTCCTCAGCCTCCCTGCCCGAGAGGCCGTGGAGCCTAGCCTGATAGTACACGTTATCCCAGCCCGTCATCTCATCGTCACTGGTGAGGTCCTGGGGGACCACGCCGATAAGCTCCCTCACGCGGTCTGGCTCCCGGACCACGCTATGACCCATTATCAACGCATCACCGCTTGTTGGCTTGGCAAGCGTTGAGAGCATTCTCACAGTCGTCGTCTTACCAGCACCGTTGGGGCCGAGGAGGGAGAAGATCTCTCCTGGCCTTATGCAAAATGACACTCCGTCGACGGCCTTAACTCCTCCAGGATAGATCTTTACCAGGTTCCTAGCCTCGACAGCGCAGTCCAACTCTCCGCACCTATAACTACCACCGATTTATATCGGCAGTCAACACTTTAAGAGTTACCGTAAAACCCCTCCCACACCCTCATCCGTAGCCTAGAGCCGCAGGGTAGGGCGAGGGACCCCCAGGCATGCCCGATAGAAAAACACACCTATACTACGCTTACAGGATGATCGGGGACCTAAACCTGAGGGTCCCCCAAGAAGCCCCCAGCATAATACAATCCCTCATAGACTACCCCCGCAAGCTCCCCGAGGGATTCATCAGGGAAGCATATGGGAAATGCCCGAGCCCCCTCTTCGAGGCCTGGAGGAGTGGAATGAGGATCCCAGGCTACGGGGCGCACGACTGGCAGAGACCGAAGGGTAGGCTACTCCTAAAACAACTCGTGGAGTGCCTCTATGGTCCAGACGCCGTGCTACTAGTAGACCTGCACTTTGCCCTCGACGACCTCTGGGAGGGCAGGACCCCGGACGGCTATGACCCAAGGGTCCTACGATTCGTCCTCGCCGCCGTGGCAGAGCGGCGAGAGTAGCTCCTACGCCGGGGTAACACTTGGGAAGGGACTGGGACGACCACAACCCTTAGCAGGTCTGGAATGGAGTGTATCAGGTCTCTGGCAAGGTTACGGGCCCTCTCATGGGCCTCCGAGAGCAATATGTCGCCGGGCATCTCAACCCATATCTCGGCCTCGGCAAAGGTCCCGTAGGATTCAACCCTAGCCCTGACAACCCTCATACCCTT
Organism: Thermodiscus sp.; assembly: GCA_015521175.1. Classification (GTDB taxonomy): domain Archaea; phylum Thermoproteota; class Thermoprotei_A; order Sulfolobales; family Acidilobaceae; genus Thermodiscus. Next base: position 3,344 of record WAOR01000020.1, read on the forward strand.
TGAAAGGGCTATCTTCCGGATAGCCTGGCCTATCCTCTTCCTCTCCCTGAAGGGGCCAGGCCCTACTAGGTACTCTAGGTGCTCTAATGCTAGACCGGTCATACCGTAGAGCACGTAGGGGGATACGACTAGTACGGCGGCGGTCTCCACGAGAGGCTCCCTGGCAAGGTAGCCGAGGATTATTGCTAGTCCTCCAAGGGCTTCAACTAGCACGTCGTAGCGTAGCTTACTCATAATAGCCCGGACTGCAACGAGCCTAACCTCGAGGCTATGAGCCTTAGAATGGAGGAGCCTCTCAAGATAGAAGCTCACCACTGCGGAGGCGAGGGGGTACAGGCCGAGCCACCACGGTGTAGGCTCCGACTCCCTGCTAGCCACGGCCTTGTACATATAGAAAACCGACACTATAATTCCCACGACTGCAACGGCGAGGCTGGCAAGGGACTCAGCCCTCAAGACCTCATACCTCTCCCGCCTGGCAACAGTCCTAGTACTGGCAACGTGGAGCGCATAGGCCACACTCGTGAAAGCGATAGCCTCGATACTCCACACGAGGGCCTCAAACATGACAACACTACTCGGGTAAACAAGATAGTAGAGAAGGTACCCCACAAGCGCAAGCGCTATACTAACACCCGCAACCCCATAGATACTCCTCACAGACCTTCTAGCAACGAGGACCTTCCTATACGCAATCCACCCACCCCGACTATACCTACGGCTACCTCTTCCCTCACGAATCCTTCTCTTTCCATTTCTGTCCCCATTCCTCGTAGTAGTTGTATTCGTTGTAGTCCGCCTCCGCCTTTAACGCTAAGAGCTTGCCAGCGGCGGTTTAATAAGCGGCGTAGGTATCTATCTAAGAGTATCCTAAAAGTATACTTTGAAATACCCCCTCGTATAGCCCAATGTATGTAAACGGTGTCCTTATAGTGGAACGTAAGAGGCTATATGCTAGCCTCCTAATAGTGGGTCTAATCGGTCTCCTCTACTCTGCGAGCGTGGTCCAGGCCTTCTCGAGCGGCGGGGGCTACAGTCACCCGGAGCCTACTGGCCTGAAACCCGGAGACATTGTCCTCGGCCATAGCAGCGGTATAGTTGACTGGATCATACCGGGTTACTGGACGCATGCAGGCATGATAGTAGGCTATGACTCTAGCATTGGAGACTGGATAGTCGTAGAGTCTAACGAGGAGGGAGTACACCTAACACCACTTAGCGAGTTCCTCTCACGCTACGACACCGTCGCAGTAGTACGGGTCGCTACAACCGACTCAGTTAGGCAAGCAGCCGTCCAGTTCGCCCTTGCACAGCTTGGAAAGCCTTACGACATATTCTGGTTTACCAAGGAGGTTTACGGGTCGAGCTATTATTGCAGCGAGCTAGTGTGGGCTGCCTACAAGGCTGTTGGAGGCCCAGATATTGATGCCCATCCCGGGTGGAGCTGGACCTACGCCTACGGCGTAGCTCCCCAGGAGATATATGACGATGGAGACACCTATGTGATATACTACGACTCGGCCTGATGCGGTAGGAACCACCTCAGCTCTTTCTCTACTATCTCCATGTATTTTTTATCCGTTAGGATGGTTGAGAACTCGTATTCAATGGTGTCGAGCATTTTCTCAGCCATCCCGTTGATATAACTGGTCATGTATTCGACATAGTCCATGTTAATAGCGGATATCGGTATACCAGCCTTACCCACACTAGCAGTTGATACAAGCCAAGCCGCAGCCAGTCTAGGCGTGACCCTCTCCAAGTCCAAGGGGTCTCCGTAGAACCCATTGCCAATATAGTACTCCCGGGCGAACGCGTATGCAAGGCTTATAGCAGCGGTCCTCCAAGACTCCTGGAAGAGCCGGTCAGCCTCCTCCATCAGCTCCTTCTTCTTCTCCTCGCATTTAGCTTCACGTAGCCTTAGCCGGAGTGCTCCCTCGAGGAAGCTGCACTTCGCTATCAAGGGCTTATAAGACCCGTGGACTAGGATTATGGCTGAGGCTAGAGGGCTTTTTAGGACCGTCGAGACTAGTTGGTCCTCATCACTCATTATAAAGGAGGGCTCTCTCCACGCCCCGGTAATCATAGCCTGGATCTCAGCGTGGCGGAAGGGGGCGAATCCCAGGGGGCGGCCGTGGTAGTCGTAAACGCTTGGTATGCTCCAGAGCAGGCTGCTATTGAATACTTCTGGCTCGATGGCGGGTACCATGTCTATCTTATTGGTTAACTTTTCTTTGACTAGTTCCTGGACTACCCTGTAAGACTCTATATCATAGGGGTGGAAGTACAGTATCAGTCTCGAATCCGGCAAATCCCGATCTTCCCACGTTAGGGATGAGTATGTTGCCAAGTTTATAGTAGTTAGTTGTTCCCCCGGGCGGTCAAGCATAAATGCCTGTCAGCGTCCTAGTGGCTATTCTAAGTGGAGGGTGGAGAGGGAGGATTGCCCGCACCTGTTAGGAGAGTAGTCCTGGACATATTGAAGCCCCTCAGGGGTCCCTCTATAATCGACGTCGCAAGAGAGATCGCTTCACTCCCGGGTATCGAGGGTGTGAACTTAACGGTCAAGGAGATAGACGTCGAGACAATAACCCTGAGCATGACTATTGAGGGCTCCGACATAGACTTCGCAACGGTCAAAGAGAAGCTTGACCTTCTCGGGTGTGTCATCCATAGCGTAGACCAGGTTGTCGCTGGTAAGAAGATTGTAGAGGAGCCAGAGAACGTTGAGGAATAAGCGGTTGCTCATAAGAGGCCTAGCCTACTCATGAGCTCAGCCATAACTACCCTGGATCCACGATATACGACGTTGTAGAGTAGGCCGCTCGGCACAGGTATGTGGCCCTCCTGGCTCTTCAACGCCTCTGAGAGTTTCTCCAGGTCCCTTGATGGGACATTGTAGGCGTAGATGTAGTGGGTTACCCGCTCTGGCCTATAGACTTCCCGTATCCCGGGTAGCTTCATGCACCTCGAGAGGCCTATGATGTATCCTGCTAGCTTGTTGACTGGTATTCTCTCGTATATCCCCTCGGGAGGCTTCTCCGTCACGTAGTTGAATATTTCACGGTTATCCTTTAGGAAAACCTCCCTGGTTACTATTATGCCCTCTTTCTCCGCGAGTTCCCGGAGCCATCGGACCCTCTCGTAGCTAGCCATACTGTTGGCTTTCCCAACTATCTCGATACTCCTATCCCTTCTCCCGGGAAGGTAGAGGAGGTTGTCATACTCGATGTCAACCCTGAGGGCGAGGCTCTCCTCCACGACACTGCCCTCGAACTCTGGCAGGTTGCCTGCAAGGCTCACGCTCATGAGGCTCGGCAGGACGAGTATGAAGCTCTTCCCACTCCGGATACCCTTGGATATGAGTCGTGACGCCAGAATAGCCCTATCATCCCTCTTACGGATATTCTCGTACTCGTAGAATACTAGGCGCCTACCCTCAAAAACGTCGATAATACTCTTTATTATTGGAACCTCGTCTATGCTTATCTCCCTAACACTCTTCACGTACACGTCTATCTCAGAGATTTCTTCGTCATAGTTAACCGGGTAGGCCTCTACCTCCACACTCCTAATCCTACTCCTAGCATAAATCCTCATGAACTCTTCAGCGCACTCGTCAACCAGTAGTGTTGCGGAGTCCCCGCCCTCCAAAAATACCGCCATTTAAACCATATTATTCAGGATGGGTATTTAAGCCCCAGTAGGCATCCAATAGTAGGCGTCCATCCTCATAACACGCATAGCATGGCCCTCCACCTCGAGCCTCCGCAGATGGGCGAGAGTCTCGCCGAGGGCGAAGAACCTCTCAGCGGGAGGATACTCCTCCCAGCTACTATACCGGACCCTCCACCGGACCCTCTTAGCGACCTCGTAAGCCGTCATGGGGCCTTCACGCTTTAACACCTCGAGAATCTCCTGGAGCCTCTCCTCGTGATGCCTAATCAGCTCCAAAGCCCGCCTAGCCGGGTCCGGAATAGGATCCCTATGCCCCGGGTAGGCAACTCGCAGCCCCATACCGGCTATCCGGCGCAGGCTCGAGAGGTAGTCTCCTAGCGGGTCCGAGTCCGGGTCATGGAGTGTTATGTGGGGCGTTATACCCGGCAGTAGGGTGTCCCCCACGAAGGCTATCTTCTCACTATCATCTACCAGAATAATGCTTCCTGGAGTGTGGCCCGGCGTCTCAACAACGCTTAGAGACCGCTGGCCCAGCTTAACACGGTCTCCCTCGCGCAGAGGCTTGACCCCCAGCTCTCTCAGGGCCTCATAAGCGTAGCCGAGCCTCATCCCCGGATGGCTCTTTATCATTAATTCGACCTCGCTTTTAGGGGCACCGTGTTGGCGGAACAGGATTATGGCCGCCTCGACGTACTCCTTGAACTCCCTATTAAGGTGCCAGGCGTCCCTCCAACCAGCGTAGATCTCTGCCCCCTCGAACCCCAG
>WAOR01000021.1 GCA_015521175.1 Thermodiscus sp.
ACGGAGTCACAATCAAACTAACATGTAAAACCTTCCGAGAAAACTTCCGCCTATTAGAGGGCCTAATAATGGCTGCCTACTCGCTCGAACGCTGATCCTCCTCCAGCTTCTTGAGCTCCTCCTCCAGTTCTTTTTCGATCTCCTCTATCGGTTTCGGCGGCGGTGTAGTGGCGAGCGTGTAGCCTATCCAGGCCAGCACGCCGAAGACAACTGCGACAATAACGAACGCCGTAACCTCTAAGAGTAGGAGCGAATATGACGTAAAGAAGAGGATATAGCCGTAAACAACGATGACTAGGACGGATATTATTAGCAGTAGAAGGCCGATAGCCTTATCAGACGCCACAGCCAACACCCTTACAAGCCGGAGAGAGTATCCAATCTTATAGGTTTAAATTTAAATCTCGCTAGAACATCATGACTTTAGCACTGCTTCGCGTGCTATGCCATTAGTAGTTAGGCGTAAACTCTCAAATGCGTCGATAAGACAGTGGGGGCAAATGAGAATTAGAGCGGGACTGGGATGGGGGTTTTGAAGGCTTCACAGTGCCTATCAATAACTGCTAGGAAAAGGCAGGTCATAGTTCTAGCCATAGCTATATCCGTTGTGGCAGCTGTCGCGTCAGCCTTAGCACTCCTGCAAAGCGTTCTAGCAAGCACGCAGACTCTCGCAGAGAAGATAATGAGGCCAACGTGGAAACTAGTGCCGGACCCCTCTGGCAGGATATTAGAGTGCACGGGCACGCTCTCACTGGGCAACTCTACTATACACGTCCCAGTCATAGTCGTACCCGACAACTACACTTTAATCAGTATAAAAAAGCCTCGTAACGGCAACGCCAGTATAGGCTACCTTATACCTAAGCTGAGAATGGGTAAAACAATCACCATAAACCTCGGCGATAGCATATATAAACTCGAAATCGGGAGTATACACCACGCCAATTCCGGGCTAGACGTATCCATCATAGCATGGTCTAATAGGATGACCGGTTGCAACGGCCTACACCTTAGAGTAGAGAAAGCATCTGTACAACGGTACTCTAAGACGCTTGCACGCCAGTTCTCAGGTCTCGTGGGGAAATGGCGGCTCAGCGGAATCATAGTTCTCGCAGTTGGGAGCGTAACAGCTAGTATAAAAGCCATGAGCGATCTCACCCGCGAATCTATTACTCTACTAGAGGAAGGAGCCTCATCGAGATGCCTGGCAACATCGCTAGCTCTAGTACTAGCGGTGGCTGCCTTCACAGGCTACGCTTGGGGATGGATAGTAACGAGCATGGCTGATAGCGCTGCAGCATTGATCACCGGCGTCTTCCTGCCAATACCGAGGGTAACCGTCGTTAACCTCTTTGAGGCAGGAGTAGTTCCGGCACTCCTCGTATTCGCCCTCAGCTTGCTAACCGGTGAACTACATGCCTCGTGCAGCTAGAATAGCCGGTAGGGTGATAGGGAGGAGCCTTCTACTCATACTAATTGTAGTCGTGGTTCTCTACTCCTCTTCAGCCTCCTATGTGGGCTACACGCTAACTAGGACTGCGTATCTATACCAAGATAATGTTAAACCTCCCGACGGACTCGGAATAGTGAATATTTACAGTGGAAGCGCGGTAACTCCTATCACCGGATTAATACCTTCAAGAATACTCGCGGAGGCTTTTAAGGTAAGAGGAGTTGTAGCTGTGTGGGGAGAGGTTACCACGCCATGCCTAGTTAACGGCACCCTCGTAGTGGTTAGGGGGTTCCCGCAGAAGTACTACAAGTATGCCGGTATACGCCTAGTCTCCGGCGCTCTCCTAGATGATGGAGACTTTACTGGAGCCTTGGTAGGAGAAGGCCTAGCTAAGAGGCTAGGGCTAAAGCCCGGGGACAACCTGCTTGTGGACTCGTACTTCACGTCTACACCCTTAATCCTCCATGTACAAGGGATTATCAATGGCCCCCCGCCCTATAAGTGGGAAATCCTAGTCAATATCAATACAGGTAAAGCGCTCCGCGGGATCAACGGGTACTCGGTAGCGAGAATAGTCTATGAGCCGGGCTCTTTGGACAAGGAGGCCCTCCAGCACGTGCTAGGAGTTAACCTTAAAGGCAACTTCCTCCTAAACCAGGCAGTACTCCTAATCGGCAAAGGCTGGAGGGTGAACGTTAACGCCAACCACCTCCAAGAGTATTACCTTGCAAGGCTAGGAATACCTGTAGGAGTTCTAGTTGCTGTAGCCCTGCTAAGCGACACCCTTCTCTCCCTGTTAATGATCCCCCTAGCCTGGACGATTGTTAGTCTTCGTGAGAGGGAGTTCCAGATACTGGTCAATGAGGGATTAAGCCCGAGAAGAATCAAACTAGAAGTAGGTCTAGTAACTCTTCCCGCTGTCCTATTAGGGGTTATCCTAGGCCTAATAGTCCCGCTCCTAGCCCCGCCAGTACTAATTATGGGGTATCCCGTGGCCTACAGTCTTGACGCCGGGTTCTCAATAGCACACGTAGCCGTGCTGATAGCGTTATACGGTGTTGGAATTGCAATGGCCAAGATTGAATAGTAAGCTCTTCCTAGTCGTCCTAGTGGCCCTTTTACTGAGGATTACACCACTCGTATTGACCGGTATGCCTTATGATAATGACAGCTGGTACATCCACCACGACGTGGAAGTACTACGGAGCAATCCAAAAGCCAAGATCCTATCGAGCCCGGACTTCGACGGTTACGACAACCTCTGGCCCTCCTCAGTACTAATACCCTATATCACAACGCTAATAGTGGGAAAGGAGGACCTGCTAGCCACCCATCTAGTCGGGCCGCTACTCGACGCACTCTCAGTGATACCATTTTACGTGTTAGCATCCAGGTATTCTAGGAAGTACGCGTGGCTGGCGGCCCTCGTAGTGGCAGCATCGCCAGGCCTTGTAGGCATAGGAGTAGGCCTAGTAAAGGAGACCATCGCGAGACCACTCTTCTACGCGGCGATACTAGCAACCCTAAAGGGAGGGCTCACAGCAAGCTTCCTACTAGGGCTAGGCCTTGCCCTGACACACCACTTGTCGTCCTTCACAGCCGCCCTCATAATAGTCCTAGCTCCACCGACGGCATGGCTGGTCAAAGTCACGTCGGGGTCTAGGAGCGATACACCCCGCGCTCGAGAATCAATCGTGATACTTCTACTAACCGTCCTGTGGCTTGCCTACGTGGGGCTACCAAGGCTGAAGGGTACAGTATCACTACTGGACCCAGTACTAGCAAGCCTCTACATCCTGGCAGTAACCTCCCTGGTTGCCGCTGGCCTGCCATTGATCCGTGAGAAACCTGGGCCCCTAGCGGCTTGGCTCCCAGAGATCATAGTCCTAGCACTCGTCGTTGTAGTGGCAGTTACTGGTGTACCCCCTGGAGTGCAGCCCTTGGGGATTTCAGCGCTTTACTATTCGGTTCCATTCCTACTATTACCCTACCTAACGGTATACGCCCTGGCGAGGATCAAGAACGAGCCCTCCCATAGGCACCCCCTTATCCCGCTAACTTGGCTCCTCGTAGTATCAGGGGCTATCGCCTACCTAGTCTTCGGCGGAGTCCCCCTAGGCCAGTCACCCGCTGGCAG
>WAOR01000022.1 GCA_015521175.1 Thermodiscus sp.
ACGGAGTCACAATCAAACTAACATGTAAAACCTTCCGAGAAAACTTCCGCCTATTAGAGGGCCTAATAATGGCTGCCTACTCGCTCGAACGCTGATCCTCCTCCAGCTTCTTGAGCTCCTCCTCCAGTTCTTTTTCGATCTCCTCTATCGGCTTCGGCGGAGGCGTAGTGGCGAGCGTGTAGCCAATCCAGGCCAACACCCCGAAGACAACGACTACAATAACGAACGCTGTAACCTCTAAGAGTAGGAGCGAATATGACGTGAAGAAGAGGGCATAACCGTAAACAACGATGACGAGGATAGATATTACTAGTAGTAAGAGGCCGATAGCTTTATCAGACGCCACAGCCGACACCCTCATGCGCCAGGGAGAATACTCAACCTTATTAGGTTTAAACTAAAATCCCGGCGCAGCCTTTACGGCTTCAGCGTTGCTAAGAGCGCTACGGCATAAGTAGTAGGGCGTAAACTCTCAAATGCGTCGTTTAAGCAATGGGGCAACGGGGATTAAGCGGGTCTGGGATGGGGGTTTTGAAGGCCTCACAGTGCCTCTCAATAACTGCTAGGAAAAGGCACGTGGTGATTCTAGCCATAACTCTAGCCGTTGTGGCAACCATAGCGTCAGCCCTAGCACTCCTACAAGGCGTTCTGGCAAGCACGCAAACCATCACGGAGAGAATACTGAGGCCAACGTGGAAACTAGTGCCAGACCCCTCCGGGAGGATACTAGAATGCACGGGCACGCTCACACTGGGCAACTCGATTGTGCACGTCCCAGTCATAGTCGTACCCGACAACTATACTCTAATCGGTGCGAGAAAACCTCAGACCGGTAATGCAAGTATAGGCTACCTTATAGGTAAACCAAGCACGGGCAAAACTATCACCGTGAACATCGGCGGTGACACGTATAAACTCATGGTCGGGAGCATACATTATGCCCACTCCGGCCTCGACGTATCCATAATAGCCTGGTCCAAGAAGATAACCAGTTGCAATGGACTACGCCTCAAAGTAGAGAAAGCATCTGCACTACACTACTCTAAGTTACTTGGACGCCAATTCTCAAGACTCGTAGGAAAATGGCGGCTCAGCGGAGTCATAATACTCGCAGTTGGGAGCGTTATGGCTAGCATAAAGGCGCTGAGTGATCTCGCCAGCGAAGCTACTACCCTCCTGGAAATGGGAGCCTCGCCGGGATGCCTCGTGGCGTCGCTAGCCCTAATACTAGCAGCGGCCACCTTCACCGGCTATGCCTGGGGATGGATACTAATGGGAATGGCTGATAGCGCTGTAGCATTATTCACCGGCGTTTTCCTTCCATTACCGAGGGTAACTGTCGCTAATCTCGTGGAAGCGGGGATAGCACCGGCACTCCTAGTATTTACCCTCAGCCTGTTAACCGGTGAACTATATGCCTCGCACAACTAGTATAACTGGTAGGGTGATAGGAAGCAGTCTTCTACTCATGCTACTTGTAGTCGTAATACTATACTCCTCTTCAGCCTCTTACGTAGGCTATACACTAACTAGGACGGCGTACCTTTACCAGGATAACGTTAAACCTCCTGACGGCCTCGGAATAGTTAACATTTACAGTGGAAGCGCGATAACCCCCATCACTGGCATAATACCCTCAAGGATACTAGCAGAGGCAGTTAAGGTGAGAGGAGTCGTAGCGGTGTGGGGCGAGGTTACCACGCCATGCCTGGTCAATGGTACCCTGGTAGTGGTTAGGGGTTTTCCAGAGAAGTACTACGAGTACGCCGGTATACGCCTTGTCTCCGGGGTTCTCTTAGATGAGGGAGACTTTACGGGAGCCCTAGTTGGGTCGGGTCTGGCTAAGAGGCTAGGACTAAAGCCAGGGGACAAGTTGATTGTAGACTCATACTTCACGTCCACACCCCTAATCCTCCGCGTAAAAGGGATAATTGACGGCCCCCCGCCCTACAAGTGGGAGATCCTAGTCAATATCAATACGGGTAAGGCGCTCCGCGGGATCAACGGGTACTCGGTAGCCAGAATAGTGTATGAGCCCAGCACGCTGGATAAGGAAGCCCTCCAAGGCGTCCTGGGAGTGAAGATTAAAGGCAACTTCCTCCTAAACCAGGCAGTACTCCTCCTTGGCAAAGGCTTGGAAACAACAGTCAACGCTAAACTCCTCCAAGAATACTATCTAGCTAGGCTGGGGGTACCCGTAGGCTTACTACTCGCTGTAGCCCTGCTAAGCGACGCGCTCCTCTCCCTATTGATGGTTCCCCTCGCCTGGACCATAGTTAGCCTCCGTGAGAGAGAGCTCCGCGTACTGGTCGACGAGGGCTTAAGCCAGAGAAGGGTAAAATTAGACGTGGGACTAGTAACATTTCCCTTTGTGCTAGCAGGGGTTATCCTAGGATTAATAGCCCCGCTCCTCGCCCCGCCAGTACTAATTATGGGGTATCCCGTGGCCTACAGTCTGGACGCCAGCTTCTCTATAGCGCATGTAGTCGTTTTGACAGCACTATACGGTGTTGGAATTGCAACGGCCAAGATTGAACAGTAAGCTCTTCCTAGTTGTCCTAGTGGCCCTTCTACTGAGGATAACACCACTCGTATTGACCGGTATGCCCTATGATAATGACAGCTGGTACATCCACTACGACGTGGAAGTACTACGGAACAATCCAAAAGCTAGGATCCTATCGAGCCCGGACTTCGACGGTTACGACAACCTCTGGCCCTCCTCAATACTAATACCCTATATCACAACGCTAATAATAGGAAAGGAGGGTCTGCTAGCCACCCACCTCCTCGGACCCATACTCGACGCCATCTCGGTGATACCCTTCTACGCGCTAGCATCCAGGTATTCTAAGAAGCATGCATGGCTTGCAGCCCTCTTTGTAGCGGCGTCACCAGGCCTCATAGGCATAGGAGTGGGCCTGGTAAAGGAAACCATCGCGAGGCCACTCTTCTACGCGACGATACTAGCAGTCCTAAAGGGGGGACTCACAGCGACCTTCCTACTTGGACTAGGCCTCGCCCTAACCCACCACTTGTCGTCCTTCACAGCCACTCTCATAATAGTCCTAGCTCCACCGACAGCATGGCTGGTCAAAGTCACGTCGGGGTCAAGGAGCGATACACACCGCGCTCGAGAATCAATCGTGGTACTTCTACTAACCGTCCTGTGGCTTGCCTACGTGGGGCTACCAAGGCTGAAGGGTACAGTATCACTACTGGACCCAGTACTAGCAAGCCTCTACATCCTAGCAGTAACCTCCCTGGTTGCCGCTGGCCTACCATTGATCCGCGAGAAACCCGGGCCCCTAGCAGCCTGGCTCCCAGAGATCATAGTCCTAGCACTCGTCGTTGTAGTGACAGTTACTGGTGTACCCCCTGGAGTGCAGCCCTTAGGGATATCAGCGCTCTACTACTCGATTCCATTCCTATTATTACCCTACCTAACGGTATACACTCTGGCGAGGATCAAGAACGAGCCCTCCCATAGGCACCCCCTTATCCCGCTAACTTGGCTCCTCGTAGTATCAGGGGCTATCGCCTACCTAGTCTTCGGCGGAGTCCCCCTAGGCCAGTCACCCGCTGGCAG
>WAOR01000023.1 GCA_015521175.1 Thermodiscus sp.
AGTATCCCTGTGAAGTACGGGCCAGTGTAGAAGCGCGGGTCGAGCAGGTTCCACACTTTTCCGACCGCGATTATCATTGCGGCGACGGCGAGTATCCATGACGCTGGCTCTCCTATCTCCCCCCTTCTCCACCACTTCAACTTCCACTCCCCTAGGGTTTACCCGTTGACCCCCTTAATTACGAGCCGTGGGGGACCCCCAGTTAAGGGAGGGCACCGGGGGATTGCCGTACTTACCCGAGATAGAGGCGGTTAAGGAGGCCCTCGCTAGAGACCTAGAAAGACTCGAGAGAGTGGCGAGTAAGCTCGAGGAGAAGGGAAACGCAGACGCTGCCTACGAGGCTAGAGCGTGGAAGATAGCCGTGGGCCGCCTCTACCTAGAGGTCTTAGAGTTAGTAGACGCCTTAGAGGAGGGAAGCCTCCTGGAGGCCTCCATGCAAGCGTGTGGTACCAGGCAAACCGCCTACAAGCTCTATAGTGAGGCCGGGGGGATCCGGTATTCCTTCGTGTCATCCCCCAGCCTGCCCCCCATAGCTTCACTATTAAACATCCTGTCACTCCTCTGCAAGGACAAGGGATGAGCGAGCTCTACTCGGCCTCTGCTGACAGGTGATGTGGCTTTAGGCCGGCGACCCCTCCTCAACGATGTCAAGAATAAATAGGCCCACGACAACTATACTAATGGATAAGCGGTCTACCCGGATGAGGTGAATCGCGGTGAGTGGAGAAGCGCATGTAGAGCTGGAGTTCCCCGGGGTGCCTATTCGTCCCACGAGCGCCCGTGAGGTAAGGGAACTAGAAATAGCCTTGATAATAGGCACCATCCTTAGACCAGACGTGTTCCAGGAAATACTGCAGCCCAGAGAGTTCACCACGTGGGTTGACAGCCTAGCAGTGGCGGCTGGCGCCTTAGCGAGGGAGAAAGCCGGCTACCCTATATCGAAGATAGCCGAGGAGCTGGGCCGGAGTGAGACAACCATTAGGAACCACCTACAGGGTAAGACCAAGGCTGGCCAGCTGGTAAAGGAGACCTATGAGATGCTGAAGAGGGGGAAGCTCAAGATAGCAATACCGCTCCCCGCCAGCACCGTAGAAGAGTATGAGAAGTTGAAGGAGAAGGTCAACGAGCTCGAAGAGGAGAACAAGAAGCTCAAGGAGAAGCTGGAGACGGTTAAGAAGACCCTCCAAGACCTACTAGAAAGCCTGTAAACACACGATAAAACCCCCTTCTATCCCACATCTCCTAGTCAGGGGTCCGCCCAGTGTCCAGTATAGAGGAGTTCACGCAGGCTAAGAAGGCTAAAGGCCAGGTGATCTATAAGCCGATACACACACTCTACGCCAGGCCAAGCTCGGAGTGCGAGTTCTTCCGAGTAGTCGAGGAAGGAGGCTCCTACATGGCAATGTGCATGGTTCTAGGAAGGTACCTCACTAGGGACGAGGTGGTTAAGTGCGAGAACTACTGGAAGACGTGTCCCTACCGTAAAATAGGCAAGAGGATGATGGAGGAGTCTAACCCCTAACCCTCCTAACAGCCACGCCGAGTTCTCTAGCCTTGCCCAGGACTTCCTCGCTAATCTTGGGGCCGGCTCCATACAAGGCTAGTACGGGCTTGAACCCTTCCTCCTTAGCCTTACCCGCCAGGCTCTCGACGACCTCGACAGGGACCTTCCCCGACTTAGGGTAGACTAGTACGGCTAGCTTCTCCCCCTTCTTAACGGCTGTGAAGTGGTAGGATGCCTCCTCGCTAGTAGTAACGACGTCAATCTTGTAGCCTGCCGTAACGTAGCGGCCGGCGACCTTGCCTACCACGCCGTACTTTTGGGCTAGCTTTTTCGCCTCGAAGGCCTCCCTGGCAGTCGTCATCTCGATCCCCTCTAGGCTGGGGCCTGGTGGAGCGAATAAATGGGTTAACCCGGGACTATGTGGGTGCCTGCCTCCATCTTGTAGACCCTGTAGGCTTCTTCTAAGCTACCGATAGAGGCGATCCCACCGGTGGCTTCCACGAATTCTATGGAGGCCTGTACTTTGGGTCCCATGCTCCCTGGGGGGAAGTAGCCCTCCGCATAGTACTTCTTAATCTCGCCGAGTGTTATTCTGCCTAGCCACTTCTCCCCAGGCTTCCCATAGTTTAGAGCGACTCCGGGGACGTCTGTGAGTATGATGAGCCTGGAAGCCCCTACTTCGATGCCCAGCCTTGCCGAGGCGAGGTCTTTATCTATAACAGCCTCCACAGGTTCTAGGTTCTCGTCAACCGGTATACCGCCTCCTCCGACGGCCACGACTATGGCCCCGGAGTCTACGAGGCTCTTCACTATCCCGGCTTCGAGCACTTTCAGGGGCTTAGGGCTGGGCACTACCCTGCGGTAGCCTCCCCGGGGGTCAGGCTTCATAATCCATCCCCGCTCTCTTGCAAGTTTCTCTGCCTCTTCCTTCGTGTAATAGGAGCCGATGAACTTGGTAGGATTCCGAAAGGCGGGGTCCCGCCTTGAAACCATAACCCTAGTGGCGACCGCCGCTATTCTGGGTTTGAGGTTCCTCCTCAATACTCTATCTAGTGAGTGTGCTATGAGGTAGCCAAGCCATCCCTGGGTCATAGCCACAGCTATATCTAGTGTCTGCCTAGGCTTGCTGGGTGGAAGGCTCTCGAAGGCCTCAATAAGGTAGCCTACCTGGGGGCCGTTGCCATGCGTGATGATAATTCTCGGGTTCTCCCTGATCACCTCTACTAGTTGGAGGGCGGCCTTCTCAACAGTTCTCCACTGCTCTTCGGGGGTCCCTCGAGCCCCTTTTGGGAGAATAGCGTTGCCTCCTAGGGCTATTATTGTGAGGTTGTTGTTCAAAGCGGTGATCACCGGTTCATGACGAACCTGAGCCTGTCCTTACTCCTCTCAAGGAACTCGTCTACCAGCTCCTCTAGGCTTGGTCCCTCGATAATCTTTATGCGGTAGCGGACTTGCACTATGGGCTTGTTTACTTTAACTATCCTTTCGAGGCTTATCGGCGTGCCGGATACTATGACGTCGGCTGGCACGGCGTTAAGGGTTTCCTCGAGGTCTCTTATCTGCTCGGGTGAGTAGCCGGTGCTCGGTACTACGGGGCCCATGTGCTTGTACTCCCTGTACATTTCGGCGATTATGCCTTTTGCGTGTGGCTTGGGGTCAACGATCTCTGCTCCATACTTCTTAGCGGCGACGTATCCGGCTCCATAGGGGCTTCCTCCGTGGGTTACGGTGGGGGAGTCTTCAACGACTACTACTTTCTTGCCCCTGATAGCGTCGGGGTTATCTACTATTACTTCGCTCACGGCTACGGAGATCTTGGCTCTAGGGTTGACTTCTCTCACATTCTTCTTAATTGTCTCGACGGCTTCCTTGCTGGCTTGGTCGGCCTTGTTTATGATTACGGCGTCCGCCATCCTAACGTTGACCTCGCCTGGGAAGCTTGAGACCTCGTGGCCAGGCCTCATGGCGTCGGCTACGACTATCATGTAGTCGGGCTTGTAGAAGGGCCAGTCATTGTTTCCACCATCCCAGAGGATAATGTCGGCCTCCTTCTCGGCCTCCTCCAGTATCCTACCGTAGTCGACGCCAGCGTACACTACTACGCCGTTCTTTATATAGTGCTCGTACTCCTCCCTCTCCTCAATAGTGACCTTATACTTGTCCAGGTCTTCGAGTGTCTCAAACCTTTGTACAGCCATCTCGGCGAGGTTACCATAGGCCATCGGGTGCCTGACGGGGACGACTCTGTAGCCCTTCTCGCGGAGAATCCTAACGACCTCGCGGGATACACTGCTTTTACCAGCGCCAGTCCTGACAGCGGTTACCGCTATAACAGGCTTGGCTGAGAGTAGCATCGTATCGTTGGGGCCTAGTATCATGAAGCTAGCACCGGCTCCCAGGGCAGTAGACATCTTCCTTCCTACAGCATTGTACAGGAGATCGCTATAGGCTAATACTACGAGGTCAACGTTGTTCTCTTTAACAATTCTCTCTAACTCCTCCTCGGGAACTATGGGTATACCGGAGGGGTAAAGCGGGCCGGCCAGCTCTGGCGGGTAACGACGTCCCTCGATGCCTGGTATCTGAGTGGAGGTGAAAGCTACAACCTCATAGTCGGGGTTGTCCCGGAAGACAACGTTGAAATTATGAAAGTCCCTGCCGCCCGCGCCCATTATTACGACTCTCTTAGGCTTTGCCATTACAGCTTCACCGTGCCATAGTTTGGTGCCTCTATGGATTATAGTATTTGGCGTGGCTTTCCTGGTGGGTTAACCGTTAATTTCCTTGGATTCCAGTCCCCCACGTGGAGAGAGGGGCTGAGTATTGGCTAAGGCTGGCGGTGCTAGAAAGAAGCATGGTGGGGAGATAGGTGGCCTAACGCAAAAGGTCTCAGTAATTATGACTAAATACTCGACTCCTATAACTATAATATTACTCCTAATAGTAATGGCGATCGGCGCATACCTAAGAGCGCTTCCCGCGATGAAGTATGGGTTAGAACTAGACGCGAACGACCCCTGGATCGCATACTGGGAAGCCCAGTACTTCCACACGCACGGGCTCTTCAGCTTCTCCGGGCTTGAGAGGGTGAGAGAGTTCTGGTGGCCCGTGGGTAGGAACTTCCTCCACACAGACTACCTGGGAGTAGCATGGCTAGCCGCCGCCACCTACAAGATCGGAGCAGCCTTCGGCCTAAGCCTTAAAGGCTGGATAGCTCTGTTCCCCGTATTCGCCGGAACACTAGCCATTGTACTCCTATTCATACTAGTCTATGTGGCGACAGGCTCCAAGCTAGGGGGCCTAGTGACAGCCACGCTGTTCGCACTCTCCCCTGGAGCAATCTCGAGGACGAGCGCGGGCTTTGTGGAGAAGACCGGTATCGCCGTGCCAGTACTAGCCCTCTTTTACACCTTCCTAATACTAGCACTTAGGAACAAGGGAAGGCGGAGTCTAACCTACGCTATCCTAGCAGGCCTCACTGGAGGCTCAATCGCCTACCTATGGGGAGGCTACCACCTAGTCTCTATATCCCTAGCACTAATCCCTCTACTAGACCCCATTTTCGCGGCGCCGAGCAAGAGAAGGCTAATCATTTACCTTACAACGCTAGTATTCTACGCTGTAGTAGCGGTGATAGCTCCCCACATATCTGTGAAGTACTTCGTTACGGGGTTAGGAGCCGCGTCGATACTAGGAGTCGGGATCTACGCCTTAGAGATCTACATTGACAGGCTACCATTAACGAGGAAAATACTGGAGAACGGTATAACACCAGGGTTCCAGGCCTGGCTACTCATAGTCCTCTTCATCGCTGGCTTCATAGCCATTTACTCTGGCCTAGCAGCCGTCAATGACAGGCTCCTACTAGCAGTTGGGATTAGGCACCTGAGCCCTCTAGTAGAGAGCGTTCAGGAGCACCAGCCAGTCTCATTCGCCAGGATAATAAGGGAGTACGGTCTAGCCCTCGTACTAGCGTTGGGAGGAATGGTTCTATTCCTCGTAAGGCTAGCTCAGGGCAAGGTGAAGTTCCTAGATGGCTTGACAAAGTCATTCTTCTATCTAATGGCTCTATTCCTACTATTCGCCAACAAGCAGCTAGCATACTTCACTCAGATGGCTAGCCTCTACATGACCATAGCCGCTGGGCTAGCGACCGCAGACTTCGTCTCCGGCTCGGTTGAACCCGTCGGGAAGGCTAAGAAGGCCAAGAAGAAGGCGAGGAGCCACGAGCACGAAGTAGCGGACCCGTTAAGGGTTCTGGCCGGCATGTTCATAGTCCTCTTAGTAGTTGTGGGAGCGGCATACTATGGCGTGCAGTCGTATAGGACTAACGAGTATAGGGCCCCACAAATACTAACATCGGGTATAGGGCCCCTCTCAATATTCACACCGTCCGGTAAGAGCAAGGTGCTCGTACCCCTTAACAGGGCCTGGCTAAACGCGCTCGCATGGATTAAGAATAACACGAAGCCAGATGCCCTCATCGTGAGCTGGTGGGACTACGGGTACTGGATAACTGTTAACACTGGCAGGAAGACGGTGGCTGATGGCGCCACCCTTAATGGAACCCAGATAAGAGCGCTGGCGAGACTCTTAACTGGTGACGAAGGAGAAGCGAACTATATACTCAAGCACATCTTTAAGGCCGAGCCTAACAATACCTACGTTGTCTTCTACGATGTGTTCGAAGGCGTAGTCGATAAAGCCAATAACATGACCATACTCTACCCCAAGCCAAACGTCCTGCAGGAACCCCAGGCGGGAATACCCGGGGCAATACTGCACGGAATGGCGGACTTCCCCAAGTCAACCCAAATGCTCCGGATAGCCTACCGGATACCCCCATTTACAAGATCAGTATTCCAGACAGCCTACAGTAGCATGTACGTGGACAACAGGGGCCAGAGATGGCTAGAATTCCCCGGCCTGGTGGGCCAGCCCAAGGAGAACGTGACAAGGGTTAGGAACGCCCTACTCTACAAGATGGCGATAAACGGTATCGAGAGCCTCCCCCAGACAGCAGTGCCCGACACGACATGCGCTAGCATACTCAATGGCACTAAGACAGCTCTCATGGCAGTCGCGGCTGCTAGAAGCCCCACCGGGGGATACCAGCTCCAGTACGTCTTCACGACGCCGCTGAAAACCTTCAAGCCCGTTGCAGTCAGCATATCGTGCCCTATTGTGAACCAGGTCGGAAACAGGTACAACGTGTTCGCAGTGGTCGTATTCATCTTCCAGTGGACGGGCTAGCCCCCAGGGAGTGAAGGCAGGGTGAGGAAGAAGAGGAACCCGACGCGCATGGTTATGGACGCCCTCCTAGTAGTTAGGAGGGCGCAACTAGAGGTTAGAAGAGCCAAGGCAAGGGCGAGGCAGCTGGAAGGTGTACTGCCAGCTGGCGAGTATAGGAACTTAATCCTCTCACTAGAGACGATAGATAATGTTCTCGAGAGGGTTGCTGTAAGGCTTGAAACAATACTAGCATCGGGGATTATAACAGCGGACCTCCTACGCCTCCCCCGGGTACTGGTCTCTAAAGCGTCAAGCCAGCTGGCAAATATACCTCCAGAACTCTCCCAGTCTCTAGCAGAAATCAATGATATTCTCGACGCCATAATCGCTCAAGCCCCGGAGGGAGCGCCAGAAATCCCCATAGCTGAAGAGAACGTGGAAGAGTCGGCTGAGGAGGTCCTCGAGGAAGCTAAAAAGGAGGCTGTAAGAAGGCTGGAGGAGAGCCCGGCGTAACTCCTAATACTCACGCCTGAGAGCCATTGTCCTCTAGGGCCTATGAGGACTCCTAGCCAGGCTAACCCCAGTAAGGGATGGTGAGAGGACCACAGTCCGAGGCCCTTAAAAACTGGCCTCTCCTAGGACTCTAGGCAGAGGTGCCAGTGTATTGGCCTGGTCTATACTAGAGCTCTTACGCTCAGATCCCGAGAAGCTTAAGCACTATGTTAAGATTAGGCTCATGGATCCAGGCATAGTGGATAAAGCCCTTCAACTCGACCAGGAATGGCGCCGCCTCCTAACACAGGTCAACGAGTTAAGACATAAGCACAACGTGGTTAGCAGGTCTATTGGCAAAACGCGGGACCCCGAGGAGAGGAGGAAGCTTATAGAAGAGGCTAGAAAGCTACTTCGAGAGCTCGAAGCCTTAGAGGCAAGGTTGAAGGAGGTTGAAAGGGAGAGGGAGAAAGTGCTCCTCTCCCTCCCTAACATTGTAGAGGAGGATGTGCCCATAGGCGATGAGTCCGCGACCAGGCCGGTAGAATTCTGGGGGAGGCCTAGGGTCTGGAGGGGCCACCTGGCCCAGTTCGAGGAAGAGACTCGTGGCTTCAATGTTGAATTCGATGTTATTGACTGGAGGCCCATAGGCCACGCGGACATGCTTGAGAAGGTCCTAAAGCTTGGAGACACCTACCGGGCGGGCCAAGTGGCCGGGTCAAGATTCTACTACCTCTACGAAGACCTTGTCTGGCTCGACATGGCCCTGCTCCAATACGCACTAGACACCCTTACCAAGAAAGGCTACACGCTAGTCCTCCCGCCATACATGTTGAAGCACGATGTTATCACTAGAGTAATAGATATTGAAACCTTCAAGGACGCGATCTACAAGGTTGAAGGAGAGGACCTATACCTCATAGCCACAGCTGAGCACCCCCTAGCGGCCCTATTCTACAAGCAGGAGCTCTACGACGACGAGCTACCGCTAAAACTCGTAGGAGTAAGCCCCTGCTTCCGCAAAGAGGCCGGGGCAGGTAACAGAGACCTTAAGGGCATCTTCAGGGTCCACCAGTTCCACAAAGTCGAGCAGTTCATCTATGCGACCCCCGAGGAGAGCAGGAAGTTACACGAGGAGCTAATCAGCAATGCCAAGGAGATATTCCAAGGCCTCGGAATACCCTACAGGGTAGTTAACATAGCATCCGGAGACCTAGGGGCATGCGCGGTTAAGAAGTATGACCTAGAAGCATGGATGCCAGCCCAGGGAAGGTACAGGGAGATGGTTAGCGCTAGCAACTGTACTGACTGGCAGGCCTACAGGCTTCAGATAAGACTCATACGAAGAAAAGGGATGGAGCGAGGCTACGTCCACACTCTCAACGCGACTGGGATCGCTAGTACAAGAGCGATAACTGCCATACTAGAGAACTTCCAAGAGGAAGACGGCACGGTCAAGATACCAAAAGTACTCCGCCGCTACCTAGAAGCGTTCGAGAGAGCCCCCAAAGACTACATAGAGCCGAGGAGGAACCCACCAGTACCTACTAGAAGCCAGCAACAGTAGGCCTCTGAGACCTACCCTATAATCCCTCTAGAATACTCCTCCCCCATCCTGCTAAGAGCTATAGCTCTCGCCTTACTCTCATCCATAAACGCATACTTCTTGGCAATAGTTACTAGGACGCTTAGATCGCCTTCATCGGCATAATCGAGGGGGACCCCCCTCTCTCCCGAGTCCAGCCACTTCTTAATGAGCTTATCATATATTGGAGCAACCCTGGGATCACTGTAGAAAGCGGCCTTCCGCCAAGGAGACTCATTATCCTCTATAAGCTCTATTAACTCCTCTACTAGAGCGTCTCTCTCCAAGTCTTGTAACACCCATATTAGGGAGTGTAGGATTCAGGGATATTTTGCCGTTTGATCTAGGCTTGGACCTCCTCTTGCATCCTCTTCTTCCACTCTTCTACAACATCATAGCCGAATATGGCCTTTAGGAGTTCCCTGCCCTCTGGCGTCACGTAGTCTGGGGACCACGGTGGATCGAAGGTTATCTCTACCTCCACATCCTCCGCTTCGGGCACCATGTCTCGAATCGCTTCTTCCACGTATGCTGCTACCTGGCCAGCCACGGGGCAGCCTATAGCTGTTAGAGTCATGAGTATTTTCACGTAGTATTTTCCAGGCTTTACTTCTTCTGCAGTTATCTCGTAGATTAGGCCGAGGTCGTAGACGTTGACCGGTATTTCGGGATCATATACTTCCTTTAGGGCCTTGATTATTTTCTCTACTATCTCCTTTGGCCCCCGCGTTATTGGGAACTGTCGCTTTTCCTCGCCACTCACTACCAGTCCCCCCTTAATTCGATCGGAGGCGAGGCAGGTCTTTTAAAGGAGAGTTTATGTTTGCTCCCGGAGTTTGCGTAGCATGATGTAGAGTGATATGTAGGGGGATAATGCTACCAGGACTAGTCCCACTATGAAGACTGGTCTGAGAGATATTAGCCCTCCGATGATTGCTGTGAGCGCTCCGACCCCCGCTATCTCACTTGTCAGCTTGATCTTCTCCCTTACAATTGATTTCCCCTGTTTCACCGCCGAGCCCCCTAGCCTTCTCGGCTACGTATTCTAAGACTCTCCTAGCCTTCGCCATTGCCTCCTTCCTGGTCTTACCGGAGGCGAGTACTCTTATCTCTAGCACGGGGCCCATTGTCTCATGCCCCTTCGGGTGGCTTTTGAGGTATATTGATTCCTCTAGTCTAGAGGCCTTCTTGATCCATGGGGCTAGGCCGGACTCTGGGACCCCTTTGACGATGAATCCGCAGTCGACTACCGCCTTGTGGGGAGCTATCTCTCGTAGCTTAGGCTCCACGTACTGTTCGAACATGGCTTTCATTTCTGCGGGAACGCCGGGCAGGCTTATGACGAGGGTATCTCCTAGGTCTAGGAGGGAGCCTGGGGCCGCGCCCACGGGGTTTGGGATGGCTTCCGCGCCTTCGGGGAGCATAGCCATCTTCTCTCTCTCCTTTGTCAGCTCGTAGCCCGCTTTAGCATAGAACTCCCTGACCATCCGGTATGCTTCCTCGTTCAATACTAGCCTCCTACCTGTTGCACGGGCCACGCCCTCGAGGGTCATATCGTCGTATGTGGGGCCTAGGCCTCCCGTGGTTATCACTATTCTAGCCCTCGCTATTCCTCTGCCAACCTCTTCCTCGATATCCTCTAGAGAGTCTGGCACAGTGATTACTCGTTCCACCCTGAATCCTAGGAACGTTAGCTTCTCCCCGAGCCAGGCGGCGTTAGTGTTAACTATCCTGCCTATTAGGATCTCGTTGCCAACCGTGATTATCCATGCATTAGTGTTCTTCTCGGCCATGGCTATCCCCCTCTCATAGGGTAGATAGTACCCGCTTTCATCCCCTGGGCCCATTTATCGGCCCTGTCGGCGGGTCGGCGCGCACTTCTCAATAGGAGTGGTTTAGGGGTTAAGCGGTTTACCTCTGCCTCTGTCCTGCCCTAGTGTACTAGGTCGAGTATGGTCTCAACGTCGCCTTCCAATGCATAGTGGACCTTAGTGAACTGGGAGCGGAACTCGGCCACCTCTCTCCTTACCTTGCCGGGGTCTTCTCCTTTTATGAGGACTCTGGCTATGAATTCTGCTATGGTCTTCATCTCGTCTCTCCCCATTCCGAACCTCGTCATCTCTTGCACTCCGAGCCTTAGGCCGCTAGGATCCTTAACCGCGCTGGGTGGATCCCATGGGAGGAGGTTCTTGTTGACTATTATGTTGGCCTCTTCTAGAAGCTTGGCCGCCTTGGCTCCTCTCCCCTGTTCACGCACATCGACTAGTACCTGGTGGCTCTTAGTGTAGCCTAGATGTTCTCCCAGCACCTTGAAGCCCTGGGCCGCTAGTTCCTCGGCGAGGGCCCTAGCATTAT
>WAOR01000024.1 GCA_015521175.1 Thermodiscus sp.
CCCGGAGCTAGCCTACAAGCTAGGCCTCAGCGTCGCGGCATACGTGGGCCACGAGGGAACAGCTAACGTAGGCTACGATATCCGGACTACGAGTCCCCTGTTAGCCCAGCTAGTAGCGGCTGGCCTCATGGCTGGAGGTCTAGACGCCATAGACGTAGGCCTAGTCCCCACCCCCGTTCTCGCCTATTCTGTTCCGAAGATGAAGTCTAAGGCGGGGGTCATGGTTACTGCGAGTCATAATCCCCCGCCGGATAATGGGTTGAAGGTTTTCGACTCTAGCGGGATGGAGTATACGATCTCGATGGAGCAGGACTTGGAGAACCTCATATTCAATGGTGACCTCAAGAAGCTCCACGCCGCCTGGGATGATGTTGGCAGGCTTGTGGAGGGTCACGAGGTTCTAGAGGACTACATATTCGACCTGATCGAGAGGATGAGGGTCCCCCACCCCAGAATAGACCTGAGGCTGGCAGTAGACTGTGCTAACGGCACGGCGAGTAATGTGACGCCTAGGGTTTTAAGGGAGATTGGTGTCAGGCAAGTGGTTAGCTTCAACTGCCACCACGACGGCTTCTTCCCTGGGAGGCACCCGGAGCCTAGGCCAGACACGATACAACCCTACCTTGGCGCGGCCGCAAGCCTCAATGTGCACGGCCTGCTAGCCCATGATGGCGATGCTGATAGGCTCGCGATAGCAGTTCCGGGTATGGGTTTTGTTAAGCAGGACCTCGTGATAGCATTATTCGCCTGGTGGAAGCTAAGGGATCGAAGAGGCACTATTGTCGTATCGGTCGATGTTGGCATAGAGGTCGAGGAGATAGTCGAGAAAATGGGAGGTAGACTCGTCCGGAGCAAGCTGGGTAAACTACATGAGAAGCTCAAGGAAATACCGGGCGTGCTCCTGGCGGCGGAGCCCTGGAAGCTTATTGACCCGAGCTGGGGGCCGTGGGTAGACGGGATATACGAGGCGGCCCTCCTGGCAAGGATAAGCCTCGAAGAGGGTGAGACCCTGCAAGGACTAATCTACAGGCTACCCTTCTACCCATCAGCCAGGATAAACATCAAGCTAAGCAAGGACGAGGAGAAACTGAAACTCTACCCTCTACTCGAGGAGAGGGTTAAGGCAGTTCTGACAAAAGACGCTCAGGACATCCTAGAGATAGACGGTATAAGGATCTCCTACAAGGACTCGAGCTGGGTCCTCGTAAGGGCGAGTGGAACAGAGCCTAAAATAAGGATTTACGCGCAAGCGTTGAGCAAGCAGAGGCTACTCGAGCTAATAGGAAGGGCAAAGCAACTCGTCTATGAGACCGCTAGCAGGCTTGGGATCCAGCTACAAGGTGTAGAGGAGCACATCGACCTGGGTGATTCTAGGAGGACCTCTTAACTCCATACCTCTTAATGACCTCGGCTAGTCTTTTAGGGTTCGTAGTGTATAGCCGGATTTTCATCACGGTCTTCTTGTAGTGTTTTACGAGTTCTACGAACCTCCTCTTCTCATTAACGTTTACCTCGACGTCGTCCGGTAGGGGGAAGGTTATCGCAGTCCCTCCGGTAAGTCCCCTCAAGACTATTCCCTTATCGGTAACCGTGTATTTAGGCGGTGCCTGGACCATTACTACTTTCCCGACCTTCCTTAGTGCCCATATGTAGACCAGCTGGTTGATTACAAAGAGTCCTTCGAAGTATATGAGGAATGCTGTGAAAACTGTTAGCCTGCCCTGGCCGAGGTATGGTGCTAGTAGTCTCTCTAGGTCGTCGACGTAGCCCCAGAGGGCGAAGAAGTATACGAAGGCGAGTAGCATTCCCAGGCTCGTATACATGGTGAACTTGGACTGCTCTTGCATGTCGGCCATGAGGCCGGTATCCTTCATTTGTAGATCCCTGGCCTTATCTTCCTCGAATACCTTCCTTCCTGAGAGGACGATTTCTGGCTTGGTCTTTGCCTGGCCCACTGGGTTGGGGCCAGACCTATTCTGGATTATACTAATTATAATTATAAGTATAAATACCAGTATGAAGGTGGTGGCGGTCTTCCCCAGTATGGCGGCGAAGACGCTATACAAGAGTATTGATAGCTGGCCTATGAGAACCCTCCCCTTCACATCCTCGATGGGGTTAGCCATTAGCCTTCACCAGCCATGCGCCAGTAGCTAACAACTAAATCCAGCTCGAAGGCATTGTTTACAATCCCGGGATAATAAGCATGGCCGAAACACGCCACGTCAAGGCAGGCCTCCTACTAAGAGGAGAGGACCTGGCCATAGAAGAGGACAGATGCATCCACATACGGGGAGAAACCATAGAATCAATAGAGACAACATCTACATGCCCTCTAGAAGCCATAGGCTCCGAAGGCATAATAGCACTACCCCAGCCGGGGCTAGCCCACGTCCATAGCGGCGACCACTTATTCCCCGAGTACGGAGTGGACGAGGAGCTGGCGAAATTGGTAGCGCCTCCCAACGGCTTAAAGCACAGGCTATTAGCGGGGGCAGATGATTCACGGCTCGAGGAGGCTATCCTAGAATATTACAGGATGGCCTGGCGCCTGGGAAACGGCCTACTCATAGACTTCCGGGAGGGAGGAGGCCATGGCTGTCTAATAGCGAAGGAGGCGCTTGAGAAGGCACCACAAGGTATTAGCGTTATAGTTCTCGGCAGGCCTGGGCCCGGCTTCCCCCATGGATGCGACGGACTAGGCCTCTCCAGCCCACTAGACCACACTAAAGAAGAGCTTCTCCGCTTAGTGGCATCCCATAGGCCAGCGTTTACCCATGTAGCGGAGACTAAGGAGGCCCGGGAGAAGGGAGACCTAGAGTTAGCAATAGAGGCTGGTTTCGACGCTATCGTACATGGAACCCATCTCTCCCGCGGAGATCTAGAGTGGCTCCTTGAAAAGGGTATGGGCCTCGTACTGTGCCCTAGGAGCAACCTGTGGCACGGCCTAGGGATCCCCCCTGTCAGAGACGCCTTGGAGATAGTGGGAGATGTGGCGCTCGGTAGCGATAACGCGGCGTGGATGCCTCCTAATCCTTGGAGAGAGGCTGAGACAGCCCTACTCTTAGCGAGGCTGGAGGGTCCCACAGGGGAATGGCTCGCCAAAAAGGTGTTAGAGGCGCTGTTCATCTCTCCATACAAGCTCGTAGGCCTAACGCCCCGGATTATAGAGGAGGGGTGGCCGGCCAGGTTCCTCCTATACATGGCTGGTGAGACAGGGTTGACGAGGTCTAGGAGCCTCGTGTATGGGCTTGTAAAAAGAGTGTTCACCGGGTATTTGGTTGGAAGGGTTGATGATGGAGAGTTGTCCTTGCTTTAGCCTTTGAGGCCTGCGTCTAGTAGCTTCTTTAGGTTCATTGTGTCGAGCACGTTGCCGGTTATCTTCATCTGCCTCTTCATGAAGGCGGCCATTGCGTCTAGCTGGCCGTTTATAATCTTCTCTAGGACGTCGCTCGAGGCCACTATTGTTGCTATGGGCTTGGGGTGCTTGCCCTGCACCACCTTTATCTGACCGTTGCTAATCTCGACGTAGAACTCCTCGCCGGTGTCCTCTACTACGAACTGGTATACCTTGTTCCAGCTGGAGAGCTCTGGGAGGCTAGCCTTAGCCTTCTCGAATATGTTCTCGAAGGCCTCCTTAGCCTTCTCGAATAGAGCCATTACCTGTACACCCCCTGTGTCTGCCTCACGCCACTCCAACTAGTATGCTTAGGGGAGTAGTATCGCTTCAGGAGGCGGTATCCAATACAAGGGAGAGCTACACATTTATAATCTGTTGCATTGCTCCGTCGCGGATTTAATAAATACTGTTCGACCCCAGTGTACTAGCACCCGTACTCGTAGCTATATCACACTCCACGATACCTACGTGGATACGAGCAGGCATCCTATAGAAGAGGTGCGTAACTAGTGGGTAGAAGAGTAGCCATAGTAGGTACAGGTCATTCGAAGTTCGGAGTGCGCAACGACGTAAACATACCCGAGCTAGCATACGAGGCCATAAGGCAGGCCCTCGACGAGGCGGGCATTGAGAAGAAGGACATAGACCTAGTAGTAACCGGCTACGTGGGAGGCTGGAGTAGCGAGGGACTAGCACCCGTAGTAGTAATGGAGTACGCCGGGCTAACCGGCAAGCCAGCTTACAGGATAGAGGCTGCCTGCGCCACGGGTAGCGCAGCGATAAAGACGGCTCACGACGCCGTAGCTGCTGGAGAGGCCGACATAGCCCTCGTCGTGGGAGTAGAGAAGATGAACGAGAGCCCAACTCCCACCGTCGTAGAGTTCATAGGTAGGGCTGGAAACTACTTCTGGGAGTTCGAGAACTTCGGCCTAACATTCCCAGGCTACTACGCCCTATACGCAACCGCCTACATGCAAAAATACGGAGCCACGGAGGAGGACCTCTGCAAGGTGGCGGTGAAGAACCACTACTATGCAAGCTTCAACCCCAAGGCCCAGTTCCCCAGGCAGATAACCCTCGAGCAGTGCCTCAAGTCCAGGTACATCGCCTGGCCGCTCAAACTATTTGACTGCAGCCCGATCACTGATGGTGCCGCCGCAGTCGTGCTGGCCAGCGAGGAGATAGCCGAGAAGCTAACCGACTCTCCAGTATGGATAGAGGCCATAGGAGTCTCCTCAGGCACTAGCAACCTATCCAGGAGACCCTACTTCACAAACCTGCCTGCGGCGAAGATAGCCGCTCAGGCAGCCTACAAGAAGGCTGGCATAGACCCCGAGAACCCTGTGAAGTACCTAGACCTGGCCGAGGTCCACGACTGCTTCACGATAGCCGAGATAATGGCTTACGAGGACCTAGGCTTCGCGAAGCCCGGTGAGGGGTACAAGCTGATAAGGGAGGAGCAAACCTACATTGGAGGAGTCATCCCAGTGAACCTCAGTGGAGGCCTCAAGGCGAAGGGCCACCCACTAGCCGCCACCGGGATAAGCATGGCGGTAGACCTGACCAGGCAGCTGCAGGGCCGGGTAGAGAAGGGCAGGCAGGCTGAGATCAAGCATGGCAGGGCACTAGCCCATAACATTGGAGGAACCGGTCACTACGCTTACGTAACTATCTACTCGCTCTCAAAGCCTAGGAGCGCCTAAGGGGGTGGTGTAGTGTGAGTACCCAGAGAGAGCAGGCGGACCTATTCCTAGCTCAGGTCGAGCAGTTCGCGAACACCATGAAGGAGAGCGTCGGCATACCCGTTGTAATGGACCAGAAGACAGGCGTCAGGATGTGGTGGGACCAAAGGGAGATAAAGCTAAAATTCCTAATAAGCATCGAGAAAACATTCAAGTTCTTCGAGGCCCTCGCAGAGGGCAAACTACTAGCCACCAAGTGCAAGAAGTCCGGGAAAATCTACTTCCCACCACAGGTAGACTGCCCAGACGACCCAAGTGACGAGGCCGAATGGGTAGAACTGCCAAAGGAGGGAGAACTACTGACCTGGACAGTAATATACACCAAGCCCTACAGCTTCGGTCACTACCCAGACTACACCGTAGGCATAGCACGCCTAACCAATGGAGTACAAGTACTAGCCTGGGTCAGGGAGACAGACCCCAGCAAGCTAAAAGCGGGAATGCCAGTGAAAATCGAAATAGTCCGGAGGCAGCCGGAGAACTACCTAACATACGAGATAGTCCCAGTAACGGAGAAACAGTAGAAATAGAACCTTAGGAATAAAAGGTCAAGAAGAACCCCTCAGTTTTTCTAACCCCTCCAATAACTCTTCAAACTCCTCCCTCGCCACGCTGGGATTCTCCCTGCCCAGGCCTACCCTGATGTATCCGGGCATGTCGAAGCACTCACCAGGGACTACTAGGACTCCCCGATCCTCGTAGAGCCCTTCGGCAAGCTTCATTGTATCCTTAGCCCATGGTAGCCGGGCTAGGAGGAAAGCACCAGCAGAAGGCCAATACGGTTCCAAGAGGTCTTCTCTACCGGATAGGAGTTCGCGGAGTATCTCGATGTTGCGCTTGGCTATCCCCTTCGCTCTAGCTATGAGCCTCGACCTTAGGGGGTCCCTCAGGGCCTCTGTTGCTATGACCTCGCTTAGGCGTGGAGGGCTTATGGTAGTGTAGTCTTTGAGCGACCAGGCTTTCTCCACGATACCGCTGATGTTGCTGGCGAGCCACCCTATTCGGAGGCCGGGTAGGCCGAAGACTTTTGAGAGGCCCCCTGTCACCACGACGGGCACGCCGTGCTCGATGCCAAGTTTCAGGGCGCTCTTACCAGTATCGCCGTGTATCTCGAGGCCCCTGTAAACCTCGTCTACAACAAGTATTGTATGGGTGTTCCTCAGCTCCGCTACGATAGCCTCGAGAGCCTCCCAGTCAATAGTCCCGGTCGGATTGTTGGGAGACGTTATGAAAAGCGCCCGAGGCTTAATCCTTCGAACCGCGTCTATAATCTCGCCTACCGGTAGCTGCCACTGACCCTCCCTAATCCTCCAAGCCTCGAAGATCTCCGCTCTCTTCCATGCTAGAAGGCCGGGAACCTGCATGTAGTTGGGCATATCTACGATAACACTATCGCCGGGGGACACGATCGTCATAACTGCGAGGAAGTTGGCCTCACTACTACCATTGGTGACGAGAACATTCTCCGGGCTAATCCCTCCGAGGAAATCCGCTATAGCGTGCCTCAGGCTGGGGGACCCCTGGGTCCACCCATAGCCGAGTACGACTTTCTCTAGGCTTAGGGAGGCGCCCATATCCTTGAGGGCCTCGATTGTTAAGGGTTCGACCCCGCTCTCGCTTAGGAGGATCCTAGCCTTAGTCTCTCGGAGACTCTGCCACCTCTCTAGGCAAAACTCTGGGAGCTCCTCGAGGGACACGGTAGTCACCCCGTTAGCCTCTTGTAGAGGTTGGGCCGCCTCAACTCTAGTAGTGGAAGCTTCCTCCTCGCCTCGTCTATCTCTCCCGTATCAATAGTGTACTCGAGGGTTCTCTCACCATAGCCTGCGTCCAGCCTCACCACGCCTAGCGGGTCGACAATGAGGCTTCTTCCAGTGAAGCTATCCCCATAGAGTATCGGCGCAGTTATCCAGACAGTGTTCTCGTGTGACCTGGCTCGAGCTAGGAAATGATACTGCTCCTCCTTGCCGAGCCCCCTGTACCATGCGCTCGGTATAGCGATTATTTCGGCACCCATTAAGGCTTGGTGCCTTATCACCTCGGGGTAGCGTATCTCGAAGCATATAGCTAGGCCCAGCTTCACGCCGCAGACTTCAACGGGGTCGAAGAGTTTATCGCCCGGCGTGAAGTACAGGCTCTCCCGGAATCCGAGGGCGTCGAAGAGGTGCGTCTTCCTATAGATGCCGGCTATTTCCCCACGGTCATCGATGACTGCTACGCTGTTATAGGGCTTTGTAGCCCCTGGAGCCTTCTCGAAGAAGCCGGCAACGATGCAAGACCCCTTCTCACGGGCTTTAGACCTTATACGGGATAGCCATTCTCCCCCAGGCTCCTCTGCCCCCTTGGCTACCGTTGAGGGGTCGAGCCCCGTGGGATCGAACATCGAGTACTCTGGTGCAAGTATGAGGTCTCCTTTTGCCTTCCCTATAAGCTTCTCAAGCGCTTTAAGAGACTCTGACTTAGAGAGCCGGGCTCCTAACTGGATAATGCTAACGTCTACTTGTGCCATGAGGGACCCTCCACTCATCCATTAATGCTTGGGAGCCTCTATAACGTATTACATAACCAATATACATGGAGACGTGTAAGCCCCTTACAGGAAAACTTGCTAGTAATGTCGCGGGGTCGAGTAGAAGAGTTGAGGCTAGCCACTCATGCTGCTGTCGGCACCGGAGTCGCCGCCTACACATACGTACTAGTGGATAGGAGCCTGGTAGGCCTCATAATTGCGGTACTAGCCTCACTAGTCGTGAATATTCTAGTTGACGCTTTCGGGCACCACCACAGGCTGTTTAAGCCTCCCAAGAGAACAAAGCTCACCCACAGCCTACCCGGGATAATAACAATCTCCCTCACTATAGCGTATCTCAGCATACGAGGAGTACCCTTAACGCCGAGGCAAGAGGCTGGTGTCATAATGGCAGTGCTTGCTGGCGGACTCAGCCACTGGCTGTTGGACGCGCTTACACCGTCCGGGGTCTATGTTATCCGGAGGAGAGTGAGGATCGCTAGGATACCGTATTGGAGTACTACTGCTAACACTATACTCCAGATGATTGGCGGTGCACTACTAGCATACTCCCTCTACATAGTGGTAAGATCCCCCTAGGAAGAGCGAGGCTTTACACAAGAATATATCCCGGACGACCTAATAATCATAGGAAACGGTGTGAAACCGTCTTGGCAGAAATCGAGGTTATTGACGTAACACCCAAAGGATGGGGTACCAGGCTTATAGCATCATTCCTCGTGAAGACCGGTGACTCCGTTATTCTTATAGAGACCGGGCCGGCTGGATCCTATGACCAGTTAAAGGGCGCATTAGAAGACAATGGAGTAGAGCCCGACATAGTGATCCTAACGCACATACACCTAGACCATGCGGGGGCTACAGGGCTACTTGTCAGGGACTACCCAAAGGTGAAAATACTAGTTCACCCGAGAGGCAGGAAGCACATGGCCGATCCCTCGAAGCTATGGAGTGCGGCGCAAACGGTCCTCGGGGAAGTCGCCAGGATCTATGGGGAACCCCTGCCAGTGCCGGAGGGCAACCTGGTAGCGGTAGACGATGGCTATGAAGTTAGGGCTGGGAGTAATGTATTGAAAATCGTACATACTCCCGGGCACGCAAGCCATCACATGAGCATACTACTACAACCAGAGGGAATACTATTTACAGGAGACTCCGCAGGAGTAGTCGTCGAGGTTGATGGGAAGCGCATCGAGCTCCCGACAACTCCCCCTCCATTCCACCCAAAACTCTACATTGAGAGCCTCGACAAAATGATAAGCCTCAAGCCCTCTAAACCAGCGCCCACCCACTACGGAATACTCGACGAGAACGCTATCGAGTACTTGGAGAGGGAGAGGGACCGGGCAACCCGCTGGTATAGCCTCGTGAGAGACCTAGTAGCTAGGGGGCTAGACGACGTGGAAGCAGTCGCCTCCAGGCTAGCCGATACATACGAAGACGCCAGAATCGCCTATGACAGTCCAAACCCGATCATAAGAGAGGTATTCTATAAGGGCACAGTTTGGGGACTCGTCGAGGCAGCGAAAAAAGAATTAGGGAAAGCGGGGTAAAACACAGGCTTCTCCATATACTTACTTATTTTTAATGCTATAGGCGGCGGCGTAGGCTAGCAGGGCTGGCGTCGCGAGGTGATAAGATACAACTAATAAAGCTACAGCTCCACCGCCAATACCGGCGACTAGCCTCAGGCCTTCTAAACCACCGGTGTAAGCCAGGTTTAAGGCGTATCCCGTTAGGCCGGCTAGTAGGCCTATGCCAGCTGCTTTCCCAGGGCTTATCTTGAAAACGGCTATTCCAATAGCTGCGAGTATTGGAGCTAGCGCGAGCCCGTAGACTGGGATCCAGAGTAGTACTGTGTAGAGGATTGATCCTGCGAGCCATGCGTAGGCTAGCCTTCCCGTCACTCCTTATCTACCTCCATGGAAGACTAGTTTGGGTCCATTGTAGCTTGAAGGAGGTTGTCCGAGAGTGTAATTGATGTAAAGGTTCCTGGACCAGTAGTCTACGTATATGTCTTGGTAGTGGTTGCTGAAGGGGTTACCGCTCTCTCCTCCTGGCAAGGAGATGTAATAGTCCATTGCCGAGAGGTCTACAACCTGCCTAATGCTAGGCCCGGCCTGGACGGGCATACCAATCTTCGGGTCAACCTTCGCTGGCCTTGCAACGTTTATAGAGTATGGTCCACCGTTAGCCGGTATCTTTGCATAACTTAACGCCGGGAATGCCGGGTGGGCCGGATAGTAATAGTGGATCTTACCGTATATCCATTGCTCGTAGTTGCTGGTCCCATAGTAGGCTTTTAGTACCTCGAGGGCTTTCGTTAGGCTCTCGTTTACTAGAGCCCTGATGCTTCCCCCGGGTATTAGCTTGAGGGCGTACTGGTCTCCCTTCTCGGCGGCTCTCACGATGCTTAGGGCGTAGTGGAACCGGAAGAAGTATAGGTTGGTCTCGTTACCGTAGAGGTGCTTCCAGAGTATTGTGTGGAACTCGTATATCCATGCGACGGCGATTGTAGGCTGGTACATGGTCTTATCCATGTCTGGGCCATACTTTGATAGCCAGTCTTTCAACAACTGGGCGTATGTCGTGTTGGAGTAGGGTAGTATCGCGGTTTCAAGGTAGTCTTCAATGCTGAGGTCGTAGTAGTCTGTCTGCACCTTCTTAACCTCGCCGGGAGTTATCTTTCCATCCTTCAGGGCTTCGTCGAGTAGCTCTGTAATCCTTTCTAGCCTATACTTGTCAGCGTAGTGCCAGCCGACGAATCCGCCGCACTTGCCCTTCCACGGTTTCGTGTTAGCTGTTGCTATGAAGGGTATTGGGGGATCGTAGAGGATTGGCAGTTTCTCCTTAGGGATGTACCGTACCCATACTCCTTCGCCCCTGCTACCATTGAAGGGTATGTAGCCCTTGTTCACAATGGGGCCCTTTACTCTGCCAGCGACGTTAACCTTCTCGACTAGTACTGGCAGGTTTTCTCTCACAGGATAGGCCCCGACAGGGCTATAAGCTATGTTACCCTGATCATCGGCTACCACGAAGTTCTGAATGGGCACGTGGAACCATCTCTGGGCAGTTATAGCCTCCCGGACATTACTAGCATTGTTTAATTCTACGAAGAATTGAAGCTCGAAGCTCGGGTCTAGCCCAGTCCACCTTACAGCGTATCTTACACCATTCTTCTCTAGGACCGGCCCGTCAACGGTCCTCAGGACCTTGAGTGTTCGGACGGTGTACTTTCTGTGGATGGGGTCCCATACTTTTATCTCCTCGGTGGAGACGTTTGCTTTGAGCCAGTGGCCCATGTAGTAGTACTCGTCTCCCTTCCACTTGAAGTAGTAGTAGTCAGTGTAGTCTCCCATGGAGTTTGTGAAGCCCCATGCTAGGTGCTGGTTCCTTCCAATCACTATTAGTGGTGTGCCGGGGAAGAGTGCTCCTATGGCCTTGAAGCTTGGAGTGTGTAACTCTGCTAGGATCCAGATTGGCGGAGCGGTTAGTTGGAGGTGGGGGTCGTTTGCTACTATAGGCTTCCCGGTTGACGAGGCCTTCGCTGATACTACCCAGTTGTTGCTTGCCAGAGGGTTGAACCGGGACCACCACTCCTCGCGGATCTCGTGTATCCATGCCAGGATTGGCTGGGGGTTCGGCGGCACACTCCTAGAATCGGATGTGGCTACCCTGATTGTCTTGCCGAGCATGGGCATGTGGTTGTAATCGTAGGCATTGGGTTTTAGGGAGATGCTCCCCCAGGTCACGGCGTATCTGCAGTCGGCCTGCTCGAGGGTTCCGGTCCAGTTGTCCATGTCCATGTAGGCTATGATTTGGGGCCCCCACTTGTCTACGAGCTTGCCTAGGACTAGATCCTCGTCGTTCCAGGCGAGTACTAGTGCTATTACTCTGGCGATGGCTATGGTATCCTGGGGCCGCCATGGGGCCGGTTTTTGGCCGAGCACCCTATACTCTACTGGCAGGAGGTTGTTCTCCTCCGCATATCGGATATAGTCGTTTACCCCCTTAGAATATGCTATGAGTATGCTCTTGAGCTTGGCTAGCTCAGGCTTCTCCTCTATCTGGAGCCAGATCTCCTTGATCACGTGGTTTAAGCCTATACTGTGTATGAAGACGTCGTTGTCATAGCCGGGCTCTCCTACGAGTGCTGAGAGGTTGCCCTCCCCTATCCTTCTTAAGAGGTCCATTTGGAAGAGCCTCATGCTAGCCGATACCCATCCTAGTGCATATACGCCGGCCTCGTCGGTTGAGGCGTAAATGTGGGGTACACCGTATTTGTCCCATACAACAGTGGCGTTCCCGATAACCTCGGCCTTATAGTCTCCGCTTGGAAGACCAGCTGCTAGTGCGGCCCCCGTCACGCCGTGGACAGGGTCTAGGAAGGCCTGCAGGATGGGCGCAGCGTATGGTATGACGAGGAAGAGCACTCCTAGTATGGCCGCTAGTATAGCCACTAACCTACGAGGCAATAAGGTGGACACCGTTTCCTCCAACTAATACTTGTAGGGGAATAAACCATTATTCCCAAGGAGTGTTTAGAGTAGGCTAAGCGGTCTTCATTATAATTATCTTCACGCCGGGTATCCGGACAGGCTCGAACGTCCTACCAGTACCATGGTAGAACTTGCTGAACCACTCGTAGAAGTGGAGCCTTAGGCTGTGGGCAAAGGCGATTATCGCTTCGAGGCCTGCGACTAGGAGGTTTCCGAAGGCGTAAACGAGTATCGCCGAGGATATTGCTACTATGTAGGGGATTGAGGAGGCGCCTGCGATGAGGTAGTATAGCTCTGTGAAGCCCAGCATTAGGCCCGCGTGGGCCAGGCCCAGGCCTAGAATTCTAAGGAAGCTGGGGATATTGCCCATAACCATCAGAAGCATCTCGTATACCTCTAAGAGTGCCTCCCCGAGTCCGCTCAGGAAGCTTTCGCCCTCCAAGGCATATTCTATTGGCTCGCCTAGTAGCTTCCAGAAGATCGCGGCGATGGAGCCCCAGAATACTACTGCGGGTAGTATCCCCCCGCCTCCCTTATCGAAGATTGCCTGCTGGATAACGTGGCCAGCCTTAGAGGCATCGGGGATTAGAAAGAAGGGAAGTGTCGCACTTGTAAAGAATAGGAACACGGGAGCCTTTGAGAGTATGGCTCCCAGCTTGTCACCTTTAAGCCAGGCATCGACTATTCCTAGGAATGTGCCTAGCATCAGCATGAAGGCGGCAAGCCATAATGCTATGCTGATAATGTTAAAGAGGAGCTGTCTGAGAACCTCGTATCCTAAACCCTTCTCAACAGCGAAGGTAGCCTGCGCCAGCGGAGGGGCTTCATACCCCAGGCTCTCCCAGAACTTGATAATACCTACCTTCTCTGCTCCAAGGGTGCCAAAGAACTCTCCGGCCAGGAAGCCTGTAA
>WAOR01000025.1 GCA_015521175.1 Thermodiscus sp.
ATCCTGCCTCCAGCCCTTAGTATTGCCCCAGCTACACCTCCACCCATTATTAGCAGGCTGTTAGCAGCGTTCACTATCGCGTCTACTCTCGCCCTCGTTATGTCTCCCTCGTCGACGATGAGGGTTACTCCGTTGCCTAGTCTCCAGCACCTAGCCATCTCTACCCGACACCTCCCTTAGCTCTCTCAGTAGTGGTATCTCGGCTATTTTCCTGTCGTCTAGTATGCTCCAGATTATGCCCCTCGGCCTCCTTCTAGCTCTCTCCGCCTTGATCAGCCTGGTTGGGGTGGCTATGATGTCTACTGGCACATCGTGGGGGTCCTGTGGCAGCCTCTGCTGGAAGACTTGGATGTCGTGGACACTGGTCGCTATCGGAGTGTCTTCGCCTGCGAGGCCTAGACTGGTGAGTATCCCGTATTCCAGGTCGCCGTAGCCGTGGCCCTTGCCCAGCCTGTCCCCGTAAATGCTGACGGCCACGCTACCCTCAACTATCATGTCAACCCTCTCGACCGCTCGGAGGAGGGAGGAGACGGTGGGGAGTGGGAGGCCGTAGCGGAACGCTCCCCTGATCGTGGAGGCCCTGGATAGCTGGCTTGGAGGTATCCTTGAGGGGTCTAGGAGTAGGAAGCCCTTCCTTATCCTCGGAGTCGCCATTAATACTAGCTTTCCCTCCCTCAGGGCCCTAAACCGAACTGGCCTCTGCGGGGAGTCTGGGTTTACCTTGAGGACTCTGGCCCTACTCCACTCCTCTAGGCCTGCGATGCGCTCCGCCGCCCTCTTCGCTCCCGCGAAGTTGGGTATCCTGCCCTCTACGGGGAACGGAGGCCTAGCAACCCCGGCCTCTACAAGCCTCTTCCAAACTAGCCTGCGTATCTCCTGCTTTGATAAGCCCTGGAGTGGCGGCTCCAATGGTCCGTGAATCACTCATCCCCTCTACTAAGTCGTTTAACCCAGCGGTCGTCATCGCCGCCAATTATACATAGCTCTCCCGGGGAGCTGGGATATATTGGGGAGGGTCCCTCCAGCCGGGTGTGGGCTTTTGGGTGTAGACGCCCTTTTGAGGTACCCGTGGCTCTTACCTGTGGTATGGGCTCGTAGCCGTGGGCTCTCCTGTGATAGCGCTGTTATTGCGGGGGAGCTGGGGGTCCCTCGGAGGCTTGCACGCACCCTTGTCTATTATGCTGGGAGGCTGGGCCTCTGCGACTTGGAGGGTTTGTGTGTCGCCCGTAGGGGTCCCTCATTCTACGCTATGGTGGGGGGCCTCGTGGTTTATGCTAGGATCCGGAGGAGGCGTGTCACGGGGTATACGCTCTCCCCGGGGTCTGGCGGGGGAGAAAGGGTTTGGGGTGAGGCTTTGGAGGCTATCCGGGAGGATTGTGCTAGTTCCCTGCCTTGAGGAACTTTGTCCTCAGCACGTAGTGGAGTATTCCGCCGTGCTTGTAGTATTCTACTTCTATCGGCGTGTCTAGCCTCGCCTTCACCTTGAACTCTATTACCCTGCCGTCCTCCTTCTTAGCCCTCACCGTTAGTATCTTGCCTGGGTAGAGGCCTTCGCTTATGCCGAGTATGTCATATACCTCGCTCCCGTCTAGGCCCAGCTTCTCGGCGTTCTCGCCGGGCATGAATTCTAGTGGTAGTATTCCCATTCCTACTAGGTTGCTCCTGTGGATCCTCTCGAAGCTCTCGGCTATCACCGCCTTGACTCCTAGTAGTGCGGGTCCCTTAGCGGCCCAGTCCCTGCTGGAGCCGGTTCCGTACTGTTTCCCTGCTAGCACTATGAGTGGGATTCCCATTTCCTTGTACTTCATTGCGGCGTCGAATACGTGCATTACCTCCTTGGTCGGCCAGAATATAGTCCAGCCTCCCTCCCTGTCTGGGACTAGCTTATTCCTGAACTTGGGGTTGTCGAAGGTGCACCTCATCATTACCTCGTGGTTGCCCCTCCTCGCTCCACACGTGTTGAGCTCGTGGGGCTTCACTCCAAGGCTTAGGAGGTACTGGCCAGCCTTTGACTCTGGGAGTATCCTTCCAGCCGGGCTTATGTGGTCCGTGGTAGTCCTGTCGGGGGCCCATACTAGCACCCTTGCCCCGATTATGTCCTTGGGCTCCGGCGGCTCTAGCGGCATTCCCTCGAAGAATGGTGGCTTCCTAATGTAGGTGCTCTTGGGGTCCCACGGGTAGGTTACGGACTTGTGCTCGGGGAGGCTGTTCCAGTGCTCGTCGCCCTTCCAGATGTCGGAGTACTTCTTCTTGTAGGCCTCGGGGTCTAGCGCCTGCTCTACGGCCTTCCTTACTTCCTCGGCGGTTGGCCAGATGTCTTTCAAGTATACTGGCTCCCCATTGGGATCGTAGCCTACTGGCTCGTTGTAGAGGTCTATGTCTATCCTGCCTGCTAGGGCGTATACGACTACTAGTGGCGGGCTCGCGAGGAAGTTGCCCCTAGTTAGCGGGTGGGTTCTCCCGAGGAAGTTCCTGTTACCGCTCAGGACCGAAGCAGTCCAGAGGTCGTACTTCTTGATCAGGTCCTCTATCGGGCCTGGTAGCGGGCCGCTGTTACCGATACATACTGTGCACCCGAACCCTGTTAGGTGGAACCTTAGGGCTTCTAGGTATGGCATGAGGCCCAGCTTCTCCCAGTAGTCTGGTACGACCCTGCTTCCAGGGGCGTTGCTCGTCTTAACCCACGGCTTAACAGTTAGACCCCTCTCCACTGCTTTCTTCGCTACTAGGCCTGCGGCTATCATTAGGCTGGGGTTGCTCGTGTTGGTACAGCTCGTTATCGCCGCTAGCACTATGCGGCCGTCGCCGAACTCAGCCTTCTCCCCGTCCATGTCGATCTCTATCGTTATCCTGCCTCTTTTCTTCTCCTTGAGGTAGGAGTCGATTACCTCGGTTACCTTCTGCTTAGCCTCCCTCAGGGGTATCCTGTCTTGCGGGTAGGCTGGCCCTGCAATGCTGGGCTCTACATCGTTCAGGTCTATCTCTACTACCTGTGAGTAGTGTGGGACCGGGTCCTCCGGGTCGTACCATATCCTCAGCTTCCTGAGGTACTCCTCCAC
>WAOR01000026.1 GCA_015521175.1 Thermodiscus sp.
TCCCAGTAATAGCTACAAAGTTCTCGTTCCAGGGAACCAGGCACCGAGGACTAAGAGCGTACGACGAGGGCTTCGTCAAGGAGGGCGTAGGGGCCGGGGGAGCCCTAGTACTGGGCGTTGCCCATGGCCTAGGGCTAGGGGAGTTGAGGAGACTAATCGAGGAGGAGTACGAGAGAGTCCTGGGCAAGGGGAAGGCCTAGTCGTGGCTAGCGAGCAACTTGTCAACAACTCCCTGATAATCAGCCTAGGCGGCATGCTAAGGATAGCCTCGAGCATGCACGGCCTCGTGGACGCGAAGCATGTAGTGTTCCACTACGTGGATAAAGGGTTCCGGGTAGATAACGTTGACGAGTACTCGGCTAGGGTTGCTATGAGCCTCGGCTTAGACCCAGGGAGAACCATTGTTTTCCTCACAGCCGTGGAGAAGGGCAAGTACATCAGGCTCGAGGACGAGGAGGCAACGGTCTACGCTACCGTGGGGCTACGCCCACCCGTGTGCATAGAGCAGGAAAAGCTCTACGAGGCACCCAGGCTCGGCACAATAAACGTAGTAGTCGTTGTAAAGAGGGAGGTCACTGAGCCAGCACTACTAGACCTATACCGTGTCACTGCCGAGGCGAAGTGCCTTGCCTCGAGCATGCTCGGGCTACGATGCAGCTCAAGGAGCCCTGGCACCGTGACCGACGCCGTAGCGGTTGCCGCCAGGATTAGTCCCAGTGGTCCTCGCTGGGCCGGGATGGCTACTAGGCTCGGCAACGCTGTCGCGAGGCTAGTGCATAGCGCTGTGATAAGGGGGGATGATAGAGGCCTCGGGGAGAGGCTGCGGGGCTTCCTAGGACTAGGCTTGGAGGAGCTAGTCGAGGAGGCTATGAGGGTTTACCGTGTAGCCCCTGTCCCCGGGGTATCGGAGCAGGTTGTGAGGAACAAGCTGCGCTCCATGCTGGAGAGGGTGCTGAGAGACCCCAATGTGTGGAGCTTCATACTGGCTGCAAGGGAGCTCGACCTCTACGGGGCTACTGGCCTCATACCGGGCGTCTCTAGGGAAGAGTTCCTAGGGGACACAAAGAGGATAGTGGCCGACGAGGCCCTGGAGGTAGCGCTGGCGAACTATATTGCTGGGTTCCGGGGCCTCCTCGCCTCCTACTGGGTTGATAGGGAGAAGCACCGCCTAGGACTAAGGATAGCCGAGCTACCCGTATTCGAGGACGATGTGGCCGCCGCGCTGATAGGCTCTCTTCTCTCAAGGCTCTACGACGAGCTCCTGGGCACCGGTATCTAGCCCCCTATCTACGGGAACGAGGCTTGCCCCGCCCCGTGGCAGTCATAATGGCTGGTGGAAGGGCTACCCGTATGGGCGGCGTGGCTAAGCCAATGCTGCCCGTGTGCGGCGAGCCCATGCTGGTACGCGTGGCCCGTGTAGCGATGAGCGTGGCGCAGAGCATAGTTGTCGCGGCGTCACCGTTCACAGCTAATGAGGTGCGCAGCGCCTGCAGCCTGGGGTTCATTGACTCCTGTGTCGTGCTTAGTGGCAGCGGCTACCCCGAGGACGTAGCGCTAGTGGCTAGGCTCATCCCGCGTAGGCCTCTGCTCGTGCTCCCGAGCGATACCCCGTTTCTCTCGGCAAGCGCGCTCAGAGACTTCATCGACGAGGCAATGAGGATTGGTACTGGCTTAGTAACGCTCGAGACGAGCAAGGCAGGGCCTATTGGTATCTCCCTCCTATTGTCCGGGTTCATGCCTTGGAGAAGTATAGTGGTGAAGCACTCCCCCATATGGCTCAACGTCAATACTTGGAGGGACTACGTGGAGGCCGAGAAGCTTTGCAGGAGGAAATTGAGCTAGTGCACGGGGGCCAGGCCCCGCCACTGGCTCATGACTATAGCGCGCCTGCTAACCCCCTTGGGCCTCCGAGCTTCCTCGGCGACGTTGTCGGGGACTGTGTCTCTAGGCGCCCCTTTCTCCGCTACCCTTCGCCGAGCTATAGGGAGCTAAGGGAAGCAATAGCATGCTTCCACAGAGCCGAGGCCGGGGAGGTAGTGGTTGTTAATGGCTCTGCAGAGGCCCTTGCCCTCCTCCCCCTCCTACTCCGAGCCAGGAGACTCGTCGTTATAGAGCCGTGCTTCGGCGACCACGGAGTACAGGCTAGGAGCCAGGGAGTAGAGCTACGCCGAGTCCTCATAGGGCTTGGGGACTCCTCTATCACGCTACCCGCCCCCGAGGAGGTAGCAGGGCTCGCTGCTGAGAACGCGTTAGTGGTGTTGTCTAGGCCGAACAACCCCGTCGGCTACCTCGCGCCCAGTGACTACGTATACGAGTTGGCGACACTATTGTCTCGGAGACGCTCGCTCCTCGTCCTTGACGAGGCATTCATAGA
>WAOR01000027.1 GCA_015521175.1 Thermodiscus sp.
GGTCTTAGGCCGTAGCGGAAGTTG
Source organism: Thermodiscus sp. (assembly GCA_015521175.1). GTDB lineage: Archaea > Thermoproteota > Thermoprotei_A > Sulfolobales > Acidilobaceae > Thermodiscus. Next base: position 25 of record WAOR01000027.1, read on the forward strand.
CCTCTTACGAAGCCCTTAGCTTCGGGGGCTAGGTCTCCCCATTTGAAGTGTGGGAGGGTTCTGTTGCGGTAGCCCCTGTGGATCCTCTTACCCCTAACTACCTGTTGGCCTAGCATTGCCACCATTTGGGCTATGTTTGTCTCGCTGCCCCTTGCTCCCGTCCTGGCCATTATGAAGACATCGTTGAATGGGTCCATGTAGTTCACTGCTACCTCAGCGGCTTTTCGGAAGAGTTCTTGTAGCCTGTTGATTATCTTGATCTCTAGGCTATCCTCGGGGGTTCTCCCTGGTATCGGCTCTAGTTTTCCTTGCTTGTAGAGTTCGATCATTTCCATTATCTCTTTCTTGGCTTCCTCTACTAGCCTGTCGATCTCTCTCCTAGCCTCCACGGGTATGTCTACGTCTGATAGGCTTAGGGTTAGGCCTCTTAGCTCGAGCATCCTAATGTAGGACTTGTAGATGCTATCTAGGATCTCTCTTGCCTTGTCGTCTCCATACTCGAGGGCTATGATGTGGAGGACGTTGTTGGGCTGCTCTGCTCCGATGGCGTTCTTATCGAAGACTCCCATGAGGAGTTTCCCGTCTCTTATCGCTATGTATGAGTCATTGAAGCAATCATAGTTATCACATGCTAGTGGGCCGGCGTTGATCTTAGCCTTGCCTTCATAGTTGAAGTCGTCTGGCAGGAAGAGGCTTACTATCTGCTTGCCGGTCCAATACTCCTTGGGGTGGAGTATTGCTGGCTCAGGTATCTCGCCCTTGTAGCCGGCCTTTGCTAGGAGTTCTAGTACTTCCTCCTTGGTGAAGAGCCTTGTCTTCACAGTCATGAGGTAGGCTCCGCTGATGTAGTCTTGCCTCCCGCCGATTATCGGCCCGCCGTACCTGGGAGTCTTAATGTTTCTCTCGACTAGCAGTATTTCCTCGGCCTCCGCGGCCGCCTCCTCGGAGCGTGGGACGTGGAGGTTCATCTCGTCTCCATCGAAGTCTGCGTTGTAGGGCGGGCAGACCAGGGGGTTTAGGCGGAACGTCTTGCCCGGCATTACTCTTACTCTATGGCCTAGTATTGACATTCGGTGGAGGCTTGGCTGCCTGTTGAAGAGGACTATGTCTCCGTCTACAAGGTGCCTCTCGACTATATCGCCTGGCTCTAGGCTCTCAGCAAGTTGCTTGTGGTTCTTATGGTAGCGTAGGTCTATCTTAGTCCCGGTCCTCGCTTTTATTACGTAGGTTGCCCCGGGCCACTTGTAGGGGCCGTTGAGTACTAGCTTCCTGGCCTCCTCAATGTTCTCTAATGTGACCCTCATTGGATAGGTTAGGATCATTGCTATTTCTTTTGGAACTCCTACCTCGTTGATGCTTATCTCGGAGTCTGGACTTATCACGGTTCTAGCAGAATAGTTTACTCTCTTACCGGAGAGGTTGCCCCTGAGCCTCCCCTCCTTACCCTTAAGCCTCTGAGCGAGAGTCTTCAGGGGCCTGCCTCCCCTATGCTGTAACACGTAAACGTTTGGTAGCTCGTTGTCTATGTAGGCGGCGATCATGTGTTGAAGGGCTATCCAAGCATCCTCAACCATCGTCTCAGGCGCGCTCGTGCGGAGATAGTGCTTCAGCCTCTCGTTCTGCCGGATAATCTCGACGAGCGCGTGTGTCAGGTCGTCCTCTGACTTAAGACCGGTTTCAAGGGTGATAGGCGGTCTTATCGCTAGCGGGGGGACAGGTAGAACGGTCGCAACCATCCACTCGGGCCTGCTATACTCTGGATCCAGGCCTAGCAGCTCTACGTCCTCGTTCCTTACCTTCTCAAGCCTGTCCCTTATCTCGATAGGCGTTAGCCGGACTTCTCCCTCGGGGCGCTCCTCGTAGAATATGACTGGCCGGATGTAACGTATCTTGTACTGCCTCGCTCCACAGTGAGGGCAAACAGAGTTCTGGGCCGCCTGCTTCCTGACTTCTTTGATGAAGCTCTGGGCTAGGCGGGGCCACTTCTCCTTGAGCGTCCTTAGTATCCTCCTCATTCTATTAGCCTGCTCTTCCGGAAGGAGAATCCTGCTACAGGACCTGCAAGTCGCTTGTAAGACAGCGTTGACGTGGTCGCTATAGTATGGGAGCAGTACTGGCCTTGCCAGGTCGATCTTGCCGAAGTGGCCCGGACATGCATCCCTCCTGTTACCGCAGACGGGGCATACCTCTCCCGGCTCTATCGCGCCGAAGTGGGGGTCCCTCGGGCCACCCATAACCGGGGTTCCGTCGCTCTCGTAGAGCTCCGCTCGTGTAACGGTCACACGAGCCATCCGGGAGATCTCGTGAGGGGGGAGAACACCGAACTTTATCTTAGATAATATATAGGATTCCACGCTCACCCGAGACCACCCCCATTCTAGGCCTTCTCCTTACTACGAGGGGCCACTTTCTCCCCCGAGTCTGTCTCCCGCTTACCGTTGCCCCCGTTGCGTTTGAGGAAGGATGCGTTGAAGCCGGGTAGCTTGTTTAGCACATCGATCTTGCTTGAGACTACTAGCCTGGGCTTGATCACCATGCTAGTTATCTCTTGTAGGAGTAGCTTGAACGCGTAGGGTACGATTACGGGTTTCACGTCGCCGTCCTCCTCGTGGATCGGGCACTCGTAGACTCCCTTCCTTGCATTATACCATGCTATGTGCCCGCACTTGTTGCATACAAGCATCTCGTACTTGTCGCTGTTGAAGAGCATCCTGTCCCTTAGGAGGGCAGTGGCTCCGTGGCCTATGAGGCAGTCTCGCTCCATTTCGCCGAACCTTAATCCTCCCTGCCTAGCTTTGCCCTCTGTTGGCTGCCTTGTTAGTAGCTGTACCTTTCCAGTCGCCCTGGCGTGCATCTTATCGGCTACCATGTGGTAGAGCCTCTGGTAGAATGTTATGCCTACTGTTATTGGCTTCTCGATTCTCCTCCCGGTCCTGCCGTCGTACATTACTTCACGGGCGTTGGGATCGTAACCCCTCTTGACTAGCTCTAGCCTTAGCCCCTCTATGTCTTGCTTGTAGAACGGGGTCCCGTCGATGTATTTCGCCATTAGCGCACCAGCCTTGCCGGCGATGCTCTCTAGTAGCTGGCCGACGGTCATCCTGGAGGGTATTGCGTGAGGGTTCATTATTATGTCTGGTACGATCCCGTCCTCAGTATAGGGGAGGTCGTACCTTGGCAGGAGTATGCCTATCACACCTTTCTGGCCGTGCCTGCTAGCGAACTTGTCGCCTATCTCCGGTATCCTCTGTTCTCTAACCCTCACCTTGACTAGCTTGTATCCCTCCTGGGTCTGGGTTAGGATTACACTGTCAACTATGCCCTCCTCACCATACCTCAGCTGAACGCTCGTGTCTCTCCTAATGAGAGCTGTTGACACCATGACCCTCTCTTCTCCAATGAATCTTGGCGGGCTGACTCTTCCGATTAGGACGTCTCCACCCTTAACGTATACCTCTGGGTCTACTATGCCGTCTGGGCCTAGCTTCTTGTAGTACTCGTCTCCCTTGTGATCTAGTAGGTTTGGCTCCGGTATCCTTATCTCATCCATAGCTCCGCCGGGGTAGAGGCTCTGGGCCGCGGTGTATACTCGGAAGAAGTGGGCCCTTGCGAGGCCGAAGTCCACGCTAGACTTATTGAAGACTATGGCGTCTTCCATGTTGTAGCCCATGTAGGACATTAGGGCTACCACCATGTTCTGGCCCGCAGGCCTTGAATTGTAGCCTATCAAGTCTAGCATCCTGGTTTGGACTATCGGCTTCTGTGGGTAGTGTAGGAGGTAGGAGTGGCTGTCGGTCCTATACTTGTAGTTTAGAGCGTAGAGTCCTAGGGCCTGCTTAGCCATTGCGGATTGGTAGGTGTTCCTGGGGCTCTGGTTGTGCTCTAGATAGGGGATAGTCGCCGCGGCTACCCCGACTATTGCGTGGACCCATAGTTCGAGGTGGGTGTGCTCCTCTGTAACGTTTTCTGGGAACTCTGCTATGTACGCGTTCTCCTCCTCGTCCGGGTCGAGGAGTTCTACGACCCCCATCCTTACGAGGTCCCAGAAGTCTAGCTCTCCTTTCCTGACCTTCTCTGCTAGTTCTCGTGTGAGCTTGGGCTTGCCGTTCTCTACTATTATTAGGGGTCTCATTAGGCGTCCTTCATCGCTGTTAATGTAGACCTCGTTGACATACTCCGTCTGGATGTGGGCGGCTCCTATCTCGTAGGAGATCTCACCCCTCCTACGCCTCTTCCTTATCTCCGCTACTAGTTTCTCACCGTCGGGGTGGTAGCCGACAGGCCTCCCGTTAAGGAATACCTTAGCGCCGACCTCCATTATCTCAGGAGGCCTTCCCTCCTCGAGAGCCTTGTTTACTACCTCACGTATTGGTATTACCCCGAGGTCGTAGAGGAGCGACTCGATCTCCGACTCGGGGACCCCCACCGATATGTAAGCCTGTAGGGCCAGGTTCTTTACGAGGCCACAATTTATACCCTCTGGGGTTTCGAAGGGGCAGAGCCTTCCCCAGTGTGTTCCATGAAGGTCTCTGGCTTCCAGGTGGACTTGGCCCCTGCTGAGCGGGGATATTACCCTCCTCAGGTGGCTGTGAAGACTTATCCAATTAGTCCTGTCCAACGCCTGGCTAACGCCTGTCCTGTCCTTCCCCCAGTTACCCGTTGCAAGGGCAGTGCGTAGCTTGTCGGTTATCACGTCAGGGCGTATTAAGTAGGAGAGCTTTATGCTGGAAACAGGCTTCTGCGTTGTGAGCCTCTCTAACTGTTGCTGGATAGTGTAGACGAAGCTGTTGAGGGCTTCACGGAATATCTCGGCGATTAGGTCTCCGGCCAGCCTTAGCCTCTTGTTAGCGTAGTGGTCCTTATCGTCAGCAGGCCTCTTACCCAGGTAGTGCTGGAGCACTCTATTAGCCATCTCGGCGAGGAAGAAGGCTTTCTTCTCCCTGTCCTCAGGCTTGGTGCCAAGGTGTGGAAGGAACTGGTTGTCCAGGAACTCGAGAGCTCTTTCAATCCTCTTCTCCCTAGGCTGGCCGCTCGCTAGCCTGTTACCGATGTACTCTAGTGCCTCCTCTTGTGTCCTAGCTATATGGGCTACCTTCTCGAAGCTGGGCACAA
>WAOR01000028.1 GCA_015521175.1 Thermodiscus sp.
AAATCTAGGATAGAATTGAAAGACAGCTGGAAGCCAGCTACAATAAGCCCAGCTCCTCCGCTTGTAAATCTAGGATAGAATTGAAAGAGGGTCATGGAGGTTCGGCTATCTACTATATCGGCTTGAAGTAAATCTAGGATAGAATTGAAAGTTATAACGTTGGCCCCAGAGATGTTCTCCCAGGAGACGTAAATCTAGGATAGAATTGAAAGATGCCATTGCGGACTAGATCACCTAATACTTTGAAGATTGTAAATCTAGGATAGAATTGAAAGTCCACAGGTCATCCAATAGCCCATACAGGGGGATTTCGAGTAAATCTAGGATAGAATTGAAAGATAATAATAATGCATGGTGAGGGATTAATCAGGCTTAGTAAATCTAGGATAGAATAGAATCAGAGTGCTGTGTTTTCTTTGTTCTACTTGTTGCCTAACGGTGTAGTTTTGGGAGTTAATATCGAGAGATATTTATAATTTTATTCTTTGTGTCTATTATTTTTAATGCTCATGGTTGTGTTTGTAAATGTGAGTGGTGTTTTAGCTTGTGTTTGTAGTTTTGTTCTGGTGGGGCTGTGAGGAGCCAGCTATCGGTGACCCTTCTTGTGGGGATGAGCTGATTGGCCTTTCCTGAGCCCCTTGCTAGTGGGGTGCTTCTTCTGGTATTGGGCCTCCTGCGATTATTGCTGAGGCTAGTGTTGCTATTAGTGCTGACATTATTATGGCTCCTGCTAGGTCTGGGCTTAGTTTTCCCGTGGCTTGGCCTGTGAAGGCTATTACTGTGGATACGGTTAGCCTGGCGCCGAATACTGTTGAGAGTCTTAGGCGTATTGTGCGGGCGTGGGCGGCGATTAGTGCTAGGTGTGTTGCTATTATTTTGACTGGGTATGAGAGGAGTAGTAGGAGTCCTGCTAGTATTGAATATGCTACTGGGTTTTCTGGGGTTGCGTGTAGGCCGGCGTTTATGAAGAAGAGTGGGGCTAGTAGGCCGAATGTTAGGGCTGTGAGCTTGTCTTCGAGGATGTGGCTTTTGAGTACTGTGGGTCTGCTGGCTGCTCCTAGTAGGAATGCGAATAGGATGGCGTGTACTCCCACGTATTCGCTTACGAGGCTTGCGGCGATTAGGAATGCTAGTATTAGGCGGAGTTCTACCTCGTGTTCCCCGCCGGAGGCCCATTCGAGGAAGAGTGCTAGGCCCCATGCTACGAAGAATACGCTGGAGAGGTAGATGATTACTGGGAGGCTTATCCCGGCCTCGAGGAATACGAAGGCTAGTATGCTTGTCACGTCCGCGATCATTGCTCCTGCGAGTATTATTTGGCCTGTGGGCCTCCTGGCGAGGCCTCTCCTCCTTATGATGGCGTATACTACCGCCACGCTCGTGGTAGCGGTGCCTATTGCAGTGAGCATTGCTTCCTCGGTGTTGTAGCCTAGCAGGGTTAGGCCTAGGTAGACGGTTAGGGTTGGCGCTGTGAAGCTTGTGAGGCCCACTATTAGGGCGCCTCGAATACTCTTGCGGAGCAGCTTCACGTCGATCTCGAGGCCGGCCATGTACATTATGAAGACGCTTCCAATCATTGCTAACAGGTCAATGGTCTCGGTCTTGGGCACCCCAGCGATGCCGGCTACCACGCCTAGGATAATCTCGATAACTGCGGGCGTGATCATCAGGGGCTCGGCCATAAGGGCGCTGGCAGCGAGGAGAAGGCTAACCACTGATAGAGAATAGAGATCCCGCTCCCCGGAGAACTCGCCCCCAAAGAGCACGGCCCCGGCTATAGCAGCCGTGGCAATAGCTAGACCCGCGGCGAGCCTGGACTTGCCGAGCCCCCTCCCCGACAGCTAAGCCACCCCCTAGAAGCATTGAGTCATCTATGCGCATCATCTATGGCGGATTACCAGTTAAAGAAGACATGTAATAGGGCTCGAGGATCCCCTATTCAGCAGGGCCTGGGGAGTATCCTCCTATACTGCTTTGCCTTCCGGTGCACCGCCTCCAGCTCCTCGCGCACCCTCTCTAGGTCCTCGTCGCCGAGCTCCTTGACGGGCTTGGCTGGCACGCCGAGTACTAGGGTTCTCGGAGGGACCCTCTTGCCCGGTGGGACCAGGGCTCCGGCCCCAACTATCGCCTCGTCCCCGATCTCTGCTCCGTCGAGGACTATCGCGCCTATGCCGATGAGCGCCCTGTCTCCTACTTTGGCCCCGTGTACTATTGCCCCGTGGCTGATCAGTGCCTCTCTGCCTATATTGACTGGGTGCCCTTTTGGCGCCTCCACGAGGCTGTTCTCGAGTATGACGCTCCTGTCCCCGACTACCACCCTGTCGTCGTCTCCCCTGATTATCGTGCCGTAGAGGACTACCACCTCCTCTCCTAGTGTGACGTCGCCGAAGACCCTGGCCAGGGGGTCTATGTAGGCCGAGTGGGGGACCCTTGGCTTCTTACCGTCGTACTCGATTATGTTGCAGGGCCAGGTCATGCTCCCAGCCTCATGTCACCCCTATCCCTTAGGTTTACGTGGAGGGTAAAGGCGTCTTCGAGGGAGACTGGCACGTGGCCGCCGTACTTGAGGGCCTTCTCATAGTACTTGCGGAGCAGGTCCCTGTAGTCCGGGTGGGCGCACTTCTCGATTATGAGTTCCGCCTTCTCCCTTGGTGATAGGCCCCTTAGGTCGCACACGCCCTGATCCGTGACCAGGACGTCTACGTCGTGGTCCGGGGTGTCTACGTGGGTGACCATTGGGACTATCGAGCTTATCCTACCATTCTTCCTGGTGCTCGGGGCTATGAAGACTGAGAGGTATGCGCCCCTCGCGAAGTCACCGCTCCCGCCTATCCCATTGATGATCCTGGAGCCTAGTATGTGGGTCGAGTTCACGTTGCCGTAGATGTCTACCTCTACCGCCGTGTTTATCGCTATAACCCGTAGCCTCCTTATCACCTCAATGTTATTCGTGACGTCCTGGGGCCTTAGGACTACGGCGCCCTTGAACTCCCCTGGGTGGGAGTAGAGGTATTCGAGGTTGCCTGGGGTTAGCATTAGGCTCGTGCAGGACATGTAATCCATAGCCCCCTCCTGGTAGAGTTGTATGAGGCTGTCCTGTACAACCTCGGTCCAAGCGGTTAGCCCCCTGAAGCCAGCCTCCCTCAACGCCTTGAATACTGCGTCGTTAACCGTTCCAACACCGCTCTCCAACGGGTAGAGGCTCTTGGGTAGGAGGCCCCTCTCCACCTCCTCCTCGAGGAAGCCGAGCAGGTTCTCCGCTATCGCCTTCTCCACTGGCCCGGGCTCGGCTGGCTCGCCTCCATGGTCTATGCCCCTGCTCTCAACTATGCCCAGGATCTTCCCCTTCGGGACTGGGATGTAGGGGAGGCCCACACGATCATTAACCCTTCTGATGGGTACAGGCTCTCCGGGCTTTGGAGCGTAGATGTCATGCATCCCTTCTAGGGCTGGGGAGGCGTCCAGGTTAACCTCTACAATCACGTACCTAGCCTGGTCTACCCATGCGGGGCCCGCTCCAACGCTAGCGGTGGGGATTATGCCCTCCTCTGTCACCCTGCTTGCCTCGACCACGGCTATGTCTAGGCCCCCTGTTAGCCTTGAGAGTATGGCCGGAGCGTTTATCCGGGGCCACTCGCCCAAATGGTAGTCCTGGAATGCGACTATGCCGTCGTTGATCAACTGGCGCATCCTGGGATTATTCTGGTAGGGGTACCTCCTAGCCACGACCCCCCGCTCGACCAGGGCCTCATCCATGCCATAAGCGCTAGCCCCCGTCAGGACTACAAGCCTACCCCCAGTCTCCCTGAGCGCGTCGCCCAGGAAAGGCGGGAAGGTCTTCGGGTATCCTACGCTTCCGAAGCCGCTCGTGCCCATCGAGACTAGTCGTTTACCCTGTAGTAGTCTAACGACTTCGCGGGCGAGCGACTCGGGGTCTTTAACAAGGCCGCAGAGTGGTTGGGGGACCCTTCCTTCAAGGCAGGACACTATTATGACACCCCACGTAGAATCCACGAGGGGATAAGGGAATATGAAGGAGGCTGGGAGGAGGAGTATATAGGGGAGAGTATTCCTATATGAAAATATATGGATCAAAAACCGGGGATGTTTTAATACTACACCATGGCATGATAGTAAACAGACCACTCGTGTCCCATTAAGAGGGTGAAGGGATTATGAGAATCGCAAGGCTAGCGGCACTATTCCTAATAGCCGTCATGATAGCGGGCCCCATAGCACTAGCTGATACCTATCCATCGCAGGTCTCCGGTAACGTGATCAAGATAGGAATGACCATCAGCCTAACCGGAAAGTTCTCCGACGAGGGCCACCAGGCCCTATGCGGCGTAGAGGCAGTAATCAAATGGTATAACGATCAGGGCGGCGTAGACATTGGCGGCACCAAGTATAAGCTACAGCTAATCTACTACAACGACGAGTCCAACAAGCAGAACGTCGCAAGCCTCTACACCAAGCTGATAACACAGGACAAAGTAGACTTCCTACTAGCCCCCTACTCCAGCGGGCTAACACTAGCCGCCCTACCCGTGGCCGAGCAGTACCACAAGCTAATCCTCAGCCATGGCGGTGCAAGCGACTCCATCGTAAGCAAGGGCTACAAGTACATCGTCCAGGTACTAACCC
>WAOR01000029.1 GCA_015521175.1 Thermodiscus sp.
CTCTCACAAGACATCCGTCGGCTTTAATTAATGTGAATACCAGGGCAGACCTTCTTTCCCCCTCAGTGGATAGAAGCAATTTATATGATAAGAATGATCTAATATATTATAAACATAATTATTATCTTAATTATTTAAAATATCTATCTATTAGAGACGTTCATAGAGCCATAAAATACCTTTATAGAGAAATGGAAATTTACAAAAATAAAAATATTATATTATTTTTAAATCATATTAAAAAAGACATCGAGATGTTAGAAAAAACTCTGCGCTCTAATAAAATATAGGTAGCTGTATAGAAAGCAGTAATGAGAATGGCCAAGCAAAGAGTTATCAACTCTGACTGGGACTCGGTAAACCGTCAAGGAGGCAACGAAGGTGGTGACCCGAGTATGGGTGCCTTCTTCCAGGGCGACGAGCTGCTTATAATTCTAGTAATACTGCTACTAATACTAGGACCCTCAAAGCTACCAGCCCTAGCAAGAGGCCTAGGACAGGCCGTGAGAGAGTTTAAGAAAGCCAGTTCAGGACTCTACGATGAAGAGACAAAGGAAAATCTGCGTACTCTCAACCAAGAGACCCGAGCAGGGCTTGCCAGCAATGCTACCGTGGAGACCAGCATCAGCGACGAGACCCTAATGAAGCTAGCGGGCAAGCTAGGAGTCAGCACCGAAGGCAAATCCAAGAATGAGCTGATTAATGAGATACTAGTTAAGGCTAAAGAGAAGGGGTTACTCGATTAAGCCAGCCATGAGTAATCACATCGCCAGCATAGGGAGACCAAATAATGACGACACTCAGGAGAGAGCTACCAGAAGATGGAAACCCCCCGCATGATACTGAAAGACCTATAATGGATCATATCATAGAGTTATCAATTAGGCTTAAAAGAATTTTCATTGCAATAATTATTTCAGCTGGAATCCTATCTTTTATTCCAGTCGATTTCAAATATTATATTCCACTCATAAGTTATTTCCCAAATTACGTTATCCAACACGTTATCCCTCAAACAGTAACATGGAAGGGTCACACATACACAGTGTATATTGCACAGTATAACCCCTTCGCAGGGTTCAACATACTGATAAAATCCGCCCTCCTCCTCGGACTGCTTGGAGCCAGCCCTGTAATAGCCAAGGAGATATATGAGTACGTGGAACCAGCCCTCTATCCACATGAAAAGGCTAAGCTTAAGAAGTTGTCAATAGTTGCTATTGGATTATTCCTAACGGGAATAATTATAGCATTCCTCGTTGTTCTGCCAGTAGCCTTCAGAATTATGATTATAACCTCAATAGCAGTTACCGGAGGAAACAAGCTAATATCTTTCACAGACGTTGAACAATTATTTTCAACTATTGTATTAATATCAATAGCTACAGGGATCGCCCTTGAGACACCGCTAATAGTATATCTGCTAGTCTCCTTTGGCGTGATAGATGAGAAATGGTTCCAGGGGGACAATTGGAAGTACGTGCTTTTTGGAAGCATGATTCTTGGAGCCGCTATCAGCCCAGACCCGAGCGGTATTGGAATGCTAGTAATAGGAACCGTGATGTTCCTATCAATAATGGGTGCCGCCAAGCTCGGAATAAAGGAGCAGCGCAAGAACAAGCAGCTCCGCAAGGTGAGGCCTAAGAAAGTTCTCAAGCCCGTGGAAACCCTAAATAAGGTAAATTAAATTTCTTTAATAACTATATACATAGGCTCTTTAAAACTGTGGATCCGGGTAGAATCACTGGGTAATACCCCTTGGTGAACATACTGGCGACCGAGGAAGCAGCCCAGCTCATAAAAACGCCTCCCATACCGATCCAAGTATATGACCGCGAGACCCTAACGGAGGCTATACTAGAATCCATCGGTGACGACAATATCACTATTGCTATTTACAGTGGGGCGTGGAAGGATTATGCAAGGATCAGAGAGCTATTAGTGAGAAAAGGCTTAAACCCTTACCTCTACTACATTATAGACACTATTGAGTTCAAACTGTCCTCGCTAGACCCCTCGCAGATACTGCTGTCAAAATACTCTATGGCCATGGCGTCACAATCAAGTAAGGCTCTATTCAAAATAGAGCCTTCCAAGACAGTCGATAGGAGAACACTGTTAAGGGGAGGAATACAAGGGCTTATGAGCTATAAACCAGCCCCTATAATGTATAACGAAGCCGTCTGCGGTTCGTGGAAGTATTGCACCAACTGTGTAGAGTCTTGCCCCCAGAAAGCGCTAACAGGAAAACCCCCAAAGGTTAATCTTGACGCCTGCACCGGCTGCGGTATATGCGTTTCATCGTGTCCTTTCGGATTATTATTCATGCCCCAGCTAAACGTTGAGGCCTTCGACTATTTCATTGATAAAATACGTGAAAAACACCATGAACCAGGCTTCCTAGTTATATCCTGCTACTCCGCCCTAAACAGTCTAGCCGATTATCTCGGCAACTCCCAGGCAAGCAACATATTCGTGCTCGAAGTCGACTGCCCCGGATGGATAAGCCAATACCATCTCATACAAGCTGTTGCAAGAGGATTCAAACCTGTACTATTCTGTGACGACGATCAACTATCCCTATGTGGAGGCGCTGAGACGGTTAACAAGTGGCTGAAAGAGCTCGAGCCCCTAGGAGTATACCCCTCTATAACCAGGACAGTAGAGGAGCTAGCCGAAGCGCTCGCTTCCCCTGTAAATGTTCGCGATCTGGGATTAGAAGAGAGCATAATAAAGAATAAAACTCTTATTTATAAGGTTCTCTATGATTATGGAATTGAGGAGCTAAAGGTTTCAAGCCCGCTCATAGGCAACATAATAGTTGACGATGACAAGTGTCTCCTCTGCGATACTTGCATGAATATGTGCCCCTTCAAAGCCATATACCTCGACAAGAGCGGCGATAAAGTCAAGCTTCTATTCCGGCAGGACAGGTGCGTGGCCTGCGGTGTCTGCGAGAAAACCTGCCCGTACAATGCTTTAAAACTCGAATATAAATATAAAAAAGAGAATATTGGTAGATGGATACCCGTAGCGGAAGACGAAGTAGCCAGGTGCCGTAGGTGCGGGAGACCCATAGGGAGTAAGAAGCACCTAATGTACCTAGAGAAGAAGCTGAGAGAATCGGGAGTAGATGAATGGGTGCTAGAACAATTATGGCTCTGCGAGAGGTGCAAGGTCCAAGCTCTAATAGAGAGGCAACTCAAAAAGGAGCGCTAGCTAATCTTTAATTCTATTGCGCCTAGTATTTTCAGCATTTTAATCATTCTCGCCATTCCTCTCAGTACCTCTGGATCCCTGAGCTCTGCTAGTAGACTTGTAAGGCTTTTCGGTTCCTCAGTCTTCTCAATGACAGCCGCTATATCAGTTAATTGATCTAGTAGACCCTCAAAGAACTCTGATTTATCACTTATATTAATTAGAAATAGCTCCGTTAGCTTGTTTAGGAGGGCAGGGTCTGTGATAGCTTCTAGGAAGTCCAGTATGCCGCTAGCTTCTAGATTTTTTATAATATTTATTAATTTATCAATGCTCTGTTGGAATTCCTCATTCTCTAGCTCGGCTAGGAGCCTTCCGAGAACATCCTTTTCCTCAACGCTCACTTAAGCCCACCCGCGACTATTTGATATGAGTATGGCAAATAACTGCTAGCACCTGGTGTTGCCTCTATGGAATACGCGTCTCAGTCTTATATATCCCTCTTCCACTACTTGTAAATTTAAATACTCCAGTTTTTATTTTTGCAGGCATCTCCCTAGGTTTTTAGCTATTGAGATAAGGAAGCCTAGTCCCTTTTGCACGTCGGGGTCCCTTAGGGCTGACATGAGGCCGAGCATTCCTTTAGGCTCGGCTTTCTTCGGGTCGCTCGAGGACATAGCTTCTAGTAGGCAGTGCATGCTCTTCTCTATGTTAAGCCTCATCTTGCTAACTTCTTTTTCGTCTAGCATTTCGAGGCTGCGCATCATTACTCCGACGATGCCTAGTAGGCGTATGAGGGCTACGTCTGCTTCTAAATCCGAGACTTTTGATTCAGAATCTGCTAATAGCTCCTTCATCATACCGAGAAGCCCTGATTTTTTCAATTGTACTGCTACTTCTGCTAGTTCCTTCATAGCTTCAACTTCGATATCAGTCATTCTTATACTATTCTTCTCTCCACTGGTACTGTTTACCATCAAGCTATCCCCTCCAGGCTTACACTTTAATCCTGTCAAGCCATCCTTTATAGAATGCTCTCTTCAACATCTTCGCTAACGAGGACTCCATTACACTGTAACAGCCCGTCCTTTGGTACTTGTTCCCGTCGAATTTTATCTCGCATATCGCCGTGAATCCCTTATTAGCTACGTGAGCTACGCATGCGATAGAGGTTATCCTGTAGATCTCTCCTACTCCTTCTTCGTCTGTAAGTATTATTGTTGCTGCCTTGTAGGCGGCGGCGCGTACGAAGGCTCCAGCCATTCCTAGGCCTATTGGTGGAAGGGCGTGCTCGCCGACAATGAACACGTCGTCGTAGTCTGGGTGTTTCAGGGTGCCTGGTGTCACCTTTGTGAACCGCTTATCCTCCGGGTGGACGAATGCCTCGCTCCTTAAAGGCCCGGGTAACCTTGGAGGCGGGGTTTTAATTAGTATATCGAATGGCTCCTCGTAGTCCTTCGTAACCACTATCTTCTTATCCACGTCCACTGATTCAAGGCCCTTATGCGTCTTAACCTCCACACCATATGCTGTCAAGTAGCGGTCCCAGATCTCCTTGATTTCGGGGCCGAACAATCCTGTTAGGTCTTCGCCCTTCCTCGAGACGGGGCTTAGCACCGTTATCCTTGGGTTATAGCCCCTAGCCCGTATCCTATACCCTAGTACCGAGGCGAATTCTAAGGGATAGATGGGGCAACGGAATGGTAGCTCTGGGACAAGGACGACTATTTTCTGATCTGTTAACCCTCTTATTACCCGGTTTAACTGTACCGCTGACTGAGGGTCATAATTGTGGTAACCTACCCTATCTAGACCTTCATAAGAGTCCCACCCGTTACGCGACCCCAGCGAGATAATCAGATAATCGTAGCCTACCCGCTGTCCATCGCTTAGGACGACCTCCCTATTGTCAAGGTCGAATTCTACTATATTATTAATAATAACTTTTATTCCGAACGCCTCCAGCCCCCGGATAGGTGCCCGGGTCTCCTCTATAGGGAGCCCCTCTAAGGCAACATCCATCCATAGGGGAGGCATGTAGTGCCACTCGTCCCTGTTTATCAAGACGACTTCGAGATCGCCTATTTTATAGTTTTTAATAGCCTCGGCAAGTGTTAGAGCCGCAGTAACCCCGCCCGCTCCTCCTCCAGCTATAACTACGCGTTTCACCATAGTAAACCCCCAGAGCCCTTGAAAGGACCCGTATACTACTCATTATCCTCTGGGTAATTTTAAAGGGTTTTATGACGGCCAAGAAGGGAAACGCTCGTCTACACAAGAAGCACACCTACTAGTTATCGAGGAGACCCTCTCCTCGACTCATCAAGTAGCTCCCCAATCCGCCGTATCCCCTCGGCGATTCTTTCAACTGCTTCGCTAACAAAGCTTACTCGAAGAGAGCTGGTATAGCGCCGGCTAAAGTAGACTCCGGGAACTACTGCTACGCTCTTTTCGCGTAGCAGGCGCCTGGCCAGCTCCTCTGAGTCCAGGTTTGGGTACGCTGGGGATAAGTCTACGAAGAGGAACATGCCGCCCTGGGGCCTGGCATACCTTGCCCCCGGAATATAGCGCTCTACGGCCTGTATGGCGGCGTCCCTCCTAGTCTTATAGACCCTCCTTACAGCCTCTCTATGAGCGCGTTTCTCTCCTGATTCCAGATAATATTTTACAAGTCTTTGAGCTACTGATGGAGGACAATAGACAGTCTCCTGCACCACCAGTGATATCCTCCTAACAGCTTCTCGAGGGCCGTATGCGTAGCCGAGCCTCCAGCCGGGAATCCCGGGGTCCTTGCTGAAGGCTCCAAGCGCGACAACATTATCGGGAGCGTAGTTGTAGATATAAGAGTGCCTGCCCTCATAGACGAGCGTCCGGTAGGCTTCATCGACTATCAGCCACAAATCATTGTCCACAGCTATCTCTGCGAGCCCCCTGGCTACGCTCTCCTCAACGACCCTACCGGTCGGGTTGTCTGGAGTGACGAGTATAATCCCCTTGGTAAAACCTGGCTTAAGGGCCTCGTTAACCACTGACAGGTCGGGCTGGAAGCCGGCTTCTATATCCTCCGGGATCACCCTGGCTCGGAGGCCCAGGTAGTCCAGGAGAGGCCAGTAGCCGAAGTACATCGGGTCAAAGACTATGACCTCGTCTCCCTCCTGGAACAATGCGGATAGCGCGGCGAAAAGCGCTGACTGCCCACCAGCGGTTAATGCGAGGTCTCCCTCTCCGAGTTCTAGGCCGTCCTCCTCTAGGTCGGCGACAACCGCCTCCCTGACAGTAGATATCCCCCTTGTCGGAGTGTAAGAGTAGAGGTCCATAGACTCCTCGAACAGGTCCCTAGCTAGTTTTTCACGAGCATATCTTGGAGGCGGTATGCTGGGCTGACCTGTTGATAGCAGGATTATGTCCCTACCTATCCTAGATAGTTCTTCCCGGATCTCGTCTATCCTCCTAGTAGGACTCTCCCGGATCCTTGAGACCCTGGGATTAAAGCCTGGCAACACCCCGACCCCTCAAAAGCCTGAGCCTACCAGGGACCCCAGTAGTAATATTATAATCGCCACGTTCAACACACGAGCTGGTGCTCGAATGCAGTGCCGGGAAAACACGAATACAAGGAACTTCTACCCGGCATTAAGGCGAGGCTAGTACACTGCGACGAGTCCCTCGTAGCAATCGAGACCTTAATAGAGCCGGGAGCCCGAGTTCCACCACACCAGCACGAATCCGTCCAGGTAACAATCGTGCTCGACGGCTCCCTAGCCCTCGGCGTAGATGGCCTAGGGGAGCGAGTCCTGAGTAAGGGCGACTACCTAGTGATTCCTCGTAGAGCAAAGCACTGGGCCAGTAGCGGCCCGGGAGCCCGGGTCTTAGACATTAACGCTCCGCTAACAAGGGATAGATTCGAGATGGTAAACAAGCTGGGGGGCTGTAGAAGAGAGCTATCCTAGCGAGATACTGGATCCTCTACCGGATACCCGAACCCTGAACAGTTTATCTCCACCCTTCTTCTCGGCTACATTAAGGGCAACGCCTGGGGGAGCCGGTTCCTCCAGCAAGTATGAGGAGTCGCTGGGAGTTACTATCCTAACAGTTGAGCCGGAGGCGTCTATCTCTATCCAGTACTCTCCGGGAGAGACGGGGTTTAACTCGACCGCAATACTAGATCCTGTTGCTATAGCAAGTAAGCCGCCTCCAGGCTTAACTCCTGCTGAAATCTTAGCAGCCGAGTGTGAGATCCTAAGGCTGACGTAGTCGACTTCAATATCCTCAGCCCTCACCGCACTCGACGAAGCAACAATTACTAGAGCTCTAACTGGGGCTTCGACACTGATCTTAGCACCCCTAGCTTCCACCGTAACCGTAGGGCCGAGCTTCTCGCCCACACCCTTAGACAGCTGGACTCTACCTGGAAAGCCGACCCTCCCGGTGACTCGCGCAATCGGCTCGCTATGACCCGTAATTTTAACGGCTGAAGCCCTAGAGTTGACGACTAGAGCTACGGGCCCCTTTACTTGCTCCGATAAATCCACTCTCTTCTCGAAAAACCTCCCTAAAATACCTCCAAACACGGACACGCCTACTCACCCTCTCCCGAGCCATGTCTAACGCTTGAGACTATCTCGCGGAGCCCCGGGAGCCGGAAAACCCGGATCTTCTCCTCATACGCCCTCTCAAGGTCTAAAGCTAGCCCTCTGGGGAGACCTCGGATACTCCTCCGGAACCTACGCTTCTGCACGACTCTCCACTTCCAAAGCATTAACCTAATCCGGATGTAGAGGCTAGATGCCTGCAACATCACGACTACAAGGCGCGCAACACTCCTTAGCGCTCCGCCTCTCCTACTCTTCGGTGGCAAGACTGATTACCATCCTCCTACCACGCCTCTCGACTCTCACAATCCCTATCCGCTCCAGCTCGCCGACCTTAGCCTGGATGCGTGACCTGCTAGCATGCCCTCTAATCCTGCGAACCTCCCTCTCCAAGCCCCTCAGGCTTAGAGGGCCATTAGCCGCTAGCACCTCGATTATAGCCTTGGCGAGATCGTCATCGCTCCCTCCAAGCCTCTCAAGGGCTGAAGCCACCACTTTGGCAAGCTTCACAGCCTCTTGAACAGGCTTAGAAAACGCGATGACCATATCCACGGCCAGCCTAGCCTGCACACTTGACCCAACGGTCACCTCCTCTATCACGCGGAGCCTCTCTAATAGCTCGGCGAGTAGTGCTTCGATCCTAGCGAGTCTCTCTTCAATATTCAACTCCTAGGCCCCTGGTCTTCGCCAGCGGATAGTAGAGATCGCGTGGAGCCCTCCCCGGGGCTCCCGGAGAGACGAGGGCTAGTCTTCTTCCTTGTCCTCGATTATCTCCTTCTTCACGAACTGGGCTACTAGCTTTGATAGATCAGCGACTGCTGTCCTCTTCTCGAAGTACTCCTTAGTCATCTGGACAGCTACGTCTTCAGGCATGCCAGAGTCCCTTAGCTGAGCGTAGAATGCAGCTACATCGTGACCGAGCTTCTTGCCATCCATGGTGTCTAGGAAGACCTGTAGTAGCTTCATTAGCGGCTCTTCTAGGCTTTTCAAGAACTCTCCCACGGCTTTTAGTATCTCTGCTACGTCTCCCCCTCCTTCCCCAGCCTTGACCACGATACCCTCTTTCTCCAGGGCTTTGGAGGCCTCCTCGAGGGCCTCCCGGGCCACCTCGCGCTTCTCCTCACTCATGGTCTCACGCTCGGTTAAACTATAGTTTGTGGTTCACGGTAATGTCGTTTAATCATGGAGGTGAACCATTAATGGGCCAACTTAGCGTTAGTGCCTGACAATAGGCCTTAGCCACCTGTAGCTCAGGAGCCAGGCAAGAGCTACGGCTCCCGTTATCCAGTTGCTAAGGGCCATACCAGCCCACAGCCCGGTATCCCCTAAGCCGAGGCGGTAGGCGAGCACGTAGGAGAGGGGTATGCGGAGGAGCCAGAGCCTCGACGCCCCGAGAGCACTAGTGAATAATGTGTGCCCGCTACTCCTAGCTATCGAGTCAGCCATAATAGTGAGGTCGAAGCCTACCACGCTAGGCCCGAATATGAGTAGCATCCTGCTAGCCGCCTCGAAAACTAAGAGGTCACTTGTAAATACTCCTATGAAGTAGTCCCTAGTAGCGACTAGAGCCACAACGTAAAGTGTCACCAGTCC
Organism: Thermodiscus sp.; assembly: GCA_015521175.1. GTDB lineage: Archaea > Thermoproteota > Thermoprotei_A > Sulfolobales > Acidilobaceae > Thermodiscus. Next base: position 9,384 of record WAOR01000029.1, read on the forward strand.
GAGGACCAGGCGGAAGCCCGTTGTAAACGCCTCCCTCGCCCGGGCTAGGAGGCCCGCCCCAAGGCTTTGGGCCACGATAATACTAGTGCTCCGAACCAGGGGGAACACGATTATGTGGTCCAGGCTGAGGAAAACCTGGCCTATACTATAGGCGGCGACGACCGGGGTCCCAAGTCCCCCAACGATGCCCATCATGACGAGGAACCCTAGGGTTGTGAGGAGTCTCTGAAGAGTGACGGGGCCACCGACTCTGGCCACCAAACGTATGATCTCCCCTTTCGGCGCCAAGTCGCTTAGCGCAAGCTTGAACCCGTGCCTGCCCGTCGCGAAGCTGTAGGCGGCGTAGGAGCCGGCTATGATATTCGCTATCAGCGTAGCGGTAGCCGCGCCTACCACTCCCCAGCCTAGCGTGAATATCATCAGGGGGTCTAGGATGAAGTTTAGGAGCGTGGTTGCAACGCTAACTTTCATCGGAGTCCTAGTATCGCCTGCCGCGCCGAGGGCGAAGTTGAAGACCAGGAAGGTGTACATGAATGGTACGCCTGCTAGGGTCACTGCAATGTAGCCGCTTGCGAGGCGGGCAACGTCTCGGGGTATGTGTGCCAGTGTCATGTAGTAGTCCCGGGTTATGTAGAAGGCTATGCTACCCGGGATTCCGATGAGGAGTAGGAGTCCAAGGACCCTTCCAACGCTCTCGCTAGCCCTCCTATACTCTCCCGCCCCGATGTACTGGCCTGCGAGTGCGCTGAGACTGCTGGCTAGGCCGAAGCCTATGCTCATGAGCACTCCGCGGTAGGGCCATGATACCGTTGGCGTGCCCAGGGCGGCGCTCCCCAGCCTGCTGAGCCAGAAGGTGTCTATGATGCCGTAGAGGCTCTGTAGGCTCCCTGATATGAAGAGGGGTATACTCAGCTCTAGTATTAGCCGGGCTATCCTCGGCGACTCTAGTATTAGGCGCCTCCTCTCCTCTATGCCTGACCCCTTCAATCCAAGCCCTTGTCCTCCTATGAGGGCGATGTATAGGGTTCAGATATAATAGCTGGGGCCTCTAAGAGACAAGTACCACTAGGCCCCTCCACGCCACCCCGGCTCTAAGAGTGAGGCCGGTTGAAGAGGCTGGCAGTAGACGTTGGAGGAACCTTCACAGACATCGTACTATTCGACGAGGTTACAGGCCGCATAACGACGGGTAAATCAGCTACGACGCCGAGAGAGCCAGTAAAGGGAATATTGGAGGGGATAGGTTACCTCGGCGTAGACCTCTCCCAGGCAGGATTGATCGTGCACGCATCCACACTAGGCACAAACCTCTTCCTAGGCCAGATAGGCCTAGAACCGCCCAAGGCGGCCCTCATAACCAACAGGGGCTTCGAGGACGTAGTAGAGATCGGGAGGCAGAACAGGCCCAGCCTCTACAACCTCTACCGGGACAAGCCGCGGCCCCTAATCCCGAGGAATAGGAGGCTGGGAATACCCGGTAGGATAGGCCCCAGCGGGGAGGAATTAGAGCCCCTCGACCGAGACTATGTGGCGAGACTCGTGGGGAAGCTTTGCAGGGAGGGCGTGAGGGTCTACGCCGTCTCCCTCCTCCACAGCTACGCCAACCCGTCCCACGAGGAGGAAGTCGAGAAGGTAATCCTCGAGGAGTGCCCTGGCTCCATAGTGGTCCTCAGTAGCCGGGTAGACCCGCAACCCCTAGAGTACGAGAGGACGAGCACCACGATTGTCAACGCCGTGCTAAAACCAGTGCTCTCCAGGTACCTGGAGGGGCTCCAGGCGAGGCTCGTCGAGAGGGGGTTCAGGGGAGTAATCCTTGTGATGCAGAGCAATGGGGGCGTGGCGAGTATAGGTGAGGCTGTTAGGAGGCCGGCGGCGTTCATAGAGAGTGGTCCGAGCGCTGGGGCGATAGCCACCGCTTACATGGCGAGGCTCCTGGGCGTTGAGAAGGCTCTCGGATTCGACATGGGAGGGACTACTGCTAAGGCCTCCTCGATAATCGGGGGAGAGCCCTCGGTCGTAGACGTGTACGAGGTGGGCGGGGAGACCCACATGGGCAGGCCAGTGCCGGGCACCGGGTACCCGGTCAGGTACCCCCACATAGACCTGGCAGAGGTCAGCGCGGGCGGGGGCACAATCGCCTGGATAGACCCTGGAGGAGCCCTCCGGGTAGGCCCCGTGAGCGCTGGCGCCGACCCTGGCCCGGCCTGCTACGGCAGGGGAGGCAGAGACCCCACGGTAACCGATGCCAACCTGGTACTGGGAAGGCTACCCCGGGTAATAGGCGGGGGCCTCCGCCTAGACGAGGGCCTCGCCAGGCAAGCCATTGCGAGGCTAGCCGATAAGCTTGGATTAGACGTAGTGGACACTGCCTGGATGATCGTGGCACTAGCCAACGAGGAGATGGCTAGAGCACTCAGGATAGTAACCGTTGAGAGGGGCCACGACCCCCGAGAATTCACCCTCTTCGCCTTCGGAGGCGCAGGCCCCCTACACGCGGCCGAGCTAGCCGAGGCCCTGGGAGTGCAGAGGATAATCGTACCACCCCACGCAGGGGTCTACAGTGCCCTAGGCCTTCTACTAGCAGACTACAGGCACAGCCTCCACAGGCCCATAGCCAAGCCCGCCTCGAAGCTGACGGTCGAGGAGGTCGAAGAGGTGTTCCGATCCATGGAGGAAGAGGCGGACAGGATACTAGAGAAGGAGGGCATACCCGTGGACAGGAGGAGATACGCCAGGCTCGTCGAGGCACGCTACTGGGGTCAAGGCTACACCCTGAGGGTCCCCTACAGGGGGAGCATCGAGGCCCTCATAGAGGAGTTCCACAGGCTACACGAAGCCCGCTACGGCTTCTCAGCCAGGGGAGAAGAGGTATACGTGGCCCTGGCCAGGCTCGAAGCCGTGGGTATAACCGGGAAGCCCAGGCTACGCCACCAGAGAGAGCCGGGGGACCCCCAACTGGGGGAGAGGGAGATCTTCCTCCGAGGAGGCTGGCTCGAGGCCCCCGTATACTCGAGGGAGAGGCTCGGGGTAGGCGCCAAGCTCAAGGGCCCCGCGGTGGTAGAGGCTAGGGACACAACCATACTCGTGCCCCCCGGGTTCGAGGCGAGAGTAGACGAGGCCGGGAACCTTGTAATGGAGAGGGGTGGCCTAGGTGGATAAGCTAACGGTTGAAGTGATACGGAACGCGGCAATATACACTAGCGAGGAGATGGGCGTAGTACTCAGGAGGACCGCTTACAGCCCCAACATCCGGGACAGGCTCGACTACACGTGCGCCGTCCTGACACC
>WAOR01000030.1 GCA_015521175.1 Thermodiscus sp.
CGAGGCAGTAGACGGTGGAGGCCTAGACGTGGTCTGGGTTAACTACGACCTGTTCTATGGGCATCGGAGGCTGGAGGAAACCCTGCGGGGCCTACTCGGAGCTAGAGCAATAATTGTTGACCGCTAGCTATCCCATGCATTCCCTCGTCCTACTGAGGCACTCTTCGAGGCTGGCTGGGCATGAGAATAGGTGTGTCGGATTAGCGGGGTCATCGCTTGACCCGAACCCTCGAGGGCCAGGTTCTAGGAGCCTATGACACCTCTCAGCGATTACTCTCTCTGGGGGTCCCCCGCACGTGTACAGGTAGTAGGCAATGCTCGCATATTCCCGGAGGTAGTCTATGTGCCACCTCTTTGTACCTCTCCCTTGGATGTGCCTGCAGAGCCTGGCCCTCACTCCTCCAGGCCCCCTAGCGCTCCCCACGTAGGCGTAATACCCCTTGTTGAACTCGATTACCCCCAGGCTTCCCACGCGGATCCTTAGGGGATCCCTCAACCATAGGACTAGTATGTAGGCTCCTTTGCACGCTGGGATCCCTGTGCATATATCCTCTTCTCCACTGCTACCGTGGTCTAGGGCCCGCTTCAATAGTTTCCAGCCTCTCGTGTAGCTCCAGGCCCTCTGGCTCGAGGTGTAGAGGGTAGTGGGTGGGAGGATACTAGTAGTTTCGCCCCCAACGCTCGACATCATTAATGGTGAGTGTAGGGCTGGCGGCCCCAGCCTCTACGCTGGAGCCACTATTGGGGCCCTAGGATGGCGCGCTGAAGCCGTGGGCCCGGTGGGTTACGTGACGCTGGAGTCTGCCCGTATTGAGAGGAGTCTTGGGGTGGAGAGGCTCGGGTACCGCGTTGATGGCCCGGGATTCGTCTTCCGCCTAGAGTATGAGGGCTCTTCTAGAAGGGTGAGCCAGGTAGGGGTCCCTCGAGTAATAGATGCTGGCACAGTGCTAAGCCTGGCTGAGGGCTACTACGAGGCGGTGCTTATATCCCCCGTCTATGGGGAGGAGCCCGGCATTCTCCCTCCTCTGCTAGCGGGAAGGGCTGGGCTGGCGGCGGTCGATGTGCAGGGCTATTATAGGGTAGGCCTCGAGGCTCCGGGCGGGGAGAGGCTCGTCTCGATAAGCCACTCTGGAGAGGAGGAGGGTGGGGGTCCCTCAAGCGTCTATGTTAACATAGTGACCCGGGGGTACGGCACGGTTACTATCCAGTATAGGGGAGGGGTAGCGAGCCTGAGGGACCCCCGCGGGCCAAGGCTTGGTGACCCTACTGGTGCGGGCGACGCCTTCACGGGCGCTCTACTAGTTTTCCTAGCTAAGGGGTACGCCGTCGAGGACGCTGTAGTAGAGGCTTCGGAGGTCGTGGCTAGCGTTCTCCCAGATATCCAGTCTAGGGCCTTGATCGACTGCGGCCGGGTTAATGGCTACTCTATTAATACGTTTTAGGCGGGCTTGGCCTTGCGGGGAGGGTTAACCTAGTGGACACCGGCCTAGTAGCATTCACAGTCGGACTAGTAGTGTTCTGGGCCATAGTATACGTGGTATTCAGGGGTAGGAGGGGGAGGGTTGAGGTAGGCCCCGGCTACCTCATTATCCGAGCTGGGATAAGGCTTGATCCTATGGAGGCGGGCTGGTGGTCCCTTGCTTGGAGGGTATTCGGCGTAATAAGCCTAGTACTCCTAGTACTCTCCGCCATCGCCTTCTACTATTACACTGGCAAGCTATTCGTATTGAGGTATATCAGCCCGCCACCCTGCGCCGGAACCATTGCGGGATTCGTACCCTTCATCCCCGGGGTAACGCTTAGCTGGAAAGCCACAGTCTACATAGGAGTAGTGCTCGGCATAGCCGCCCTATTCCACGAGCTCAGCCACGCCTATGTTGCCAGGAGCGTTGGCATAAGGGTCAGGGACGCGGGACTCGCCTTCTTCCTATTCATACCAGCAGCATTCGTAGAGCCGGACGAGGAAGAGCTGGGGAAGGCTAGGGTCAGGGACAGGGCCCTCGTATATAGTGCTGGTGTGGGGGCTAACGTCGTCCTCGGACTCCTATTCCTAGCCCTAGCTACCAGCATGGTGGCTGGAGTAGTAATCACCGGTGTAGAACCCGGATCCCCAGCGGCAAGGGCTAACCTGACGGCTGGAATGGAGATCCTAGCGGTAAACGGGACGAGAGTGGAGAGCATCGGAGACCTTGCCCGGGTACTATCCCAGCTTGGTGCTGAGGATCCTCATAGAAACGTGACCTTGGTCTTCACCGTCCGGCAGGACGACATTGTTAGGAATGTGACCGTTTATAGGCCTTGGAACAAGACGGCGGGGAACTGTACACGTGCCAGGATAGGGATAATGATAAGCAATAAGTACTGGCCAAGCCAGCTCTTAGGCGTGATGTCCAACCTGCTCTTCCTAATCAATATTAGCTTAGCAGTGGTGAACGCTGCACCCCTAGTTATACCTCTCCCCGGGGGCTCTATACTGAGCGATGGAGCCTATGTTCTCAGGGACAGCCTAGCCGTAATCACGGGTGAGAAGAGGGCTATGATACTAACACTAGCCGTAGGGGTGGGGACCCTTCTCCTAATACTGAGCCTACTGAGCTTCCAGCGAATAATGTGACCCTCATGGAAAAATACCCCGGCCCTGCGCCAGGGGCTATAAGGGTGGATCATGTGGATAAGGCCCGAGCAGTAGCCCTCATAATCGTAGGCCTCCTACTCATAGGTACTGGGGCATGGTTCTACAAGGTCGTAGCCCAGAAATACACCCCGCCAGGATGGGGGACCCCCGCTACCTGCAGCGGCCACATCTACGCTGTGAGCCCAGCCTATAAGGGAGCGGTTGGGAAGGGGAGCATCTACTACATCTTCGAGAACGGTAGCATAAGGAAGGCGGGCTTCACATGGCACGTATACGTGCTAAACGATCCATGCAAGGCCAATGGTACGGCGAGCGTAGTGCTTAGGTTCGAGCCCTCTGGCTTAGTCCTGCAAAGACAGGTGCCTGTCACACTCCTATACCGCGTTTTCATAGCCCCGATAGATGCGGTGGCAATCGCTGGGAAGCCGAGTGCCGCGGTCACAGGCCTGGGCGTGGCCAGCGCCTATCAGGTTAGCCTACAGCCCCGCATAATACCCGGGCAAGTGCCCAACACTTACTACTACGACTTCACATCATACTACTATGATCAAAACGGCATGCTAGTGAGGATAGACTCGGAGAGAATCCTGGGAGCAGGAGCCGCGCCTAACGCCCCCCAGTACATGAGGCTGATAGACCAGGTCCAAGACTTCTATTCCAGCAACGGGCAGGGAGGGGGATACGTCTCCTACTCGAGGAGCCTGGACATAATAACATCTGCAAGCATAGTAGCAGGAATCTATATTGTAGCAGGCCTGCTACTCATAACACTCGGCACGATCAAGCTGATCTCCTAGCCCGCAGTCAACGCTAGAGCTAGCATGCCAAGGGAAAAGGCAAAGGCTAGGAGGAGGCTCGGACTAGCAAGGTAGCCAGGTCTCCTAATACTCCGGAAGAATGCTAGGCCGAGAACAGTGCTAGAAGCCGTAGCCAAAAAGCAGGCGGCCTCGAAGGGATAATCCGGGCTATAAGTGGAGAGATCGCCTAGCAGGTTCATAAAATAGGCCGAGGCGGAGAGGTGGCCTGCAAGGCCACCAGTAGCAAAACTTAGAGTATATGCTAGTAAAGGATTTAAGCTCTCCCTAGGATCCCCTCCCAGAGACTTCACAGCGATCCATGCCAGGCTCCCTGAGGCCATTGACGCTAGAACACTTGCGGCCAAGGACTTGACGGGGTCCATTTTCCACGCATAGTATGCGGGGGCTATGAAAGTGGGGAAACCAGCCAGCACAGCTGCTAGTAGGGGGTCCCTCGTGGCCCAATAGCTGGCGAGGGCCAATATGAAGGCTAGTATTATACTGCCAGCCCCTACTAGCGGCTTCCGGCTCCTCCTCAAGCTACCGGCACCTCTCTAGCCTCCCCACCCTTCATGATCCACGCCTTCAGGCCCGTGGGAGAGGCTATCACCCATATATATGGCCAGGCCTTCATACCCTCGAGATCTCTCCTACTAGGCCTGGGGGTCCCGCACGGGTGAGTATGATAGACTCCCAGAACTTCGAGCCCCAGGTTCTCGGCTATGGCGTGGGCTACAATCGTAGCCCAAGGATCACCGAGGAATTCTACCCGCTTGTAGCGTGCCACGTTCTTTATTCCAACTAGTAAGCTGGCAAATTCCCTGCGGCCCAGTATTAGACCGAGGCTTTCCTCTCTTCTCCTAGCTATTATTTTGAGGTGGACTGCGAGGGATCCGAGGCTTAGAGCCATGCTATCTTCGCCCGCATCGTATCAGTATCTAGTAGTGCTATGCTGGGCTTTGACAGCCAGCCTCCAGCCTCTCCAGGATTAAGTATGAGTACCCCTCTCTTATAGTCGAGCCTCGCCTGGTGGGTGTGGCCGTATAGGACGGCATCCCACTTTTTGGAGATGGCTAGGGCTTCCACGATCTCAGTAGTCTCCTGGGGGCTACCATAGCCGTGTACTAGTAGGATCCTCTGCCCGTCTAGGGTGATGGTCTTAGGAGGCTCCCATATCTCAGCCCCCACCATGCCTGCGACTCTCTGGAGTCCCAGCTTTTCCCCGCAGTTATTCCCGTATATGGCCTTGACTGGTGCCTCCACGTTATTGGCTAGTTCTAGGAGTGTGAACGGGGCGACTATATCGCCTAGGTGGATTACCAGGTCCACCTTCTCCTTCCTGAATACCTCAGCGGCCCTCCGGACGTTTTCAATATTGTCATGGGTATCGCTTATAACTCCTACTAGCATCTCGAGGGTCCCCCAGTAATCTACTATATTATCCTGGAACCATGCCTCTAAAAGAGTGGTGATCCTAGTGGCAGTAAAGCCTAGGGTATTTGTAACGCGCCAGATCCCGGAGCCCGGGTTGGAGAGGATAAGGGAGTACTATGATGTGGACGTCTGGCCGGAGTACACTGCTCCTCCCTACGAGGTTCTAGTCGAGAAGGCTAGGGAGTATGATGCCCTAGTAACGCTTCTCACGGATAAGGTTGACTGCAACCTAATAAAGGCGGGACAGCCTAAGCTGAGAATCATAGCCCAATACGCTGTGGGCTACGATAACATAGACTTGGACTGCGCCACGAAATACGGGGTCTACGTGACCAATACTCCAGGAGTCCTAACCGAGGCTGTTGCGGACTTCACCTGGGGGCTCATACTAGCCGTGACCCGTAGAATGGTCGAGGCAGACCAGTTCGTGAGGAGCGGCGAGTGGTACAAGACGGGGACCGGCTGGCACCCCCTCATGATGCTGGGCTTCGAGATCAACGGGAAGACTCTTGGTATAGTCGGCATGGGCCGGATAGGAAGAGCGGTGGCGGAGAGAGCCAAGGGCTTCAAGATGCGCATCCTCTACTACGACAAGCGCCCGCTACCGCCAGAGGAGGAAGAGAGGCTAAACGCCAAGCACGTGAGCCTCGAAGAACTGCTACGCGAGTCCGATATAGTAAGCCTACACGTACCTCTCACCAAGGACACTTACCACCTAATAGGCGAGAAGGAGCTACGCCTAATGAAGAAGTCGGCCTACCTAGTAAACACGGCACGCGGTAAAGTGGTAGACACCGACGCGCTAGTAAAGGCACTCCAGGAGGGATGGATAGCAGGCGCCGCTCTAGACGTCTTCGAGCAGGAACCATTACCACCAGACCACCCTCTAACCAAGATGAAGAACGTCGTACTAGCACCACATGCTGCAAGCGCCACAGTGGAGACTAGGACTAAGATGGCTATGCTCGTGGCCGACAACCTTATAGCATTCTATAAGGGCGAGGTCCCACCAACCCTCGTTAACAAGGAGGTAGTCAGTGTGAGGAAGCCCGGCTTCGGGTGACAAGCCGGTTGGAGGGAGAAGAGAGAGCCCGTGAGTTCGAGGAAGCCCAGGAGAAGCTGGGCAACCTTAGGGTCGGCGACCTCAGGAAGATGTGGATTGAGTACGACAAGCAGAACGACATACTCTACATAGTCTTCGGCGACGAGGAGCCTGATGAAAGCATGATGCTCGACGATGACATAATCGTAAGCCTTAAGGGAGATAAGCTAGTAGGAATCTCAATTTATAACTTCTCAAAGAAAGCAAACATATAATCCATGCGTGGAACCCCTCGATTCCTAACTCATAACTTTGTTTTCCTCCGGTATCCCTCCACGCAAATACTACCGCCATGCATATAACCACTAGCTCGCGACACACTAATCATAGAGAATTAGGGTGATTAACCTTGAGGAAAACTATGGCATTAGCATTAATCACTATAATCCTAATGATCGCGACCCCAGTACTAGCCCTTAAGGCGTCAACAAGCGGATCAGCAACCCTAGAGGGTTCATTTGGAGCCCAGACATCAACCGTCTCCTACAACATAACAGGAGAGCTCACAGAGGACACTAACACCACGCTCAGCCTGACAGCAACGCTATCGGCTACTGAGACGGGGACGGCAAGCATTAACGGGAACCTCCACCTAACCTACCAGAACCCTAGCCTACCCGAGGGGAGCATAACATACACAAAGACTATCACGGTCTCGAAGAACCACTTCGAATCCCACAGCCAGGGAGAAATATACGTAAACGTGACAAGCCTACAATCACTCGAAACCACTACTGCCCACGTACTCCAGCTACCAGGCGTTGGAGGAGGCACTGGAAACAATAGCAACAGTACAACGCCGGCACCGCCTCCAACTCCACCCATACCTGGAGGAAACGCTACCCTCCCAGGAATAACAGCAGTATACCTCTCCTTCGAGTCGACGAGCCAGGGCTCCTATAACGGTACACACGGCGATATCACTGCAACCCTCCACGCCAACTTCAACATCGTAGGTGGCGCGAGCATAGTAGGCCTCCCAGGAAACGCTACCGGAACCCTCCAAGCACAAGCACACACAGTAATCGTGAAGACCAAGGCAGAGACAACTTACAAGGTAGTCATAGCCTTCAACAGCGGCAACCAGCAGGTAGACGCGGGCCTAGCCGCGCTAGTCTACAACTACTTGAAGATGGAGGCCAATAAGACCAGGGGAGAAGGAGAATACACTATGAATGTTACCAGCAACGGTACCGCTATAACAGTCACCGGTAAGACCGTTGGATTCGTATCAGGATTCATAACTCCGGGCATACCCCTACACGGCAAGAAGGAGCACATGCCCCTAGTCAACATAACAGCGGTAAACACCACGGGAGTACCACTATTCTACGAGAACGCTACAGCCACAATAACAGTCAACCTCCAGGCCGAGAGCAGCGGAGGGATCCTAACTGCTACCGGCTCCCTGACAGGCCACATCGAGGGAATAAACCCCAAGGCACTAACATTCTACCCAACTCAGGCGGAGCTATCCTTAACCCTATCGAACAGGAACTACAAGGCAGGCATATACCTAAAAGGCACGGGAGACCCGGCCACAGCATACTCTATAGCAAAGGCACTAGCCATTGCAACAATTCACGCCTTGAACTGTGAGAGCTCGACAGCTACAGTTACCCTAACAACGGATGGAAGCGTGCACTTCTACAACACTGAGACGGGAGAGGACCTAGGGACAAGCATACAGCTGAGCTGTAGCAACCTAGAGGAGATAAAGCACATCACAGTAGCACCCCCCAACACCACCATAAAAGCCGCGGGCAACGGTATAGTAGAGGTAGGAGTCAAGGGGAAGGCTCACCACGTAAAGCTCTCCCTGGCCACAATAGCCAACGCTAAAGTAGTCGTAGTAATGCACAGCAAGAAGGTAGTGATAGAAACAGGCAAGATAGTGCTATCACAGCCGAAAGTCCTAGTTGTGAAAGCCGGCGGAAACCTTGCAGTACAGGTCAAAATATATGCTAACACGAAGGTCAACGGGAGCCTTGAAGTAGAAGCCTTAAACCACACTGAGGCAAACACCAAGGCGAAAGCCTACGGTTACACCGCTGCTGGAGCAGGCGTAACGGTTAACGGGATAGAGCAGGGATCAGCAACAATAAACCTGCCCGCAAACCAGACCCAGGGCATAGCAATACTAGAAATAAGCCACAACGGTCAAGTCAAACTAATAACCAACTATAAGGTAGAAGCCAACGGCACCGTTACCTTCAACGCAACAAGCTTCTCAACATTCATAGTAGTGAACGCTAACAACCAGCCAGCGCCGACTACAACAACCACCGCAAGCCAGGGACAGCAAGGCACAACCACGAGCCCAGCCACCACGAGCAGTGGCACCAGTACGAGCAGCAAGCAAACCGGGACAAGCACCGGCACCACCACCCAGACAGGAAGCACTTCTAGCTCTGGTCCACAGCAATCGGCGAGCCAGCCAACCACTGCGACCGGTGGAAAGGGAGGCAAGGGCGGCTCTAGTACGAGCATGGCTGTGGCTGCCGGCATCATAATAATTGTGATAATTGTAGCTGCCGCGTATGCTCTCAAAAAGTGAAATAATTTCCTATATTTCTTTTTATTTTAAACTGGTCTCCTCCCACTCCTAAATAGGCCCAGTAAGCAATCAAGGAAGACCCTTGGAGGTGCACAATAATAGCGGGAAGGAAGGTAAAAGTAGTATTATTCGATATGGACGGCGTACTGGTCAAGATCCGTAGTAGCTGGGAGTACCTCCACAAGTATTTCGGAGTCCTAAAACAGGCCAGGGAGATCATGAAGAAATTCGAGGCTGGAGAGATCAGCTACATGGAATGGATGGAGGAGGACACTAGCCTATGGATACGAGCCCGGGGCCAAGTGCACATCACCGAGCTCATACGTGTCCTCGAGAAGGTGCCAATCGACGAGCACGCTCCACTCGTAGCAAGAGAGCTCCATAAGAGGGGCGTTATGATAGGCATAGTTTCCGGGGGCATAGACCTGCTCGCTAGGAGGGTTGCAAGGGAGATTGGAGCCGATGTTTGGATTGCCAACAAGCTACTCTTTGATAAGAGGGGCTACCTGGTTCCCGGGGGTGCTCCCCTAGTAGGCGTGGATAAAAGGCGTGCGGTGAAGAGGATCCTCGGCGAATACGGTATCTCTCCCAGCAATGCTATGTTCGTAGGCGATAGCAAGTGGGATGCTACCGCGATGCGCGTAGTAGGGTATCCAGTAGCGTATGGGGATTCTTGTCCTCTAATCCTGGACTTGGCGAGGTGCAGGATTGAGAGGCTCTTAGAGGTTGTAGACCTTGTGGATGAAATAGAAAGAGTGGGGGATTGCCCCTCTTATAGGATTAGGCCCCGTTAGGCCTCCTTTATGAACTGGATTAAGGCCTCGGTGTACTCGGTGGTCTTTACGGGCTCTACTCCTGGCATGTGCCTTGCCAGGTCGTAGGTCACGATCTTGTTGGCGATGGCCTTCCTTATAGCGTTCTCTACTAGCGGCCTTACCTCCTTCCAACCCATGAAGTCGGCTATTAGGAGTACTCCGCTGAGGATCTCGGCTGTGGGGTTGATCACGTTCTTGCCAGCATACTTGGGCGCGGTGCCGTGGACCGGCTCTCCTACTGCTCTGCCGTCGCCGACGTTTATGCCAGCGGCCATTCCGATTCCTCCTACGAGGGCGTTTGCCTCGTCACTGATGTAGTCTCCATTGAGGTTGGGGGTTACTATTACCTGGTAGTCCCATGGCCTCGTGATTATTTGCTGGAGCATGTTATCGGCTATCCTATCGTTGACTAGGATCTTGCCCTCGGGTATCTCGCCGTTGTACTTGCTCCACAGCTCGTCCTCAGTGATCACGACGTCCCTGAACTCTTCTAGTGCTACCTGGTATGCCCACTCCCTGAAAGCGCCCTCAGTGTACTTCATTATGTTGCCCTTATGCATAATGGTTACCCTGTTGTAGCCTAGCTTGATGGCCCACTCCATGGCCTTCCTCATGTGCCTCTTAGTCTTGAACTCGCTGATCGGCTTGAGCCCGATTCCAGTGTCTGGGGTTAGCTCTACTCCGAACTCCTTCTTGAGGAACTCGATTATCTTCAGTGCATCCTCGCTCCCAGCGGGCCACTCGATGCCCGCGTAGACGTCCTCAGTGTTCTCCCTGAAGATTAGGAAGTTCACCTTATCTGCGTACCTGTGAGGGGCCGGCTGGCCGTACCACTTCACAGGCCTCACGTTGGAGTAGAGGTCTAGTAGCTTCCTAATAGCAACGTTTAGGCTCCTGTAACCGCTGCCAACCGGTGTGGTTAGGGGGCCTTTCAGGCCGACCCTAGTTGTCTTCAAGGCTTCTATAGTGGCTTCGGGTAGGAGGACGCCGCACTCCTTCTGGGCCTTCTCGCCTGCTAGCATCTCCCACCAGACGATCTTCCTCTTACCACCGTAGGCTTTCTCTACGGCCGCGTCTAGGACTTTCCTGGCGGAGGTTACTATTTCTGGGCCGATCCCGTCGCCCTCTATGAACACTACTATGGGGTTGTCGGGCACTATTAGCTTACCGTTCTCCCATTTGACAAGCTGGCCATCCGGTGGTAGCTTTAATTCATCCTTTGTACATGCATAGGTAGCCATCTCTATAATTCACCTCGTGTCAACCAAGCGAAATATTGGATATTAAAAGCTAGGTGAGGTTAGGGTAA
>WAOR01000031.1 GCA_015521175.1 Thermodiscus sp.
CCGAGTCCCTCGAGGAGCATATACCTCGCTGAGTACCCTATCAGTCTCCTCCGAGCCCTACTGGTTGCCACGAAGCCCTCGCTCACAGTAAGAACTAGGCGTGGACCATGCAGTGTCTTGGCCAGGTACCCGGCTACGCGCTCAAGCTCAGCAACGGCTTCCTCTCTGTCCCGGTAGAGCAGGTGGAACTCATCAACAACCACGAGGCCCCCACCGAGTCCTCGGAGGGCACGGGCAACGCTCTCCACGAGCCCGACAAGGCTACCGGTGCCGAGGACGCGGGAAACAATCTCGTCCAAGACCCTGGCCACGTCACCCAAAGAGCCATGGACTCCGAGGCGCTCAGCAGCACGCCTACGCACATCAATAAGAACACCGCTGAGCCGGGGAGCCCTCCTCGACAAATAGTACCGGGCAAGCTCGCTCTTACCAACACCCCGGGGCCCATAGATTATCAGAGTCCTCGCAGCCCGCAGAAAGCTCTCTAGGCGCCCAAGGTCCTGGAGCCGGTTATAGAAGCTCAGCCCAAGCCCAGTACGATAACCAGTGTCCCGGAACACAGTCATAGCTGTGAACCCGTAGGATGCTCTGCAGCCCTATCTCAGGCCCCAGTGTCTAGAAGGTAGGCACGGCTATAAGGACTAGACGGGGCATACTGGGAAATTAAGCTGGGGAAGCAGGTCGAATAGTAATAGTGATGAGGCTTAGAAGGGGCGAGCCCTCTCTAATGGGCTGTGAGCTGAGCGGGGATGCTGACCCCCGTTGTCCTATTCACGGTGCTTCATGGAGCTAATGGGGGCTAATGTATAAAGTTCCCGGCTCCCTAGCAATTCCGGGGAATGTTTGCCTTGTCGCCTAGCTGTCTCGAGACCATATCGAGGCATGTTAGTATTAGGAAGTTCAGAGACGAGCCAGTGCCCCGGGAGGACTTGGAGAGGATACTGGAGGCTGCTAGGAGGGCTCCTAGCTCGTGGAATCTCCAGCCCGTGACGGTGATAGCGGTCACGGATAAGGGGCTACGGAGGAGCCTCGCCGAAATAGTGGGGGGCCAGGAGCACGTCGCCGAGGCCCCTGTCTTCCTCGTCTTCAGCGCTGATTACCATAAGCTCTTGGAGGCTTCTCGCCGAGCAGGGGTCAGCGTTGCGCAGCCCGGGCTGGGGCACTTTGTTGTAGCTGCTATAGATGTGGGGATAGCCTCGGGCTGGGCTGCTCTCGCTGCCGAGGAGCTGGGCTACGGTATTGTCTTCGTTGCTCTATATGCTGATCCCTGCAGGGTGGCTGATTTGCTTGGCCTACCCCTGCACGTGGTTCCCCTGGTGGGCCTGGCTGTGGGGAGGCCAGCTGAGTCCCCGGAGCCTAGGCCGCGGCAGCCACTAGAGGTGTTCGCCGCCGAGAACCAGTACCCATCACCGATAGATCTTGGGGACAAGGTTAGGAGTATCTATCGCGGCGGAGGAACCAAGCTATTCCGCTACGTGCTCGGCCCCAACGGGTACTACGACCACGTAGCCAGGGCGCTGATAGAGTGCCTAGAGAAACGAGGATTCAGAGCCACGGCGCCCTGAGACTATCCAGGCGTAGAACGGTGCCGCGCCTCGTATCCATCTCGTAGACGAGATCGGCTCCACTACGCGGCGGGGAAGCGTCATGGGAATCAACTATCACGAGTACCCGTAGCCCATTACCCGTCTCTTTTTCCGTGCACCGAGTGTACCTCGTGTAGCTGCATATCCTCCTCCACCAAGCCGGGGCGATGCTCACTTCTCTCAGCTCGTGGCGCAGCCCTATGGAGTCAACTAGCTCTGCTCCTATGCTTAGCGCCCTAGCAGCTGATACGGGGTACCTGCCCGGGGTATAGAACTCCACGACCCCTGTGCTCCGAGATATACTGCGGCTCTGCATGGCTCTCCTACGAGTCTCTACGGGGCGAAAAGTGGGACACTTATACCCTACGCCTCATCACATGTGCACAAAGCGAACCCCAGAGACATGGTTGCTGACCGGGCCAGGCCCCTTGGTTATCGATGAGTGAGTACATATAGCTAGCCCCGTGCCCCTCTACGCGTGCCGGTAGGAGGAGTTACTGAGCCTTGTCATGGTGGTTCCCCGGGGGCTTCGTGGTAACGCTTCCATGTGACCGGGAAGCAGCCATCGCTGCACTCAGCGCCGCTATTAGCTCGGCGAAGAGGAGCATCTATCTCAGCGCGGGAATCGTGCTCATCATAGCCCTCATGGCTATCGCTATTGCTGCCTCGTTCCCGGCAACGGGGCCGTTCGGCGGCGTCTTCGCCCTCTTCCTGCTCGTGTTCATAGGGTTCGCGCTACTCTTCCCCCTCATAGCCTATATGCAGGCAAGGCCATGGATAGCCTACCTCGAGGAGCTCCGCCAAGGAATAGAGAACGGCGCAATAAACGTGGACGATGTCTGTGGGAGACCAATATACTGGAGCGGGCCGCGGAGATACTACCCAGGGCCGTGAAGAGCGTCAGGCAGCTGAGGAAGAATGGGGCGTGATGAGGCGGTTATTCCCGCCGAGCCCGTAACCCTATATAAGAG